>PFVP01000010.1 GCA_002790675.1 Candidatus Moranbacteria bacterium CG_4_9_14_3_um_filter_45_14 | reverse complement strand
CCGGATCGGAGTATCTCTCACGAACGGTGTTGATCGATCAGAGTCCGATCGGAAGGACACCGCGTTCCAATCCGGCAACCTATACTGGAGCCTGGACGCATATCCGTGACCTGTTCGCATCGAGCGAAGAGGCTCGGGTACGAGGATGGAAAGCCGGACGTTTTTCATTCAATCGTCCCGGGGGACGGTGTGAGACGTGTGAGGGCAACGGATTTATCGCTGTCGAAATGCATTTCTTGCCGACCGTCTATGTGCCGTGTGATGTGTGCAATGGCAAGCGTTTTACCAAAGAGACACTCGAGATTTTGTACAAACACAAGAACGTCTATCAGGTGCTCGATATGACAATCGAAGAGGCCTTCTCATTCTTCGTCGATATCCCGGCTATTGCCGATCGTTTGAAAACATTGAACGAAGTCGGTCTCGGATATCTGAAACTCGGACAGTCGGCTACGACGCTCTCCGGTGGTGAAGCACAGCGCGTGAAGATTTCTTCTGAACTGTATCGAAAAATGTATGAACGAACGATTTATCTGCTCGATGAACCGACGATCGGACTGCATTATGAAGACGTAAGAAAGCTCATTGAAATACTGGAGAGTTTGGTGGTGAAAGGAAATACGGTCATTCTCATCGAACACAATATGGATATTATCAAATCCGCTGACTATGTCATCGACATCGGACCAGAGGGTGGTGCGGGAGGAGGAAAAATCGTGGCTGTCGGTACGCCCGAAGAAGTGGCCCAAATGCCGAGATCGTACACGGGACAGTATTTGAAAAAGGTTATGAAGTCTGTATAAATAAAAATGATGCCCTTGATCGAGAAAAATATCTTAAAACAGGAATGGGCAAGAGATATCTCAAAAATAGATTGAAACGTTTTTTAGCTCTAACGGGGTAAAAAGTGAGATAAAAAAAGAGGGGACGCTACGTGATATGATGCCACATCTTTCGTAACGTCCCCTTGAAAATCCAGCTTACCCTTCTGTGCGGGGAGGAGGGAACCCCAAGAGTCGAGCTGGATTATTGCGCGAGCGCGCAATCTCGTTGTTCAGAAAAGTTCTCGATTATATCGCAACCGAGCTGAATCAAGTTCCGGCATCTGAATCTTTCCCTTTCCCTCTTTTTTTGGAGTGTTTTGTTGTTTTTCTTTTTTTCTATTTGCTGTCCGAATGAGGGACTTTACCTCCTTCATTGTTTGTCGGAAGAAATAATTATATTGATCTTTCTCCTTATGGTGCCAGATGTCGTTCTTGTGTGCGACATCGGCGAAGACCCTCTTGAAATCTTCAAGAGAGAAAATTCCGGGCTCCATAAGGAGACTAAAAACTTCTTTTCCCATTCCTTTGATTATGGGGTCAGTCATTCGTGTTCCTTTCTCGGTGGTTGGGGGTTCATTTTTTAAGAAACTTCGTTTTGTAAATTATACATCATTTCGTACAAAAAGTCAAGAGGTTGTGGTAATATGTACACACATATGGCGATTTTGCTAGGCTAGTGGATAACCCACTGTCCTACAAATATCATAAGTATTCATATGACAGAAACAACACAAGAAGAAAGACTGAGATAGGTACTTCCTATCATAGAGAAGAAGGTACGTCTTATCGATATGGAAAGAGTCTGTCCTCATAGCAAGAGGAGTCTCGAACGCTGGGTTGCCCTGTACAAGAAAGGTGGTGAGGAGTCCCTCATTCCTCACTCTACGAGACCAAAATCTGAGCCAGGAGGGACTCCTATTCATATCAAAGAACATATCATTCGCATACGAAAGAAAACGAGGCTGTGTGCAAGGAAACTTGCGTGGAGACTCAGGAGAGAGGATCAGGGAAAATTCTATGAACAAAATATTTTCTCATCTTTTGAAGACTTGCAGAAAAAGATGAGAAGGTGGAATATGTATTACAATGATCTTGAACACTGTGGACTGGGAGGAAAAACACCGAATGAATTTTTGAGAGAGTATCGATTAACTCATCCGCCAAATGTGTGTTCTTAGAACAGCTTTTTTGAATTCTCTTCTGAAATGCAACTATGCAATGGCCAAAAGAATTTTTTGTTGGTTGCTCCACTTGCCTGCCTGTTATGCCTACGGCAGATAAATCGGCAGACAGGTCTGGAGCAGAGACAAAAGATTGTTTTCAGTTACTCCCCTCTGCAGAATTGGAGGGACTGTCTTTCAAGGTAGAATGTAGGCCACCAATTGCTTTTGTATCGTGAAGCTGCTTGAATGAAGTGATAAGAGAAATCGTATGACAAAATTGTGGGAGAAAATATATACGCTACCGGCATTTCACAAGAAAAACATGTTGCCGGAATTCCCCGGAGTGTACTTTTTTCTTGATGAAAATCAGGAGCTTCTGTATATCGGTAAAGCGACATCACTCCGTGATCGGGTGAAGAGTTACTTCTCGCGTGACATAAGCGCCATTCGGGGACCGAAAATTGGACTAATGCTCGATCGGGCACGATTTATTGCTTATACGAGAACAGATTCCGTATTGGAAGCGCTGATCCTTGAAACGAACCTTATCAAGATACACCAGCCATCGCATAACACCGATGCCAAAGATGACAAGAGTTATAATTTTGTCGTTATCACTAATGAAAAATTTCCTCGTGTGCTCCTTGTACGGGGACGTGATGTTATGAATAGCCAACAATTAATTTACCCCGTGAAATCCAGCATAGCTGGTCCGTCGAAGACGGAATTTCACAGGGCAGGCAAAAAACAGAAAAAAGAATATAAATATGTTTTCGGACCATTTCCATCCGGAGGAGGATTGCGTGAAGCAATGAAAATCGTTCGGAGGCTGTTTCCATTTCGAGACAAATGCACACCAGCTAACAGTCAACAATTAACAGATAACAAGAAAGGATCACGACCATGTTTCAATAGGCAGATTGGGCTTTGTCCGGGAGTGTGTACCGGAGAGATATCGGCGCGGGAATATGG
This sequence comes from Candidatus Moranbacteria bacterium CG_4_9_14_3_um_filter_45_14, assembly GCA_002790675.1. Taxonomy (GTDB): domain Bacteria; phylum Patescibacteriota; class Minisyncoccia; order Moranbacterales; family UBA1568; genus UBA1568. The sequence continues at coordinate 6,276 of PFVP01000010.1, read as the reverse complement.
GAGAATTATCAATCATATCAGACTTTTCTTTGAAGGACACAAGCAAACAGTAGTCAAAAAGCTCAAACAGGAAATGAGCATTGCGATAAAAAATCTGGAATTTGAACGGGCCGGTGAGATTAAAAAAACACTCTTCGGATTACAGCATATCCAAGACGTCGCTCTCATCAAAGATGATATCGGAGAAATCAATGGACATCGTATCGAAGCATACGACGTGGCACACCTCGGAGGCACATCAAGTGTCGGGGTGATGACGGTGGTACAGAACAGCCGGGGCAATCCGAGCGAATATCGGCAGTTCAAACTTCGAGGAGAGCATAATGGCAACGACCTGACAGCGCTCGAAGAAATTCTTACAAGGCGATTGAAGCATTCTGAGTGGCCACTTCCGGAATTCGTTGTTGTTGATGGGTCATTTCTCCAGTCTGATGTAGCGGAGAAAGTTTTATCTGTATCAGCATTATCTATTCCCATTGTTGGAGTCGTGAAAAACAGTAAACATCAAGCGGAACATCTCATCGGACCGGAAGCGATCACAAAGCGTTTCAAAAAAGAAATTCTTTTGGCAAATAGCGAGGCTCATCGTTTTGCTATCACGTTCCATCGCAAGCGACGCGACAAAAAATTCTTGGACAGAGAGAGTCTGTAGAAAATCTCAAATGGATCCTCTCATCGCAAGAATCTTCTTGGGAGAGTTGAAGTCTTTTCGAGCATGGTGCCATCGCATCGACGGATCGAAAAAGCCTCATAAGAGAAGTTCGAACGCTTCACGAACGAATGGCTCCTAGGAAGGTTGCTTGTGATTGAGAGATCTATAATGAAAACCATAAATGGAGATTTTCACTCATCTGATTGGTCCCTTTACACCGTGCAAAAAAGAGTGTATCATTGAAACCAATCGCATATTTTTTAGACAAGCCTTTTTTACACCACAAGACACTCTATGCCAGAGAAAAAACAGGTGATTGAAATTCGTGGTGCACGAGTCAATAATTTGAAGAACGTGGATGTTGATATTCCGCGCAACGCTCTTGTCGTGATAACCGGACTCTCCGGATCAGGGAAATCTTCTCTTGCTTTCGATACTCTTTTTGCGGAAGCGAATCGGCGCTATGTTGAGTCGCTTTCTTCGTATGCGCGTAACTTCCTCGATGGATTTGATAAGCCTGATGTCGATGTGATTCGCAACTTGAGTCCGGCTATTTCCATCGATCAAAAAAGTGTGTCGCGCAGTCCTCGTTCGACCGTCGGGACGATGACGGAGGTATATGATTATCTGCGTATTTTATTTGCGAAACTCGGTGTTCCTTATTGCCCTACGTGTGGCAAGCGATTACAGAGGAAAAGCGTGCGGGAGATACTCGAAGAGATACTTCTTTTGCCCAATGATACACCGCTTGTTTTTATGGCGTACAGTAAATCGCTCGTTTCGAAAACCGAACGCGAAGCGTTGGCACTTATCAATATATGGGGATATATCCGCGTGCTGTTTCACGGAAAATTGATGCCTATCATTGAAGCAATTCCAGAGTCTTCTTTTACCGAAACTTCCGAGATAGCGGTTGTGATCGATCGTCTCGTTCTTGATCGGGAACGTCCTGATAAGGAACGTATACTTGATTCTCTGCAGACGGCATTCCGAGTCGGTTCTGGAACGCTTACTCTCCGTATCAATGGGACAGGCGAAGAGCGTTCGTACAATGAAGAATACCGTTGCGAGGAATGTGGTATCAGTCTGTCAGAGTTCACACCGAGCCGTTTTTCTTTCAATAGTCCCGAAGGAGCGTGTGAAAAATGCGCCGGACTCGGCGTGACATTGGAATTCGATCCGGAATTGGTCATTCCCAATAAGAATCTTTCGCTTGCGGAAGGAGCTATCCGTCCGTGGAGCAAGATGAACGGAGATCGTCATACCGGCCAAGGACCGATGCAGTGGCTCCGTGATGCCAGCAGGCGTCACAAATTTTCACTTGATGCACCGGTAAAGAAACTTTCCGCGAAACACTTCTCCCTCATTCTTCACGGAGAAGAAGGAAAACAGCAGGATGCGTTTCCTGGAGTGATCGCGCTTCTGGAAAAAAAATATCGAGAGACGAAATCAGACCATCTTCGTATGGATATCGAGGCGTATATGTTGACGCGACCTTGTCCTTCTTGTGAAGGAAAACGTCTGAAGGCGTCATCGCTTTCGGTGAAAGTAGAAGGACTTTCTATCAATGATTTCGTACTGCAAAGCGTGGAGAATTTCCTCGTGATGCTCAAACCTATCCGTGAGAAATTGCTCCAAAAGGAAGAGAGGGAGATCATCGATCCATTGTTCTCTGAAATGGAGGCGCGGATGCGCGCCGTAGAGAAAGTAGGATTGGGCTATATGGAACTCTCGCGTGGAGCTGATACGCTTTCCGGAGGAGAAGCACAGCGTATCAGACTCTCCGTACAGATGAAATCCGGACTTTCCGGAATCATCTATGTCTTAGATGAGCCATCTGTCGGACTGCATAGTCGTGATACGGAACGGTTGATTTATGCGCTTGAAGACCTTCGTGCCGGGAACAATTCCCTCGTGATCGTCGAACATGATGTGGCGATTATGCGCAAGGCTGATTATATCATCGACTTGGGTCCGGGAGCCGGCATCGAAGGTGGTGAGATTATTTTTTCAGGCACTCCGGAAAAATTGATGCATTCGAATATGTTGACCGGCGAATATCTCTCCGGTAGACGGAAGATATCCAACAAGAAGAAAGCACGTACGCGAAGCGATGGAGCTATCACCATTTATGGTGCGACGGAACACAATCTGAAAAATGCGGATGTCAAAATTCCTCTGGGGATGTTGGTGGCTGTTTCAGGCGTTTCGGGATCGGGGAAATCGAGTTTGGTACACGATATCCTCTCGCGAGCGCTTTCGAAATATTTTTATCATGCCAAAGCCGAACCGGGCGCGTATAGGAAAATGGAAGGCCTGTCCAATATCGACAAAGTTATCGCGGTCACCCAGGATCCTATCGGACGGACACCTCGTTCCAATGCCGCGACGTATACCGGCGTATTCAGCCTGATCCGAGATCTTTTTGCAACCACAGAAGAAGCGCAACGAGAGAAATATTCTGCGAGTTATTTCAGTTTTAATATGCGTGGTGGCCGTTGCGAAGCCTGTCAGGGCGGTGGACAGAAAAAGATTGAGATGTATCTCCTTCCTGATGTGTATGTACCATGTGAGATTTGCCAGGGGACGAGGTATAATTCCAAAACACTCTCCATCGAGTATCGCGGAACAAACATTGCGCAGGTACTCCGTATGACCGTCACGGAAGCACGTCGTTTCTTCTCGGATCAGACGATGATTGAGGAGAAATTGCGGGTACTCGAAGAGGTAGGTCTCGGCTATCTCGTGTTGGGTCAGAGCGCGACCAATATTTCCGGAGGGGAAGCGCAACGTATCAAGCTTGCGACAGAACTTGCTCGGAAATCGACTGGGAAGACGCTGTACATACTTGATGAACCGACGATCGGCCTGCATTTTGAAGACGTTCGTCGCCTCCTCGAAGTGCTGGAAGCTTTGGTGGAAAAGGGAAACAGTGTTCTTGTCGTCGAACACAATCTCGATGTCATCGCTTCAGCCGATTGGGTATTGGAGCTCGGACCGGACGGCGGTGCACGGGGCGGTGAGCTCATTTTTTCAGGTCCTCCGGAAAAATTGAAGCATTGCAAACGTTCTTTCACAGCAAAGTATTTGTAAGGCGCAGGTGTTTTTTCAAAAGTATTTTTCTTATTCGTATCCCGCCTCGAACGTTTGGTGGCTCAGCAGAGAGAAAGTCGTCTCGCTCTCACTCTTAAAAAGAGTGAGTTCAGATAAAAACTGAACCACAATACGATCTTTCTTTCTTGCCCCGCTTTCACCTCAAAGCGTTACCGAGTACGGGCTAAAGGAAAAGAAAAAACACTTTTAAAAAATTTGCTCGTATTTTATTGGGAATGAGGTATTAGAAATAAGATATTTCCTTCATATGTCCTATCGTTTGGGGAAAAATATCGTGGCGACGGTGACATATTATGATGTTATGGATTTTCCTGTGACCGCTTTCGAGATTTGGAAGCATCTGATCACTCAGGATTTCGATCAGGTGGTATGCGACCGACCGTGCACGCTCGGTGATATCGTTTCTTTTCTCGCCACCGGAGAGCTGAGCGGAAAGATCGTCGAAAAGAATGGATTCTATACTCTGGTTTCTCGTGAATACCTGATAGCGAAACGTATCCAGGCGGAAAAAGTTTCTGTCCTGAAGTTGAAACGGATGCGACGATTGGCGGGTATGTTGGGTTTTCTCCCGTATCTGCGGATGTTGGGAGCGACCGGAAGTTTGGCGATGAAAAATGGTACGAGGGAGAGCGATTGGGATATGTTTGTGGTGTTGCGTTCTGGGAAAATTTGGATCGGGCGGACTATTTTGACTGGGTTTCTCCACTGTATTGGGAAACGGCGTCATGGGAAGAAAATACAGGATCGAGCCTGTCTCAATTATTTTGTGACGGATGATAATCTGGAAATCGGTACCAAAGACCTTTTTTCCGCTCACGAGTATCGCTTTCTCATTCCACTTCTCAATGTCAGCCTTTTCCGAACGTTCGAATTGAAGAACCGTTGGATACTCGAGTATCGGCCGAATTTCATCTTGACATCGATACCACATCTTTTTACAGTGAAAGAGAGTGTGTGGAGAAATGGTGTGCAGAAGAGATTGGAATCGTTGTTTGACGTCTTGCATTTTGAGAAATGGCTTGCTTCTTGGCAGAAAGAGAAAATTCGTCGTAATCCGAAAACCTTGATAGAAGGGAGTCTCATCGAAGCAGATGATCAGGCGTTGATTTTCTTGCCGAATCCGCGAGGTCCGCAGGTCTTCGAAAAGTATAAGGAACGTTTGAGTGTCTGATCACTGCCTTGCGTGATGAAATGTGGTATACTGGAGATGAAAAGAGGATCGGGACAGGATAGTCGGTAAAAAACAAAACATAAAAAAATGCCGAAATTTTTATATACCGCGAAAAACATCACCACTGGGGAAAACTCCGGCGGTGAACAAGAAGCCAAAGATGAGAAGACACTCGCTCAAGATTTACGGGAGCAGGGGTTCCTCTTAACTTCACATAAAGAATTAGAGGCGAAGAAATCTTTTGGTACGATTAAATTTTTCGATCGTTTTTCAGGTGTTCCACTGAAGGAAAAAATGGTTTTCGCTCGGAACTTGGCTGTGATGGTTTCTTCCGGTTTGACTGTTTCTCGAGCGATACACAACTTGAGTGTTCAGACGAAAAATAAGCGATTCAAGGCGATTCTTTTGACTGTTTTCGATGACGTACAAAGCGGGAAGACTCTTTCGGAAGGTTTGGCACGGTATCCCGGTGTCTTTAATGAGTTATTCGTGAATATGGTTGGGGTCGGGGAAATGAGCGGTACGCTGGAAGGCATACTTGAGATTCTCGCTCTTCAATTGGAGAAAGAACACGATCTGAAAAGCAAGGTTCGGGGAGCGCTCATCTATCCGGCAGTCATCGTGGTCGCGATGATCGGCATCGCCGTGCTGATGCTTACGTACATCTTGCCGAAGATTACCGGTGTTTTCAAAGATATGGATGTGAAACTGCCGGCGACAACCTTGTTCATTATGAAAATCAGTGATCTGCTTCGTGAAAACGCCGTTCTTGTCATTATTTTTACCATTGTAATGGTAATAGGCGTAAGGATATTTGCCGGAACAGGCGCAGGGAAACGGTTCTTTAGTCTTCTCTTCCTTTATATGCCTATCGTCGGTAATATCGTCATCAAGGTGAACTGCGCTCGTTTCGCCCGTATCTACAGTTCTCTTTTGAGGAGCGGGATATCGGTAGTGGTTGGATTGGAGATTGTTTCCAAAACACTGAGTAATGTCTATTACAAAGACGTTCTGGTGGAGGCCATCAGAGAAGTGCAGAAGGGTGTAGATCTTTCCAAGGTCATTGCCAAATACCCTCACATATTCCCTATTCTAGTGACACAAATTCTCGAAGTGGGCGAGGAGACAGGGAAGACAGAAACGGTATTGCAACACCTGGCGGAATTTTATGAAGAAGAAGTTTCGCAGATCACGAAGAATATGTCATCGATTATTGAGCCGATTCTGATGCTCGTAATCGGCGGGGGTGTCGGATTTTTCGCCGTGGCGATGTTGCAGCCGATGTATTCTGTTCTTGAAAACATCAAATAAATTCGAAGTATTTTTTTGGAAAATTTCA
>PFVP01000005.1 GCA_002790675.1 Candidatus Moranbacteria bacterium CG_4_9_14_3_um_filter_45_14 | reverse complement strand
TGAAAATGGTGCTGTTGGTGTAACTTTCAATCTTGAAGAAGGTGAGGCGGGGGTGATGCTCCTTGATGAAACAGGGATCCTTGGTGAGGGTGCTATTGCCAAAAACACAGGAAAAATCTTGTCAGTGCCAGTAGGCGAGGGAGTGATCGGCAGAGTTCTTTCTCCTCTTGGTCTACCTGTTGATGGCAAGGGAGATATCGAAGTAAGTGGCTATTATCCCGTGGAAAAGATCGCTCCCGGTGTGATCACGCGTCAATCGGTCAATCAACCGCTTCAGACGGGTATCAAGGCTATCGACGCCCTCATCCCGATCGGACGAGGTCAGCGTGAACTCATCATCGGCGATCGTCAGACAGGCAAGACAGCCATTGCCATCGATACGATCATCAATCAGAAAGGGCAGGGAGTCATCTGTATCTATGTCGCTATCGGACAAAAGGAATCTAAAGTAGCCCGCATCGTGGCAGAATTGGAGAAGAGTGGCGCGATGGAATATACCACAATAGTCGTTGCCGGTGCCTCTGATCCTTCAGCTCTTTCATTCATCGCACCATACGCCGGTTGTGCCCTCGGAGAATATTTTATGGATCAAGGCAAGGACGTGCTTGTGATTTATGATGATCTTTCGAAACACGCGGTTGCCTATCGTCAGATATCCCTCATTCTCCGTCGTCCGCCAGGACGCGAAGCCTATCCGGGGGATGTGTTTTATGTCCATTCCCGTCTACTTGAACGGAGTGCGAAACTCAACAAAGAAAATGGTGGCGGATCATTGACAGCCCTCCCTATCATCGAAACTCAGGCAGGCGATGTATCGGCCTATATTCCGACGAACGTGATTTCAATCACTGATGGTCAGATTTATCTGGAGAGCGATTTGTTTTACAAGGGTATTCGTCCAGCACTGAACGTCGGTCTTTCTGTATCACGTGTGGGTTCATCAGCTCAGATCAAAGCGATGAAACAGGTATCAGGAACACTCCGTTTGGATCTCGCTCAATTTCGTGAGTTGGAAGCCTTCTCTCAGTTCGGATCCGATCTTGATGAGAAGACGAGGACGCTCATCGAACGCGGAAGGCGAGCCGTGGAAATATTGAAACAGCCTCAATATTCACCACTGCCGGCCGAGAAAGAAGTAGCGGTACTCTATGCCCTCACTCGCGGGTATGTCGATGACATTGCCGTCGAGGAAATCAATCGTTTCGAGAAAGAATTTGTCGCGTATTTGAATAATGAAGGGAAAGCAGTATCCGAGATGATAGTGAAGGAGCGGGCGCTGACACCTGAAGTGGAAGAACTGTTGAAAAAGAACATTGAAGAGTTTAAGAAAGGATTTACGGTATAGTTTTTGGAAGTTCGTTGAAAAAATATTTCTTTTGAGACTGTTGGAATCTGGACGGGCACGGTTTCCGCCAAAGGCGGAAGAGGGAAGATTCCATAGAACGAGCTCCCCGCTGGGGAGTGAGAGGGTCGCAAAAGGAATATTTTTCAAAGAACGCTTAATGAAAAAATAGTATGGCAAGCGCACGAGACATCAGAAGACGGATCAAGGGAGTGAAAGGTACGGGGAAAATCACCCGTGCCATGGAAATGATTTCGGCTGTCAAAATGCGTAAGGCTGTTGCGAACGTGCTTTCCATCCGTCCGTATGCCAAGAGCGCTGTCGAACTGCTCGAACAGCTGAAACGTGCCGTGGGAAGCGAGGAACATATCCTTCTGACAGAACGCCCGGTGAAAAAGGAGCTCTATGTGGTCATCTCGAGCAATCGCGGTTTATGTGGAGCATTCAATGCCCAAATAGTGAAGCATTTGCGTCAGACATTGAAAGATGATGCTGATCGAGAGCGAGTATTTTTGACTATCGGAAAGAAAGGAGAGAACGCTGTGCGACGGATGCTGGCGACTCCGGGGAAGTGGGGAAGAATTATCGCTTCTTTTCCTGATGTCCTTTCGGTGCCGACCATTCTCGGTATGCGGGCTATCGCCAAAGTTATCATCGAGGAGTTCGAGATGAAACGTGTCGATCGCGTGGTGATGGTGTATACGAATTATATTTCTATGCTTTCTCAGGAAGTGAAAGTGCGGGCGCTCTTGCCGGTCGCCATCAAAGATACGAAGAAAGCGATGCATGAAATGGACGAGAAGCAAGAGGGTACTGTCCTCATCGATGCCGAATACGTGATCGAGCCGACGCCGAAAAAAGTACTGTGGCAGATGATTCCACGATTGATCGAGATGGAACTCTATCACGCCGTGCTCGAAAGCAATGCTTCGCAAGAATCATCCCGTATGATGGCGATGAGAAATGCCACTGATGCTGCCAAGGATATGGTTTCTGATCTGACACTGGCTTACAACCAGCTTCGTCAAGGTAAGATCACTCAAGAAATAGCGGAATTGTCGGCTGGTATGGCTGCAGTACAAAAATAGTCGGAAGTTGTTGAATAGCTCTATTGTTTTATAATTTTATTGAGCGATGAAACAGTGTAATAATGTAATTGTGAAATTATGAATACCGTTGGAAAAATAATCCAGGTTATCGGGCCGGTGGTGGATGTGGAATTCTCCGCCGAAGGCGGATTCGTCTCGGGCGGAGGGGTATCAAAGCTTCCGAATATGTATGACGCTCTGGAGCTCAGTGTGAGTGGAGTGAAACTCGTCGTAGAGGTTCATCAGCATTTGGGCGGTCATCGGGTACGAGCGATTGCTATGGGCACGACCGATGGGATCCGTCGTGGTATGGAGGTCGTTGCAACAGGAGCTCCTATTTCTGTCCCTGTTGGGAAAGCGGTTCTGGGACGGATGTTCAATGTCCTCGGTGATACGATTGATGGCCGCGCTGACAACCCAGAGGGTAGTCAGGTGGGCAGGCTTGCCGATGCCAAGCGGAGGTCTATCCACAGAATGGCTCCAGCCTTTGATGAACAATCAACCAAGGCAGAAGTATTCGAAACCGGCATCAAATCAATCGATCTGTTCTGTCCATTTATGAAAGGCGGTAAAGTCGGTCTTTTCGGAGGAGCCGGTGTCGGAAAGACGGTCGTGATTCAGGAATTGATTCGCAATATCGCTTCCGAACACGGCGGATATTCTGTTTTTGCCGGAGTCGGGGAACGTACCCGTGAAGGTAATGACCTCTATTTTGAAATGAAAGAATCAGGTGTGCTCGATAAGACAGCACTCGTCTTCGGTCAGATGAATGAACCTCCGGGATCCCGTCAGCGTGTCGCTCTGACCGCGCTTACGATGGCCGAATCGTTCCGTGATGACGAAGGCAAAGATGTGCTTCTTTTCATCGATAATATTTTCCGTTTTACGCAAGCAGGTTCGGAAGTATCGGCCCTCCTCGGACGTATCCCGAGTGCCGTAGGATATCAGCCGACTCTTGCCGAAGAAATGGGAGGGTTGCAGGAAAGGATCACATCGACCAAAAACGGTTCGATCACTTCGGTGCAGGCGGTTTACGTGCCAGCTGACGATTTGACCGACCCGGCTCCGGCCACCACGTTTGCTCACCTCGATTCGACCGTGGTGCTCAATCGTGCACTGACTGAAATTGGTATTTATCCAGCCGTTGATCCGCTCGATTCGAGCTCGACCATCCTCGACCCTCAAGTTGTAGGAGAGAGACATTATATCGTAGCACGAAATGTGCAGAAAATCCTGCAAAGATACAAAGATTTACAGGACATCATCGCCATTCTTGGTATGGAAGAATTGTCCGATGAAGACAAGCAGACCGTTGCTCGTGCCAGAAAGATTCAGAAATATCTCTCACAGCCGTTTTTCGTGGCTGAACAGTTCACCGGAGCAACCGGAAAATATGTGAAGCTCGATGATACGATTGCCGGTTTTGAGAAGATTCTTTCTGGAGAGCTCGATGATATTGCTGAGCAGGCATTCTATATGAAAGGTTCGATCGAAGAAGTGATAGCTGAAGGACGGAAATAATGTATACTCGAGTTGTTTGGAGATTGTTTTGATTGATGTTTCTTTTCTGACCGTTGGAATCCGGACGGGAAGGGTTTCCGCCAGAGGCGGAAGAGGGAGGATTCCACAGAGCGAACTTCCCGCTGGGAAGTGAGTGGGTCAGGAAAGGAATATCAATAAAACAATCTTATAGAGAGAATGAATATGATCAAATTCAAAATCGTCACTCCGGAAAAAATAGTTATCGAAGAAACAGTGTATCAAGCGACACTGCCGGTTTTGGGTGGAGAAGTGACTATTTTACCGAATCACATACCTTATATTGGTGCTTTGCAAGCCGGGGAAATTATCTTTCGGAAAAAACAGAACGGCGAGGAAACAAGTCTGGCCACTTCGGGTGGTTTCGTGGAATTTCATAATAATACCCTCTCTATCCTGGCTGATACGGCAGAGCGAGCTGAAGAAATCGATCTCGTCAGAGCAGAAGAAGCGCGGACACGGGCTGAGGCGTTGAAGAAAGAACAGCTGACTATGAATGATGAAGAATATGCCCGTACATCAGCTCTCTTCGAGAAAGAACTGGCTCGCGTACGAGTAGCCCGCAAGCATCATACGAGACGAGGCATCTCCCTTGAAGACAACGCTTTATGATTCGAATCCGAAATGGATTTTTGAGGACTTTTTTTGTGTGTAAAAGTCCTGTTGTCATTCGGATGCTTCCTCTTTGGTGATAGAGGTGTATAATGGAGGGTACCTAAAAAGAACTGCTATGCTTCCACTCTATCCACTGGAACGCACAAGGAAGTTCCAGAAAAAACATATCTTTTTTTCAGTTCCACTGGCATTTGTTGCTCTCGGTAGTTTCTATTTCTTTTCGCCTTTTTTTCATACAGAGAGTGAGACAGCACTTGCTCCACAAGAAGGAGTATCAGTACCGGAACTTTCAGAATGGGTGGATGAGAAGCCGACGTTGGATGAGGGGAATGTTCCGCAAAAAGAGGGGGAGAAAGAACTCCCGATACTTTCACCTCCGCCACCTCCATCGATGGATCGGATGAAGAAGCAGGGCTGTGTGGCTGATGGGTTTCTCTCAGGATATGGGGGAGATCTGAATAGTTCCATAGCGCTTATCAATCGCTCGAAATGTTATTATTTGCATCGAGCCTTGGAGACGTGGCTTCGTCCGCCGGATTTCGAGTTGGCACGAAAGATACAATCAAAAGTAACGAAACCGAACACTCTGTATGGTATGTTCATCGCGGAAGCCATCAATACAGGGGCAAAATATCATTATCCAAGAGAGAACCGCGATTTCAATTTCAGCGATATGTGTCGCAGTGGGAGCAAGAATTATTGGGGCGAACATACGTGCAAGCCATCACTTACGAAGGAAGAATACCGTAAATATGTAGAGTACATAGCGGAACAGGCGATGGATATGGGCGTGCAGAGTTTTCTTTTCGGAGAAGTATTCTATCAGGATGCAGGGAACCTCGCAGAGAGCGTGATGCCACAAGTTATTCAGGATATGCGTGAGTATGCCGATTTTCGTGGTATGAAAATTTTCGTCGGTGCTCAGACGAATGATATCACTGATGAGAAATATCTGCGTCTTTTTGATTATATCGAAGGCGGGGTTGGAGTGAGCGGAAACGGCACCGTTGAAAACGGGCCGTGTCTCTCACGCTGGTGGCAGAAGCCGGGAGATTGGTGTTGGGCACTTCTCTGGCACCCTCAATTTTCCAGTCTGGCGAACAATGTCCTCGTACATCTCGATTGGAGCGGTAAATCGGGAGACGATATGAGTGTTTTCACACGAATGGACAAAGGTGATCGCGAATCGACACTGCGTAATCTCTATACATCGTTTATCGCCCGAGGCACGGGATTCTTGATGCCTGTTTTGGCGACGCTCTATAAGGACAATGGAGGTTGTCGTGGACCGAAGAAACGTTTCTATTCTGCTAGCAATAAGTATTCTTGTCAGGATGAAGATGCTATCAATCGTATCCTTTCCGGAAAAAAATAACGAGGAAGAATGTCTTCTGTTAGGCCATCTTCAGTCCTCTTGACTACAAGCAACCTTCCCGGGAGCCATTCGTTTGTGAAGCGTTCGAACTTCTCTTATGAAGCTTTTTCGATCCGTCGATGCGATGGCACCATGCTCGAAAAAACTTCAACTCTCCCAGGAAGATTCTTGTAGTAAGAGGTCTCTCTTAAATGAAAAAAGAAAGAAGGGATTGATTTTTTATAAGTATCTTTCGCTTTGGAAGAGGATTCTTGATATAATGAACCATATAAGATACTATTCATTTTTTTGCAATGCCTGTTTTTCAAGATAAAAAATTTCAACGACGGAAAGAAGATTTTCAATGTGAAAATTGTGGGGTTATGGTGTCTGGAGACGGGTATACGAATCATTGTACGAAGTGTCTCTGGAGCAAACACGTGGACATTGCCCCCGGAGACCGTTTGTCTCTCTGTGGGGGATTGATGGAGCCGATAGCTTTGAGACTGGAAAGCACCGGATATATAATGACTCATCGTTGCAAGAAATGCGGGCACGAGAAGAACAATAGAGGAGCGGAGGATGATGATTTTGAAGCTTTGATCGGACTTTCCCGCCAATTGGCGAACAAGCAGTGAAAACAAAAAAATATGGAGTGGAAAAAGATAGCTTCAGAGGATGTCGCGCAGGTTTTCTCGGAACTTGAGAGCCGGGAATCGGGTCTCTTGACCGAGGTTGCTCTCGGGCGATTGCACACCCTGGGAGAGAACAGAATGAATGAGAAATCGATTTCACTTTTCGAGATGTTCAAGCGACGTTTGCATTCTTCTTTTTTGTATTTCCTCCTCGGAGCGGCAGGGCTTTCTTATTTCTTGGGCGACCGTATAGAATCCGGTCTTATTTTTTTGTTCATCCTCATCAATATCGGTCTCGAGATGTATCAGGAATATCACGGAGAAAGAGCCACACAATTGCTGAAGAAATATCTCGTGGTGCATACCCGCGTGAGACGAGGTGGTGTGGTGATGAGCATAGAGAGCGAATACATCGTTCCTGGAGATATCGTCCTTGTCGAGGCAGGTGATCGTTTGCCGGCCGATATGCGTTTTGCCGTTTGTCGCGGACTCAATCTCGATGAGAGTGTTATGACCGGTGAATCGATTGCTACACATAAAATAGCGACTCGTTTATCAGTGTCACCAACTGAAATGTTCGAAGCAGAGAATATCGGTTTTGCAGGAACAGTGGTGACTGCCGGAAGAGGAGAAGGTGTTGTTTTCGCTACGGGTGAGAAAACAGCACTGGGTGATATCGCTTCATTGGTCACAGAAACAAAACACGAAACAGGTTTTGAAAAGAGTATCGCAGACTTCAGCCGTTTCATAATGAAGTTCGTTTTCATAACACTGGTATTGATATTCCTTGCAAACATATTCATCAAGGGAGAAGGCGTGAATATTACCGAGCTTCTTATTTTCTCTTTGGTACTTGCCGTATCGGTCATCCCGGAAGCATTGCCGGCCATCGTCACCGTAGCACTTTCCCGCGGAGGCCTCAGACTCGCTCAAAAGAAAGTCATCATCAAGCGTCTTTCAGCTATTGAAGACCTCGGGAGCATCGAAATTCTTTGTACTGATAAAACAGGGACACTGACGGAAAATATTCTCTCCGTCAGTCAGATTCAGTCTTCTGATAAACGCCGTTGCCTTTTTCTCTCTGTTATTGCTTCTCTTACGACGCCACTTCACGAAAAAGATTTGCACGATGCATTCGATAAAGCCTTATGGAAAGAACTTTCTCCTTTCGAACGATCATCCGTGAAGAATGTTCGGCGAATCGATATCATTCCTTTCGATCCAGAACGGAGACGAAATAGTGTTTTGGTAGAAAATTCCAGAGGTGAAAGAGAAATTGTCGTACGAGGTGCACCAGAGGAGATTCTGCGACTTTCCAAAAATGTCGATTCTTTTGTTATTCAGAAATCTCTTGCGTGGATGAAGGAGAGAGGCACTCTCGGTGAACGAGTGTTGGCTGTTGCGAAACGAGCATTTTCCACAAAACAAGAATACACCTTGTATGAAGAACAGCAACTTGAATTTGTAGGACTCATTTCTTTTCTTGATCCACTCAAAGAAACAACCAAAGATACCCTGAAGAAAGCGAAGTCTCTCAATATACAGGTGAAAATTCTCACTGGTGATAGCAAGGAAGTGGCAGGTGCTGTCGGTTACGCTGTCGGACTTTTACGACGTCCGGAAGACGTGATAACAGGGAGTGATCTTGCGACGATGAAATATGTCGAAAAACGGCAGGTGATACTCTCGAATGCTGTTTTCGCACGCATTTCTCCAAGAGAGAAATATGAGATTATCAAGATATTGCAAGAGAAACACGAAGTCGGATTTTTGGGAGAAGGCGTCAATGATGCACCCGCACTCCAGATGGCTGATGTCGGACTGGTGGTGGCAGAAGCATCGGATGTCGCTCGTGGGGCTTCCGATGTCGTTCTGCTCGAGAAAAGTCTTGAAACGGTCATCGATGGCATCAAAGAAGGACGAATTATTTTTGCCAATATTTTGAAATA
>PFVP01000055.1 GCA_002790675.1 Candidatus Moranbacteria bacterium CG_4_9_14_3_um_filter_45_14 | reverse complement strand
ATTGAGCAGAACTATAAAATGTTCTGCTCTTTTTCTTTTCTTCTCTTATATGATAGAATAAAATCACAATAACAATAAGAGAATCCGTATGGATAAGAAATCAAAAATATTTTTTTTCGTATTTTTTCTGTTGATTGTTTCATCAATTGCTGTGACGTACTATCGTTTTATGGTACAGCGTGATTATATGATCCAGGCGGAGGCTGATTGTGATCCGTACACAGAGAGTTGTTTCGTCTATGTGTGCGACCCGGAAGCAGGGGAAGAATGTACTGGTGACCCAGTCGAAGATACATCCTATTACAAGCTCATCGATCGCAACGCCAAGAATATTCCTCTTTGTGATCCCGCCGATGAGACCTGTACCGCTCTCGTTTGCGGAGAAGGAGAAGCAGATTGTTCCTATACTCTTTGTGATCCTGCGACAGCGACTGACGGTGAAGCGTGTAATGATCCAATTACGTACACTCTCGAAAACCCGATAGAAGAAGAAAACAGTATTGACGTAGAGGGTGGCGTAACCGGTGATGAAACGGATGCTTCAGAAGAGATTGTTCCAACGAGAGAATCCCTTGTCCTTTTGGATGAAGTGAGTTGTAAAACTGGAGATATTTTCGTTTCTACCGATGCTTCGGACAAAATTTCTGTTGATACGGACGGAAACTATGAAGCGACGTTTTCTTCTGATGAAGTACAGGTCGTTTCTTTGACGGACAACCAAAACCAAATATGTGCACAAGGTATCTCTCTTCCGGAATATGCAGGAAAAGTCTATATAGATGCCAAGTCCACGGCGGAGACTTTGGTTTTCCGGACAGAGGGGATTTCTACGACCGTTCCAGAAGAAGCCACGAGCAGAATGGCGCTGATAGGGGGATCGGTATCTTTTCCCGCGCTTCTTGCGTATGTCCAAACAGAACTTCCGAAGAAAAATATGACTACTCTGACAGCTCAGCCGGAGTTTCAGAATCTTGTGAGAAGATGTGCAGAAGAGGTCATATCGAAGTCGCTTCCATAATTTTTCTCTAGGAATTACCTTTTTTTGTGAAAATGCTCAACTCAATTAGCCCGAGTGTTTTTTGTACTTATTTTTTTTATGGAATTTTTATGGAAATTTATTTTGAATATAATGACGAGTCAGTTCGCAGGAGCATCAATATCTTGCGCCCATTTTTTCCCGGCATACCTGAAGCAATGCACTTTCGTTATCCAGAGGAGCTTCTCACTGGAAAAGACAATTCATCGGTGATTGAAAATGATGATCATCTCTATGACGCATCAAATATGAAGAATGCATTGGCTTATTTATGGGGAGAGAAAAAAACGCGCTTTCGAATGTTTTGGTAACATACTGCGGAGAGAATGGTATCTCGTTGCATAAGGAATATTCCTGTTTTATGACATTTTATGGCTCGTATAGATTTTACGAATTGCCTCGTAGTGTTTTTCTCAATGTGGCTATGGGGAAGGATGCAGAATTTTTGTTCGAGACGATGGGGTTGCTAAAATGTCTTGTTTCGGTTAGACTGGTTCAAGTAATAGGTTAGCGTATATTCAGATATGAAAGTCATTCTTTTGCAGGATGTGAAAAATTTCGGTAAGGCCGGTGAAATCAAAGAAGTGCGTAACGGATACGGATTCAATTTTCTGTTGCCACAGGGACTGGCAGAATTCGCTACTCCGATCGCCATCAAACAAGCGGAGAAATCAGTTGCTAGATATCAGAAGGAAATAGGTGTAATGACCGATTCTTTCAAGAAGCGGGCAGAAGAGCTCTCAGGAAAGAAAGTAACTATCAAAACGAAAGCGGAAAAGGGTAAATTGTTTGGTTCCGTCGGGAGCAAAGAAATTGTGGTCGCTTTGCAGAAAGTCGGTGTGGATGTAGAAGCTCGATGTATCGTCATCGAAAAGCCGTTTAAAGAAACCGGAACATTTTCCGTAGAGGCAGATTTCGGATATAATGTGAAAGCCTCTTTTGAAGTCGTCATCAAAGCTGAGTAATATTTATCAGAAGGTATTTTAACAAAAGTCGCTTCTTCTTCCTCCGGAACAGCGACTTTTTCTCTGTAAAAATTTTTTCAATATGGCAAAAACAAAAAAGAAACACATAAAATATATTTTCGTAGTTGGTGGCGTGATGAGCGGAGTGGGGAAGGGGATCACGACTTCTTCCATCGGCAAGATTTTACAGGCGTATGGTCTCGGTGTTACGGCTTTTAAGATCGACCCGTATATTAATGTCGATGCGGGAACGATGAATCCGACCGAACACGGTGAGGTATTCGTACTCAAAGATGGGTATGAAACGGATCAGGATATGGGAAATTATGAACGTTTTCTCAATATCGAACTTTCTCGGGATAATTATATGACCACGGGAATGGTCTATAAATCCGTCATTGAGCGTGAACGCAACCTCGAATATGTGGGGAAATGTGTCCAAGTGGTACCTCATATTCCGCTCGAAGTGATAGCGCGCATCAAAAGAACGGCAAAAAAGGATAAAGCCGATGTTGCCATCATCGAAATCGGCGGAACGGTCGGCGAATATGAGAATATCCTTTTCCTCGAGGCCATTCGGATGATGAAAATCGAAAGCCCGAAAGACGTCATCACAGTGATGGTGAGTTACATCCCTACGCCATCGACCATCGGTGAAATGAAAACGAAACCGACACAACACGCTGTCCGCACTTTGAATGGAACAGGTATTCAGCCAGATATCATCGTGGCTCGCGCGAGTCGTCCTCTCGATGAGAAACGCAAAGGAAAAATCGCTATTTTCTGCAGTGTCCGCAAAGAGGATGTTATTAGTGCTCCGGATGTGGAGAGTATCTATGATGTTCCTCTGAATTTCGAGAAAGATCATTTGAGTGCTATCTTGTTCCATAAACTCGGATTGAAACCGAGAAAACAGAATGACACCTTGGAAGAATGGGCAAGGGTTGTGAAGCGCATCCATTCCGCCACAGACGAGGTTCATATCGGTATCGTCGGGAAATATTTCAAGACCGGTGATTATGTCCTGAGCGATGCATACATCAGCGTGATTGAGGCGCTCAAACACGCAGCCTGTAAAATAGGAAAAAAAGCGATTCTCACATGGATCGATAGCACCGATTTCGAAGAAGATTCGAAGAAACTCGCGACACTGAAACAATATAACGGAATCATCATTCCTGGCGGTTTCGGTAAACGGGGCATCGAAGGCAAACTCGCTGTCATCCGTTATTGTCGTTTGAAGAAATTGCCATATTTTGGTTTGTGCTACGGGATGCAACTCTTGGTCGTGGAATACGCACGTGATGTCTTGGGGTTGAGAGATGCTCATAGTACGGAAGTCTCCCCTGATACCAAACATCCGGTGGTGGATATTATGCCAGAGCAGAAGGAAAATATGCGGAAGAAAAATTACGGTGCCACGATGCGTCTCGGACACTATCTTGCTCACATTTTTCCGAAGACGATAGCTTGGTCGGCGTATGGGACGGAGAATATCCTCGAGCGTCATCGTCATCGCTATGAAGTCAATCCGGAATACGTCGAGGATTTGAAGAAAGGTGGCTTGGTTTTTTCTGCGACTTCACCTGATGGAGTGTTGATGGAAATCGCCGAATTGCCGAAGAAGAATCACCCATTCTTCCTCGCCACGCAGTTTCATCCGGAATTCCAATCATCTCTCCTCCACCCGCACCCGCTGTTCGTTGCTTTTCTCAAAGCATGTATGAAAAAACAATAAGTTTGATTTATTGACAAACGTACTCTGTAGTCGAAAGTGATTCTGAGAGGTTTCCTTGCAAGAAATTGTCATCTGCACGGGAGTTGTTAAAAACCTTGACAGCTCCCTTTTCCTTTTTTATATCAAAAAAACTCTTCTGAATGAAGAGTTTTTTTTGAGAGATTTCGAAGAAGATTACTTCTTCATTTTTTCTTTAGTTGCTCCTTGAGGAAGGACATTGACGAATGTCCGCAGAGTGAGTTTCCCCGTGAAATCTTTTATTTTTTTTGATTGAAATTCCACAATGCCATTGATAAGGGCAAAGAGCGTATCATCTTCACCGCGCTTTACGTTTTTTCCAGGATGGAATTTGGTACCGCGTTGACGGACGATGATATTGGATGTTTCTACTGTTTGACCACCATAAATCTTGACGCCGAGACGCTTGGAAATCGAATCACGACCGAGGGCGGTAGTCCCGCCTGCTTTTTTATGTGCCATAAAAGAGGAGCTTACAAATTACTGACGATTTGATATACTGAATGAATATAGCAATAATAGACGGCTTTGTCAATGTTTCACTTCACTTTTTTTCATAATGGGAAGAACTGGCTGATAAGCCATCAGAAGAATCTGCTTCTTTTGATTGGCATTTCTGTTTTTGGCGCATTGGCCTTCGAAAGCGGTTTCTTACGGGGAGAAACTTCTCAATCCAAACCGCTTGTTGTGTCGATCCCTGCTTTGATAGAGCCATCAGTTACTGCTGATACGTCGGGTTCTCGTCAAGAGATGGAGACGGGAGGAGTGGAGAAAGTTGTCTCGCAAGCAAGCGGGAAAGGAACTACTGAGAGTTGTCTTCTGGTAGGGAGTCGTAATTCGAACAAGTACCATCTCGTTACGTGTGCCGTTGTCAAAAGGATCAAGCCGGAAAACAAAGTGTGTTTTTCATCGAAAGAAGATGCGGAGAAACGTGGTTATGTCGCTGGCTGTATCAAATAAATTGGTATTCTCCTTTGCGTTCCTGTCACTTGCCCGATAATGGAAATATGAAATGAAGGAAGAATGAAACTCGCATTCTCCGTTTTTCAGAATAATGTTATAGTGAAGAAAAATAAATAATATATGCATAAAGAAAATCTTAACTACAAGAAGGTATATCTCGTGAGCGTTGTCTCTTTTTTACTCGGCTTCGTTGATGCTTTCTGGATCTATACGCTTTCGACATATTTTTCGGATGTTGCTGGAACAGACAATGTGGGTATTTTTTACCTGACTGCTTTTACTGGTGTATTCATTTCCCTTTTTTATCTACAATTGCTTATTCGACGAATTGGCAGGGCAAGGACACTTTATCTTGCACTCGGATTGTCGATTCTTTTGAGCGTTCTTTTGACACATCTTCCTGCATCAGGGCTTTCTGTTATGATCGTCCTTCTCTTCCTTGTGGCAAATAGTATTGTCTGGGTATCGCTTGATATTTTGCTTGAAGGATTCTCTTCTGATGGGATGGCGGGAAGAATCCGTGGACTTCATTTGACCATTATGAATGCTGGAATTCTTGTCGCACCTTTTCTCGCAGTCAAAGTATTGGATACTTTCCGTTTTGAAGGGATATTTTTTGTAATGAGTGTCGGGTATATGATCGTATTCTTAATTTCACTCCTTGGATTCCGTAATGATAATATGACTTTTCATGAGAGTTTGAAACCGTGGCAGACGTTGCAAAAAATGATGCGTGAGAAAAATCTTTTCTACATATACTGCATTTCCTTCGCTATGGAATTTTTCTATGCTTTGATGATCGTCTATACGCCGATCTATCTCCTCAATCTCGGTTTTTCATGGGATCAAATCGGTATCATTTTCACGATTATGTTAATTCCATTCGTACTTTTGGAGTATCCTCTCGGTAGGATGGCCGACCGGCGTCTGGGGGAAAAAGAATTGCTCATCATAAGTATTATGATAGTTATTTTTTCGACCAGTCTGTTGCCGTTCATTGGTTCGCATAATCTGTGGATATGGGCAGGAGCACTCTTTATGACACGTGTCGGAATCGCCGGTATCGAAGTGTTGCGCGATGCTTATTTCTACAAGCAAATAGATGGAGATGATTCGGATGTCATAGCCTTTTTCCGTACTTCACGACCGGTGGCCAATATCGTTGGAGCAGGCATCGCCGCTCTGGCACTTCTTTTCTGGTCTCTCAAAAGCGTTTTTTTTATCATCGTTGTTGTGATGATTTTCGCCCTCATAATCGCTCTTTTCCTCGAAGATACAGAGAGCGAATTGGAAATCTCGAGGTAGTAAGAGGTGTCGGAAGATCCCTTGTTTGGAGAATGAGTCAAAAAATGTTAAAATAAGGAGGAAATGAGAGGTGCATTTTTTAGGTTTTGTTGTGCTTTAGAAGGGAATCTCAGTCGGGTTTGCTATGAAACAACGAATATCTTGGTGAAGGAGAAGAATAACAAAATGACTGAATTTCTACGGCTCGCAAAAGAGTTGTCGGAGTTCCTCTAATTCTTTGTATGGCTTATCAGATACGTTTGGAACAATTTGAGGGACCGCTTGATCTTCTGTTGTCTCTTATCGAAAAAGAAAAACTTGATATCACGCACGTGAGTCTCGCAAAAGTCGCTGACCAGTATCTGGAATACCTCAAAGGGGAGGAAACTATTACGCTGTACAATCTCGCATCTTTCCTCTCTATCGCGGCCCGCCTTCTTCTTATCAAGTCACGAGCCCTCCTCCCGATTCTTGAATTCAGCGATGAGGAAGAAGAATCGATGGATGACTTGGAAGTTCGTTTGAAAGAATATAAACGCTTTCGTGAAGTAGCCGTGAAGTTGGATGCATTGCTTCATTGTGGTCAAAGTTCTTTTATAAGAGAGGGTTTTTTGGGAGCACAGGTGGTATTTTATCCTCCGAAAGGATTGACTGTTGCGGATTTGCATCTGCATTTCACGAATGTCCTTGGAGAGATTCCCATATTTGAGATATTACCAGAGAAAGAGATACGAGCAATCATCACGCTGGAAGAGAAAATCATCGAATTGAAGCGAACACTGACAGAACGAGCAGAGACTTCTTTCGCAGATTTGATCCATCTGAGTACGGATCGACTCGAAGTAATCGTTTCATTTCTCGCTATTCTTGAAATGGTGAAACAGCGTGTTGTTTCCGTACATCAGGAGAAATTTTTCAGCGACATCCATATAAATCGTTTTGTCTCATAAGAAATATGCTATCCTCACACCTTGTATCAATCTTGGAAACGGTGCTTTTCATAAGCGGTGAACCGCTTGCTTATGCGCGTTTGGCGAAAATCATCGGTACCGATGTGTTGACGGTGACCGCTTTACTTCAGACGCTTACAGAGAAATATGACCGCGATGAGATGTGCGGATTGATGCTTATTATGAAAGATAACAAAGTAACGCTTGCCACCAAGCCGGAAAATACCGCATTCGTTGAGGCGTTGACCAAAAGTTCTCTTCAAGAAAATCTCAGTAAAGCTGCTCTTGAAGTATTGGCTATCGTCGCTTATCGTTCACCAATTTCTCGCGCCGAGATCGAGGCTATCCGTGGTGTCAATTGCAGTTTTACGTTGCGGAATCTTCTGCTCCGCGATCTGATTGAACGGCAAGATAATCCTGATGATCAGAGGGAGTATGTGTATTTCCCGACATTCCGCCTTTTGCAGTCTCTCGGATTGCGAAGTACGGGAGACCTCCCTGATTACCAGGCATTGTCCGTGGACGAACGTTTGAAAATGATTGTAGACTCACCTGAAGCATCACAGATGGAGCAAGAAAACCAAGAAAAAGAAATAAGAAAATAAATATGCGAAAATTGATCGTTTTTTTGACTGCTATCATCATCACCTCTGTTCTTCTTATAGGCAATGGAGCTCATTTTTCTGCACGCGGAGAAAGCTTGTTTCATTTTTTTTCCAGCGAGAAAGGACGTTTTCCCGACTCTTCCAATGGTGGTTTGAACCAAATTGAAATAGTACCCTTCGTCACGGAAGATCGCAGTCTGACAAGCGGATTTGTTCCGGAATTGAAGCTCTACGCTCCGCATCTGAGTATTCCGTCGGCACACGCTTCAGTCATTCTGGATGTCGATTCAGGGAAAATACTTTATGCACAGAATGCCGATATTGAACGACAAATAGCTTCACTCACGAAACTTTTTACCGCAACCATCGTGATGGAACGTATCAAGAATCTCGATGAACTCGTGACGATTGATGCAGAAGCCGTGTATGCGGATGGTACCCGTATCGGCTGTCCACGCTCTGGTTTCTGCAATGGAGAACGTCTCAAAGTAGGGGAACAGCTGGCTGCACGTGATCTTTTGAAAGCGGCGCTAATGAATAGTGCCAATGATTCCGCTATCGCTTTGGGCAAGCACATTGGCAAGACGCAGGATGGTTTCGCGCGTATTATGAATGAGCGAGCCCAAGAACTGGGATTGATACACACGCATTTCTGTACGCCGTCAGGATTGGAACTGGATGGACGCGAATCAGAATGCTATTCCTCTGCACTGGATGTGGCGAAGATCGCCGCGCATGCTTTGGAGTTTCCGAAATTGTGGGAGATTATGCGTTTGGACAAACAGATCATCATTTCTTCTGATGGGAAATGGAGTCACGAGCTTTTCAATACGGATCAACTCCTCGGTCAATTGCCGAATCTTATCGGGACGAAGACTGGATTCACTCCTCTGGCAGGGTATTCTCTTCTGGCGGTAGCGACGGATCAGAGTCAGACGCACAGAGTTGTCGCTGTCTTGCTCGATGATCCGTATCGTTGGCAGAATATCCAATCGATGTTCGGTTGGAGTTTCCAGGCGATTGATTGGAAATAAAAGAACAATAGTATGGATATTCAGATTTCGCAGATACAAAACATTCCGTTGGTGATCAATATCCTCAAAGTTTTTGTGACTGGATTTTTAGCATTCTTCCTGGCATTTTTCCTTACACCACTTTGGACGCATATTTTGTTCAAGTACAGAATCGGTATCAAGATCAAAGAGAAATCCGTCAATGGCGATCAGCTGACATTCGTCAATAAACTCCACGCAGGCAAACAAGGAACACCGACAATGGGCGGTGTCATCGTGTGGGTAGCGGTGCTCCTGTTGGCACTCTCATCGCATTATATTTTTCCGTTCATCGCAGAGTGGACTGGAGTGAACTTCATCGCACGTTTGGATTTTTTCA
>PFVP01000032.1:32733-32875 GCA_002790675.1 Candidatus Moranbacteria bacterium CG_4_9_14_3_um_filter_45_14 | reverse complement strand
CGGCAGATAAATCGGCAGACAGGTCTAGAGCAGAGCCAAAAGATTGCTTTTGATTGTGAAATAATTGTAATTCAGAAGAGAATTGAAGGGGCAATGTGGTTGACGAGAGGGCGAAAAAGTGCTATACTGGTAAGGTAGTGAA
>PFVP01000032.1:0-32698 GCA_002790675.1 Candidatus Moranbacteria bacterium CG_4_9_14_3_um_filter_45_14 | reverse complement strand
TTCTTTTTCCAAGAAAATACGCTGAAGAGTCGGCGATTCTCTTGGGGAAAGAAAAGAGGTTCTTTAAAAACAAAAAATTTACCTGCCGTAGGCAGGCAAAAAATTTACTTAAAACAAGGCAAATTCCTTTGCCTTCGCCTTTCGAAAGAGAGGTCAGAGAGGCCGTGCCGATACCATAGTATCCGTACGGCTTTTTCGTTTTCTTTTATAAAATATGCTTTGATTTTTTCAGTTGGTGCAGTATTGATTTAAAGCTTGTTCTGGGCTATACTCATCTATATGGAAGTTTTTGAAATCGAAGGGGGAAAACGGCTTACAGGTGAGATTTTAGTCAGCGGATCCAAGAACGCGACGACACCGATCCTGGCAGCCACTCTTCTGACGAAAGAAACCTGTGTGCTTGCCAATTTGCCTCTCATTGAGGACGTTTTCTGTATGCTTGCGATTCTGCAGAGTATGGGAGCGAAAGTGGAGTGGCGTGGCAAACGGACAGTGGCTATCACGGCCAAGGATATCGATCCGACCAAGATAGACGCTTCTGCAATGAAAAAAATCCGTTCGTCTATTCTGTTGCTCGGACCACTTGCAACGCGTTTTGAAAATTTTTCGTTTTATCATCCAGGCGGTTGTGTGATCGGAACGAGACCGGTCGGCACCCATTTTGATGCGCTCCAAAAACTTGGGGTGAAAATATCTTCTCGTGGAAAGAAATATGTGGTAGATGCCAGTAGTCGAAAAGCAGATCAGATTGTTTTGCGAGAAATGTCAGTGACAGCGACGGAAAACGCGATGATGCTCGCAGCCGGTATGTCAGGGAAAACGATCATCAAGATCGCGGCCACTGAACCGCACGTGGAGGATCTCGGGAAATTTCTTGTGACGATGGGCGCGAAGATCAACGGTCTCGGAACGCACACTCTTGAAATAGTAGGTTCGAAAACATTACATGGAGGGAAACACGCTATTATCTCTGATGCTAATGAAGCAGCGACATTTCTCATTCTTGGCGCTGCCACAGGAAGCACTATCACCGTCAAGAATGCGCGTGCAGAACATCTCGATCTCGTGTTGGAAAAGATGCGTGAATGCGGTGTGAATTTTTTGGTGAAGAGAAATAGCATTACGATCCTTCCGACAAAAAAATTGAAAGCAGTCGCTAAAATTGATACGCGTACATATCCAGGCGTACCGACCGATGTACAAGCGCCTTTCGGAGTCCTTGCGACGCAGGCACAAGGGGAGACGCTCATACATGACTCTCTCTTCGAAGGTCGTTTCAATTATGTGCCTGAATTGCTGAAGATGGGTGCGCAGGCTACGGTACTCAATCCTCATCAGGTAGTGGTACACGGTAAAACGGAACTTCACGGTACCGTGATAAAGAGTTATGATCTACGCGCAGGGGCGGCTCTCATCATTGCGGCATTGTGTGCGAATGGGAAGACGATCATCGAAGATATCTATCAGGTGGATCGCGGTTATGAGAGGATAGAAGAGCGGTTACAGAAGATCGGCGCGCGGATCAAAAGAGTCGAGACGGAAGGGATATGCATAGTGGCGGGAGTATAGGGAGAAGCGGTTTGAATTTCAAGAATATCATATATTTCATTCTCAGATATGAAACCGATGTTTTTACGAAAAATTGGCATTGATCTCGGAACGACGAATACGCTTGTTTTCGTTCCTGGTCAAGGCGTGGTAATCAATGAACCTTCCGTCGTGGCGATTTCTTTGTTTGAAAACAAAGTGATTGCTGTCGGGAATGAAGCCAAGGAGATGCTCGGACGTACGCCAGATACAATCGTGGCTAGCCAACCACTCAAAGATGGAGCTATCGCCGATTATCGCGTGACGGAAGCGATGCTCAAATATTTTTTGAATCGCATGAGCGGTCGTCTGCGTTTTTTCCGTCCGGAAGTCGTCCTCTCTATTCCGGCAGGAGTGACTTCGACGGAGCGCCGTGCCGTCATCGATGCCGCTCTCAAAGCCGGTGCCAAAACAGCCTATGTCGTGAAGGAACCGATTTTGGCGGCTATCGGGGCGGGCATTCCTATCCACGCGGCACAGGGAAATATGATCATCAATATCGGTGGCGGAACATCGGAAATCGCTATCATTTCTTTGGGAGGAATTGTTGCCGCTCATAGTGCTCGCGTCGGTGGTAATCGTATCGATCAGGCGATTTCTGATTATATCAAACGGAAGTACAGTCTCGCCATCGGGGATCGGACGGCTGAGGAGATCAAAATTAAGATTGGTTCTGCCATCGCACAGGTGAAAGAAGACCATATCGAAGTGCGCGGACGCGATCTGATGGGAGGTTTGCCGAAAACAGTCACCATTTCTTCGAACGAAGTGACGGAGGCTATCCAAGATGAATTGCGTGAAATCGTCAATGTCATCAAGCAAGTCTTGCAGGAGACACCGCCGGAGCTTGCCGCTGATATTATGGACAAGGGTATGGTACTTTCCGGAGGAACGGCACAGCTGAAATATCTGGATCAGCTCATATCGAAGACCATCAATGTGCCCTGTTATGTGGCTGATGATCCGGCGTTTTGTGTCGTGAAAGGTACTGGCATCGTGCTCGAGAATTTGGAAGTGTATAAGCGGAGTATTATGTTAGCAAAATAATCAGTTAACAATTAACAGCCAACAGTCAGCGGTAAAGATTGTTTTTTGTTAATTGTTTTTTGTTAATTGTTATGGTAATCGGCATCGATGCATCGAGGGCATTCTTGAAACGACGGACGGGGATCGAGGAATATGCTTATCAAACGATAAAACATTTACGAGAAGTCATTCTCCCTCAGAAACAGGTGATTTTGTATGTGCGCAAGAAGATTGTTTTTCGGAATAGCTCCTTCCATTTTGTTCTCCCAGAAATCGATTTCCCTCTTCCTTTCAATTGGAGCGTGCGGGGCATCTGGGCACCGCGCTTTTGGACACAGATAGCGCTTTCTATCGAAATGGTTTTACATACACCAGATATTCTGTTTGTTCCCGCACATACTGTGCCTTTTATTCATCCTGCCCGCAATGCTACGCTTTTATACAGCAGTGTAGCTGTATTTATAAGGAAAGTTTTTCACAGAATATCTTCTTGTTCATTCGAGCATAGTGTCGCAGGTGGGTTGAAGAAAACCATTGTCACCATTCATGGTTTGGAATATGAATTTTGCAAAGACAGCTATTCATTTCTGGATCGTCTGTATATGCAACTGTCCATCCGTTTTTCCTGCTCTGCTTCGGAAGCTGTTATCTGTGTTTCAGAAAACACCAAAAAAGATGTCATGCGTCTGTACGATGTCCCGGAAGAAAAAATTCACGTGATATATGAGGGGTATGAGAACACGTATGACGCATCAGATGCGAAATACAGCATACAGGATACGCCCTACCTCCTTTTCATCGGCAGGTTAGAAGAAAGGAAGAATATCATTCGAATCATCGAAGCATTCAATATTTTGAAAAGGGAGAAAAACATCCCTCATCGGTTGGTACTGGTTGGAAAACCGGGCTATGGCTATGAAAGGATAGCATCCTCTATCTTTCACTCTCCATCCTCTATTTATATTACGGAAATGGGGTATGTTGATGAAGCAGAGAAGTGGGAGTTGCTCAGAGGAGCGGATGTTTTTTTGTTCCCTTCCCTGTATGAAGGATTTGGCATTCCTGTTCTGGAAGCGCAGTCGGTTGGCGTGCCGGTGGTGACATCTGCTGTCTCGTCTTTGCCGGAAGTCGGCGGTGAGAGGGGGGCGATGTATATGAACCCAAAGAGCGCGGAAAGTATCAGAGAAGGCGTTTGGAAAGTCCTTTCGGAGAAGAACCTCCGAAATGGTATAATAGAAAAAGCGACCCAGAATGTGAGTCGCTTCGGTTGGGTGCGTTGCGCCGAGGAAATTGGAGAGATGCTCTAAAAAGTTTGAAACGGTCACGCACATATTGGTGGGACCGTTTCGGGTGGGGCGCATTGCGCCAGGTTTATGGCTCCGGCGGTGGCGGTAACCTGTTGCGAATATCCACCAAAGTCATGAATATTAGCCACAGGAGTGTCGTCGCTAGGAAAGTGGCAAAATACCAGGCGATTCGTTCGGATGGTTCTATCTCTAGAACCACCAACCCCGCAAACTCTCCAACGATGATGCTTATAAATAGGTTGTTCCAGTTCATTTGATTCTCCTTTTTGAGAAACATAAACCAAAATTAGTTTACCCTACAGTATAGTATATATTTTATGGAAAGTCAACCCTCACAAGATACCTCTGATAAGCCAAAAAAGGTGGCATTGGTGCATGATTTTTTGGTGGCTTATGGCGGTGCGGAACGGGTATTCGAAGCGATAGCAGAGATGTATCCCGAGGCGCCGATCTATACGCTCCTCTATGATAAAGAACGGATGGGAGAGTATTTTAAAGGGCGCGATATCCGGGTGTCGTGGCTATCGAAATTGCCACGTTTTTTGAAAAAACGTTATCGATTCTTTCTGCCATTTTTTCCCGTTGCGGTTGAGTCGTTTGATTTGCGGGATTTTGATCTGGTGATATCTTCTTCCGGAGCCTGGAGCAAAGGCATCATCACACGCCTCAATACGAAACATATCGCGTATCTACATTCTCCGATGCGTTACGCGTGGGATTATCACGAACAGTATTTGGGAGAATTCGGGGCACGCGGGAAGAGGAAGATTCTTCTGCGTATGTTTATGAGCTATCTCCGTGTGTGGGACAGACAGGCGGCAGAGCGTCCGGATGCACTTTTGGTGAATTCGAAATTTACAGAGGCTCGGGTGAAGAAATACTATCGGCGTGAAAGTACGGTGGTATATCCCGGAGCTCTCGCATTGTTTGAGAAATCTTTGGAGCCTTCATCTCAGAGAACGATTGCAGAACGTACACATTTTCTTGTCGTTTCTCGCCTGACCCGTTCCAAGAAAATCGATAAGGTCATCGAGGCCTTCAACAAACTGGAACTTCCCATGGTGATTGTCGGTGATGGTCCACAGCGTCAGGCTCTTGAAGGAATGGCAGAAAAGAATATCGTTTTCAGAGGATTTGTCGAAGAGAGCGAACTTGTCAGGCTTTATAGTGGTGCACGGGCAGTTTTGTTCCCCTCAGAAGAAGATTTCGGAATGGTTATCGCGGAAGCACTTTCTTTCGGTACGCCCGTAATCGCCTATGCGTATGGCGGTGTGAAGGAGATCGTACAGCAGGGGAAGACCGGGGAATTATTCCATTCGGCGACGCCAGAAATCATCGCCGAAGGGGTGTTGCGTTTTCTACAGAATGAAGGGAAATATGATAAAGCGTTGATGAAACAATCGGTCGCCCATCTGACGAAAGAAAATTTTCAGGAAAGTATGAGAAAATTCATAGGAGCACATATTGATTGAAATCTTACAGTTGAAAATCTTCAAGCTATGAAAATCATCGGCCATCACAAAGAAAGAGAGCGATTGAAGAAATTGGCTCAAGAAAATAAAATCTCTCAGGGATATCTTTTTGTCGGACCGCAAAGCGTGGGGAAAAGTCTGTGCGCTTTGGAATTCGCGATGGAACTTGTTTCCGAACCATCCTTCGAACCGAATGAAAACAAACCGTATCCTTTCGATGTGCTTGTCGTGAAACCGGAGGAAGAAACGAAACATAGCGTGACGAAACAAAAAAGTATCGGAGTGGAAACGATGCGTGATGTACTCTCTTTTCTTGCCCGATTTCCTGCGGTGGGGCGTTTCCGAGTGGCGATCATAGAAGATGCGCAGAAGCTTTCTCTTGCCGCGCAGAATGTCATTTTGAAAACTCTCGAAGAACCGAACCCGTCCGCGGTGATGATTCTCATCACCCATGAGGTGGGAAGCATCATACCGACCATTCTTTCCCGTGTCGAACGTATCCGTTTCGACTATGTCCCAGAGAAAGAAATCGAGAACGATATCGATGCTCTCTTTGTGAGAAAAAATGAATATCCTATCGCTTCTTTCTTTTTTTCTCTCGGAAGACCAGGGATGATCGTGCAAGCGGTGCTTGATCCGCAAAGTTTCACGAAAGAACAGGAGAAACTCGGACGCCTTTTCCGGCTTTCTTCATTGACACTCGGTGAGCGATTGGGACTGGCTGAAGAATTGGCAAAAAACGTTCCTGAATCGATACGGCTTCTGGAATGGTGGTTGCCGGGACTGCATACGCAGGCTCTCAAAGAGACTGATATCCGTCGCACAGCGCGCTTCTTCAGATTGCTTGAGGAAGCGGAACAGACGCTGACACTGCTCAAAACGACACAGAGTAACGCACGATTGCTTCTAGAAAAACTCTTTTTTTCAATTTAAAGCCGGTTCAAAATCCTATGTGGTTTCCATTCAAACGAATCAGACCGAAGCACCGGAGGAAAAGAACCTTCCATTTTTTGCGGAAAGCCTTGCCGGAACGTCGGGACTCGCGGACGCTGAAAAAGAAACAAAATGGGAATGGAAGAAGCGGAGCACTTCTTTTCTTGTGGATCGTTTTTTGCGGAACACTCTTCTATCTTTTCTTCTTTTCGTCGTTCATATTGATTGAGAAAATAGAAACTTTAGGAACGAACGTGATTTCGGAAACAGCACTACAAGGATTTGTAACAGATCAGTTGGCAGGAAAATACTGGGGTATTTTTCCCAAGCGCGCGTATTTTGTCGTACGACCGCATATTCTGGAAGAACGTTTGCGTACTACATACCCATTGCTTGCCACTATTTCCGTACAGTGTTTGTTCCCGAACAAACTCAGGCTTCTCGTGACGGAGCGGAAAAAAATCATCATTTGGCATTCACTTGACTCATCCTACCTCGTAGACGAAGATGGTATCACTCACGAGAGTACGCAGGCGGTGTCTCTGGAGAATGAAGCCTTCGTGATCACTGTTACAGATACGAGTGACAAACCTGTGACGATCGGAGAGAAGGTTTTTGATGCGAAGTACGGAGCATTCGTTATCGGAATGAATGAGCTTTTTCCGGAACGATTGGGACTGACGCTTGAACCGAAATATACTATCGTTTCCCGTTTCGCTGAAGAATTACGGGCGAAAACGGACGAAGGGTGGGAGGTATATTTCGATACGGATATTCCGATCGAAACGTCTCTCCATACGCTCAAGCTTCTCTTTGAAAAACAATTGCCGAGAGAGAAACGATCGAAACTCGCCTATATCGATTTGCGAGCGGAAAATCGGGCATATTATGCTTTTCGTGACGGAACGAACATGGAAATCATTCCCGTTGCTGTTCCTGATACACGGGTACAAAATGATAACAAGGACACCTCTGAAAAGAAGAAAAAATAGGAACAGGATAATAGATACAGGATGATGGATAAGTGATGTCAGAATAAATCCAAACAGTTTGTGTAGATTTTGTCGAATGAAAAACCCCGAGAATTCTCGGGGTTTTTTTATCTCGCATCTATTATCACTTATCTCGCATCTTCCCTAGGGATGTAATAGATAAAGATGGAATCCCCGGCACGAGCTACTGGCCGGATGTTTCGCAGCCAAGAATAATCTTGTTGATTAGCAGGTTCCTCCTTATAGATACTCTCTTGGTAGAAGAATGATGAGATGGCATACCAGCCCGGCTCCGGCTCTCTCTGATCCCACCAAGGAATGAATACTTCCTTGAGAGAAACGGAAGGATTGGCACCACCGAAATAATCGATGCGTATCTTGTCGATAGGAGGATAGTCTTTCGTGAGAGCGCATTTTTTTCCTTCGCTGAAATTCGCTGTTCCAGCCTGGCATCGATTGTGTGTCTCGATGAACAAGCCGAGTCTTTTCAAATCTTGTCCCCAATCGTAATTGGAATCACTGACGTATGTGTATCCATTGCTATGTCCGCCGGCTGCGATATTGAAATACGAGAGATAATTCGGATATGCCAGAATGGGAATGGCCATAACAAAGAGAGTGATGCCTCCGAGGAAAAATGAGAGCATTTTCTTTGTCGTTTTGTCGGTATCGAAGCGTTTGAAGAAATCAAAGGCAGTTTTCGCAACGAGCATAGAGAGGAAGGGGAGCAGAGGGAAGAGGTGTCGGAAACCGATGTTCAATTTTCCCGTGATACTGACGTAACTATACAGAAGGACAAAGAAAAAGATGAGATACTGAGCGGTTTTATTCTGGAAAGAGCGGGAGAGGAAAGAGCAGAGACCTGCTTTTTTCCCTTGAATGAGAGTTCTGCCGATGCGATACATAGTAAAGAATGTTGTGAGGAGAAGGAGCAGGAGGAAGGGTAATGTTTCTTTCAATAAGAAAACAGTCGGAAAATACCAGCGTGAGGGAGTCATCGTCACTTCACCGAGGAAGTAATGAGGGTTACCGCTTTCAACACGGGCGACTATCATCGCCACCCCGAGGAAATATTCACTCAGTGGTTTGAGGAAAGCATTCTCACTCGTATTGACTACGAGAGTGTGCGCAAATTCCGCTGCGACATTTTTTTGAGAGAGATAGAGGTTGGCGCTGTCGACGAGTTTTTCTCCTGGCATATTGATAGTATTCCAGGCATAGAGAGACCAGATGAGTATGAAACAGACGAGAACGCTTCCGGCGAATTTCAGACTGTATGCGAGGAGCGTGCGGAGTTTGAAGGAGAAAGGACCCTGTGTATCACTCGGAGGTTTCTGTTTTGTGAGTGCATAGAGAATGACTGTCAATCCGAACAGAGGGAAGAGGAGTATGGCAGAGACTTTGGCGAGCTCTGCGAGGCCGAGGAAAATGCCGGCGATGATGACGTTCTTGAGACTCGGATTTTTCAAGAAACGGACGAAAAAATAGAATGCGAAAAAAAGGAATGCAGCGATACCGATATCAGTCGTGACATAATGATTGTGCGCGATGATATTGGGATCGAAAGCATAGAGTGTGACGGCGAAAAGCCCCGCGAGCGTCCCTGAGAGTTCTTTCGTCCAGAGAAAGATGGCAATGCCCAAGACGACGGCTACCAGCGTGATAGGCAGGCGGGACCAGAAAAGAATCTTGTCGGCATTGTTGCAACCCATCTCCGGTCGCGTACAATTGACAAACATATCTCCGACTGACCATTGTTCGTTCGTCCCTGATCGCCACTCGGGAGAGTTAAGAGGAAAAGAGAGATCAAGGGCGAGAAGAGGAAGCCCTGCAAGGTCTTTGAGAAGTGGCGGGTGTTCCGGATTGAGGCGCATATCGCCGAAGCGAACATAGCTATAGGCAGCCGGGATATGAGCCCGTTCATCATAAATCATCGATTCCTGACTGGAAATGACGAGAGCAAGGATGAAATGCAGAGAAAGGATCCCTGCAACGATGAGATAAGCGTGTTTTTTCAAAAAATCCATAGAGTTTCTTTTATTTTATATCTTTTACAAGCAATCTTTCCCGGAACCAGTTGTTTGCCCCAGCGGGCAAACCCCTTGCATAAACTTTTTTCGATCCGTCTCGAGTAGATAAGACGGAACCATGCTCGAAAAAACTTCAAGCTTGCCGGAAAGCTTCTTGCAAAAGATATTTTCTATTAATACTTGTGTGTTTTTTATTTGTTCCCTGGCAAGAGAATGACATTGAAATCTCCACCTTCACGATTCGGTCCGTTCATATCGATACGCTCTACGGATGCCCCGGGAGAAAACTTCTCGATTTTTTTTGCTATTTCATCATTATAATTCACCATAAGAAAGAGAGCGGGGCCGTGAATGACAGTATCGCTTCTGATGATCTCCATATTGGCGACACGCCCGGAAGTGAGGAAATAGACGGGATGAGCGTAGACAGGGAGATTGAAATGACTGTCATTCCCTTTTTCATCGAAGAGTACGTACTTTTTCGTGTCTGCGGGGAGAGAGAGCAGATAACGACCCATATTGGTGTAGTTCTCATTGAAAGAGCCTGCTGCAGCAGAACTATTCGCGAAGAAAACAAAGTATTTTGTGAGATTGAAAATGGCGCTACCGAAAAGAGTGATGATGAGGATGGAGAAAAATGCGATGCGCGCTCCCGTTTGTGAACGTAGTGCTTTCTGTAAAATCCAGAATGCGCCGAGAGTGGCCATCAAGAAAACCGGCAACTGCGTTCCGATGGAGCGGAGGGCGTGAGGGAGACCTTCCCCTGTCAGAAACTCGGGGATGAGCATAATGAAGAAAGAACCGAGCAAGAAGAAGTCGATGACGAGGCGGGTGTCACGATCTTTATCGCGGATACGCCGACCGATAAGGGTGACAGCCTGCCAGAGAGTGAAAAGGAATCCGGCAAGAAAGAATGTACCGACAAATGGATCGAGGATCGGATACGGAGGGTAGTTGTGTCGCCAATTCTGATCGCCGAAAAAATTGTATTTGATGAGAGAAAGAGAGAATGTTCTTGCAAGAGTCCCTATGATATCTCCATGATTTATTTCCGGTGAAAAGACGGAGATCTGATCCGAACGTGATGCGAAATCTTCCGGATGCGAGACGAAGAAATTATAAAACATCGGCAGAGCGGTGATGAAAGCCCCGAAGAGAAAGAAGAGAGCGTGTTTGTAGTAGCGTTTGAGAAAATTTTCATAAGAAAGGATGAGTGCAGGGAGGAGGAGGATGAGGATGATTGGTGTGACCCGGAACGCAATGTAGGTATGGAGGCCAAGTCCTAAAATAGCGCCGGAGATGAGGAAATCACGGAATCTTCTGGTGCGCAGACCTTGGAAGAAGAAATAGAATGAGAAAGAAAGAATGAAGGTGACCATAATGGCGCGAAATCCGATACGGGAGAAATTGATCGCCCAATAGGAAGTGGCGAGCATAAAGGCCGAGAGGATACCGGCTGATCGCCTATGGAAGAGTTCTTTGCTCAAGAGATAGATGCCGAGGACTGAGAACGTGCCGAAGAGGATGGACCAGAGTTTTAGTCCGAGAATCGTGTTGCCTATGAGTGCGATAGAGAGAGCCTGAAGATTGATGAAAAAACCCTCCCTGCCATAATTGGCCGGGTAGAAGAGTTTGTAATCGTCGGTTTCTATCGCATTCAAAGCATCAACACCATTAGCAGCTTCGTCAGGATAGATGCCGGCTGGGATACTGTCGATATGATAGATTCTTACAGTGAAAGCGAGTGTCAGTATAAGAGTAAGAAGAATCCATGTTGCGATGTGGTGAGGACGGGGTATTGATTGTTTGAACATATATTTATTTTGTTTTCTATGATAGAATTATAGCAAAGATAAGTTGAAAAGAAAAACGAAATGAACGCTTTTGAAAGTATGCACGGTCGTCAATCGATGAGGGCTGCCGGCAGTGAGAAATCTTCCAGCAGTTCGGGGTTATCTGGGTCTCAACAATCTGAAGAAGAAGGGAGTCTTGTTTTTACTGATGGATTCAAGGACTCTGTAGAAGAACCCGCCACGGAAAAATCAGATGAACAATCCGGTCCCGCAATGACAGACGCCGTTTTGCGTGATTCTATGGAAACGGATGAGACACAGATAAGAGAGTTGGAAGAATCTTTTGTTCGAAAATTTTCGGTCGTTACTGGAGAGTTGGATGAATGGAGTAAGACTCTCAAAAAAGCAGATGAAGAAGCTCTTTATGACAGACTTTACGGAGATATTGAGAAAATAGGGACTCGATGGAACACACTGAATGATGAACCGCTTGCACCAGGGAAAAAGAGAGACTCAACAACTGAAAAATTGCGTATCCTTGAAGTATTTGACGATCTTCGCTTGATTGTAAATACGATGCCTATGAAAGTGCAAGAAGCTATTATGAAAGCACAAGGAGAAAAAATGACCAAAGAACCGAATGCTGACCTCAAGGTTCTTGTCGGTTCAAAAAAAGGGGAGACAGGTGTCAAAATAGAGAGAAGAGGCGATCGTGCGCCAGCGGAGATGATCTCGGATACCCTCTGGAGGAGAGAACTGGATGATTTCTTGGTGGATCAGCCGAAAGGACGGGAAACGATCAATATGCTTGGAAAATTGATTATCGACGAACGGCAGGCATTTGATCGAAAGATTTCTGACAGAGCACGTGCTGAGAAAGCCTTTGTTTCACGCAGGGAGAGAGCGAGACTCTGGAGGATGTTTTCTTCGCCACAGGTGCAAGAGATGATAATCGAGTATTTGGAGAGATACCAATCAGTACCGAGAAGAGATGGGAACAAGGTATTTATAGCGATACTGAGAAGTTTGGAGGAATCAGCTATTGACAAAACAAAACTATGAGTGAGCCCAGAAAATTATTACCGTATTTACCTAGAGCAGAGGGAGAAAAATTCGCTCAGGAGTTGGTAGCGCCTATGATAAAACGTGTCAGAGCAAAGCTTGGTCTCGATGTACCTCGGGAAGAACCGAAACAGCAATCAGAGCCCGCACAGAATGCAGATGTTTCTATAAGAACACAACCTGCGAAGTTCGCGATGCCAGCAGTCAAGGTTGAGGTGACAGCAAATGTCACTCAGAATTTTCCGGCTGGCAAAGATGTCGATGACAGATATATAAGAAGCCCATTCAACCCAAAAAGAAATAACAATAAGAATACATTGAAAACACAGCAACAGGAAGAAGATGAGCGAGCGAAAGCGGTTGTTCCTGCCAGTATGGAACAAAGTACCGATTTTGTTAGAGTTGCTGAGTCAAAACAGGAAGAAATACCGAGAGAAGAGGAATTGGAAGATTTTCGGGTAAAAACATTCGTAGAGAGCGTTCCTGACGGGGAACTCTTGATTTTGATGAGTGAAAATGGGCACAAAGCGTATTATAGGCGTAGTGGCGATGATTTGGTTGGTAAAAACAATAGTATTGTGAAAACAGAATCCGCTTGGAAAAGACATCAGAATGGATGGAAATTGGTAGACATCGGCGTTGGATCCATATCGGAAAAAATTCCAGCGAAACAAGATACAGAAACTCCTTCTTTGGGTGATCATACTGATGATACTGATACCGAAGAAGACTATGTTTCAGGAAAAGTTTTTGCCAAGCAATACTTGGAACTCCATCCTCCTCTGGAAGAGGCAAGTGAAAGACCGGATGACGTTGTAAAAGAAAGAGAAATGATCGATGAGAAAACTTCTGAACAACAGGAGGGAGAGTCTGTTTTATCAGATCGAGAGGGGGGACAGCGAAATATCGACGACCTTCGTATTTTCGTGAGAGAATTCCGTGCTGCATGGGTCAAAGAAGATGCTGAAACGACAACTGCTTGGAAAAAAATTAGAAGTATGTTCGGTATTGAGAAGGATAAAAAGAAAGGTGAAAATCAAGTACTTTATGAAAACGCGCTGCAGAATCTCAGGGAGGCTGAAATAGAAACATTGCAAAATGATGCATCTCTCACTCGAGAACAACAATCAAGAAGAGCAGAACAATTATTGAGGTATTATAAGATTGATGAATCAAAAAATCTTATAGATGAACGCGTTCGATATAAATCAGAGCATTTCTCGGACGCAAGTGCTTTCGAGAAAATGACGGTTCTTTTCGGCAATATGGGGCGTGCATATAATCGCATTCCTCTGAAAGGAAAATTAGCGATAACAGCCGCTTTTTTGGGCATTACGACAGCAACGGTGTTATCAGGTGGGGGCGGAACAGCTTTAGGAGCGATGGCTTTCGTTTCCGTGATACGAAAAATTGCCAGCGGTGCGGGAACAGCAGTTGGTGTTGAAGCACTCTTGGAAAGTTTCGGAGAAAGAAGTAAAACAACTCAATCAGAAGAAGAAATACAAGAACAACTCAAGATATTTGGAAAAGAAAACCTGAGTGCAAAACCGGAAGTAAATATCGATGTTTTGAATGCATTCCTCAAAAAAGATATTGCTTCACTCAATGGGAAATTACAGAATGAAAAAAGAGTCAAGACGTGGCGAAAGTTGGGGGCTGTAGGAGTCGGGGGTCTTGTCGGATCCGGATGGTTGACACAGGTGGCGATGGATCATTTGGGCGGAAATGAAGCGGTTGATTGGACAAAGAACCATATTGTAAATGCTTTTTACGGATCTGAAGTCCTACCTGCGAATATTTCAGCGAAACCTATCATACCCGCTGAGGCTCAACCAGTGGTGAAACCGGATATGATAAGCGGTATGTTCGATAAGGATTATGTTGTCCAGAAAGGTGATTCTGTCTGGAAAATAGCGGGGAGGTTAGCGGATACGATGAAACTCGACGAACCAGAGAAAACGCACTTTATTGATGCGTTGAAGGATCAGTATGGTGATGTACAACTTAAGGCAGGAGAAACAATCAATTTCTCATCACACGGCATTGATGAAAAATTTATTGCAGATGTGCTCGCTCAGACGAAAGCACTTTCTTCCGATCAGCTTTCCTCGATTGTTTCCAATGATGCAAAAATAGCGGAATATGTTACGAATCATCCTAAAACGATGCTCACTAATGCAAGAGTGGATGAAATTTTAGGTAGTGGTTCTCCTCATCAATCAGATGTGATCAAAATGACTGATGGGAATACCCTTTTAGCAGGAGGGATAGATGGATCAAATCCAGATATTGCTATTCAGGAAACGAGAAATGTATTGGTACAAGAGAACATTGCTTTTACTGATCCGAAAGCTTATCTTACAGAACATCCGGAAGATTTTGGCCGTTTCAATACGACGTTGGGGCGGATCCGAATGAATATCTTTATGATGAATCCCGGAGAGGCCAGTGTACCGATAGAGTATGATTATACTATGAATGGGCAGAAACTCGGCGCCACGAAGATGTCAGATGTATTGAAAGATGTGAACGGTTTTGAAAATGAGAAATTGGGATATAGATATGATAGAATACAGAACCCGCTTCACTATGATCAGATGAAAGAACTGGTGAGATTCACCGAAGCTTCCGAGAAAGCTTTCGGGGTGAAGTTCTCTCAGGTAGAAGCCGGTGAGAATATCGACCATTATACGAGAAGGATGACCACCGTTGCTCTTCGTACAGGCAAAGAGATAAAAGGATTCTTTAAACCATAATTCTTTATACATAACGACTATGACACTTGATCAAGAGGCGTTGAAAGAAGAACTTATACAGTCTTTTCATCTGGAGGATGTTCCAGAAGACAAGAAAGAAAAACTTCTCGAGAAGATGGGAGAGTCATTATTTAAACGAATTTTCATCGATACGATGGAGAAACTGGGGAGTGCCAATATGAAGGAATACGAAGCAATGCTGGATAGGGGGGCCAAGCCAGAAGAGTTTGAAGTGTTTTTTGAGAGCAAGATTCCAGGGTATAATATTTTTGTTCGTGGCATAGTGACCAAATTTAAGGAAGAATTGGCAGAAGGGGCGATGTAATCAATTATTTTCAACATTATGGCAGATGAGAAAATCTTAGGAATGGAAGGCGGGAATGTTCTGCAGGAAAAGTTTTCTGAAAAACAAGACGGAAACGATGGAGCGAGAGGATTCTCCGTAGAACCGGAATCGAAGGTTGAAGGAGCGACTGAACGCATCGAAGGAAAATACAACGAGATTCTTTCGAAAGTGACTCCTCAAGCGACAGGAGCGAACCAGCCTTCCGATGATCATCTTCTCGATGCGAAGAATATCAGCGCCACCGTAGACGAAGAAAGCAAGATTCAGAAACTCGTTGATCTGGCTGAAGTCAAAGGCGTTGCTTATGCAGTAAAAGTCGCTCGTTCTTTGCAGGACTACTATGCGCTTGATAGGATGCATGATGAGTTGGTGGACAAATTGTACGATGGACTTTTGGCGAAAGGCCTTATCCGAAAAGACTGATGTTTCTGAGAGAAAAATAAAATACCCGATATCAATAAAAAAATGACAGGCTTTGATTTCAATACCATTTTCGTATCACTCATCTGGATATTCGCATCGGTATCGGTCGTGAGTGGGATATACCTTGTTGTACGGAGTTTTCTCCGTTTCCGCTATCAGGTCAATCAGTCTGTGAATATGGATCTAGAAATGATTCGTGTGACACAGAAAGACATTCCCGAAGGAAGACAACAACAATCGAGTGCGGAAGCGTGGAAAGAAGAAATATTAGCAATGGAACAATTGCTCTCATCTCTCACGACCCTCAAATCGAAAGGTGGTTTTTTGAAGAGTCTTTTTTTTGATATGCCTACCATCGTTTTCGAAATCGCCAATCCATCTTCGAGTGAAGAGATATTCTTCTATCTTTCCGTGCCGAAGCGTTTCCGTGAAAATGCGGAAAAACAGGTACACAGTTTTTTCCCTCATGCAGTGATCGAGAAAGTCTCTGATTACACCATTTTCTCTCCAGAGAGCCATACGGCTGTATCGGTGTTGGAATTGACGCATGGGCATTCCCTGCCACTGCGTACATATCGTACAGTAGATGTTGATCCATTGAACGAGATATCGAATGCTTTGAGTAAATTAAATACTATTGAAGAAGGAGCAGCTATCCAAATTTTGCTTGCTCGGACAAATATGAGTTGGCGTAAGGATGGGAAGAAAATCGCTCAGAAAATGCAGGAAGGAAAGCGTCTGAAAGACGCGAGAAGCAATTCGATTTTTTATGAAACTTCCTCTACCGTAGGGAGAGAGATACTTGATATTTTGAAGAACCCAAAGCATAGAGAGCGTATCAAGGAGGAGAAGAAGCAAGTAAGTTTGACTCCCGAGGAGCAGGAACTTGTGAAATCCATTGATGAAAAAACCAACAAAGGAGCTTTCCGTAGCAATATACGTTTGATTGCATCGGGAGCGACACAGGAACGGGCGGAAGAAATTTTGGGTCATATGGAAAATGCTTTCGGGCAGTTTGAAAATCCGGAAGTGAACAGCTTTCGTATCAAAAAACGCATCAGTGAGAAACGATCCGTGTATGATTTCATCTTCCGTAATTTCGATGATGAAACGCAGATGATTCTTACGGTGGAAGAGCTGGCGAGTATTTTCCATTTTCCGATTTCTACTACTGCTACGCCGAAAATCAAGTGGCTGAAATCCGGAACAGCTCCACCACCAGTCAACATTCCACAGGATGGTCTTCTGCTTGGCTTCAACGATTATCGTGGTATAAAGACGGATATCCGTATCACTGATAATGATCGTCGTCGTCATATGTACGTCATCGGTCAGACTGGTGTCGGTAAATCTGTTTATTTACAAGAAATGGCCAAGAAAGACGTATTGGCTGGTAAGGGTCTTTGTTTCATCGATCCGCACGGTGATGCCATCGAAGATATTTTGGCGTCTATTCCGAAAGAACGTGCAGAAGATGTCATTTTGTTTGATCCATCAGATACCGAACGGCCAATCGGGCTCAATATGCTCGAGTACGATCCGGCTCATCCAGAGCAGAAGACATTCGTCATCAATGAAATGATCGGTATTTTTGATCAACTTTATGATTTGAAAGCGACTGGAGGTCCGATGTTCGAGCAATATATGCGCAATGCGATGCTTCTCATTATGGAAGACCCAGAGAGTGGATCGACTTTGATGGAGATTTCCAAAGTACTGGCAGACGAAGATTTCCGAAAATATAAACTTTCCAAATGCAACAACCCAATCGCCTATGATTTTTGGACGAAAGAAGCAGAGAAGGCCGGTGGCGAAGCTGCTTTGGCCAATATGGTGCCGTATATTACCTCCAAACTTACCACGTTCATCTCGAACGATATGATGCGTCCGATCATCGCTCAGCAGAAGAGTACGCTTGATTTCCGCGCCATTATGGATGGGAAGAAAATTCTTCTCGTCAATCTTTCAAAAGGCAAGATCGGTGAGATCAACGCACGATTACTCGGTATGGTTATCGTCGGGAAGATTCTGATGGCAGCTCTTTCTCGAGTGGATACGCCGGAAGATGAACGGACGGATTTCTACCTCTATATGGATGAGTTCCAAAACGTTACAACGAATTCTATCGCGCAGATTCTCTCAGAAGCCCGAAAGTATCGGTTGGTACTCACGATGGCACATCAATTTATCGCCCAACTGAAAGAAGATATCGCCAAGGCGGTATTCGGTAACGTCGGATCATTGGTGTCTTTCCGTGTCGGTTCTGAGGATGCTGAATTTTTGGAAAAACAGTTTTTGCCAGTGTTTACCGCACGCGATCTGATAAACGCGGATAACCGCAATTGTTTCGCGAGACTCCTGATGAACAATGAGCTTACCAAGCCGTTCAATATGAAGACGTACCCACCGACACATGGTAATCAGGAAGTAGCCAATGCATTCAAAGAGCTCTCACGCCTCCGTTATGGTCGTGATGCCTCAATCGTCAATCGTGAAATTATGAGCCGGATGAAATTGGCCGAGAAGCCTGTATAGAGAAAACCGAAAATTCCTACTCGTTTGATAGGAGGGATAAATGGGAAAAAGAGCCTCTTTTTAGGAGGCTCCTTTATTTATTGTTTTACTCCCCGAGATTGATTTTAAAAGAAAGAAGAGTATTTGAAGTTGTCAGGAAAAATTCGCCCGTTTTTTCGTTCACAGTGATGCTTTCGGCGGAAGCGAATTGTTCGGAGAAGTATTGAGCCAAGAGAGTACTGTCTTGGTTCCAGATGAGGACACGTTTATTCTCTGCATCGAGAGCGTAGATATCTGTGAGTCCTGGGTGAGTGAAGAGGCTTGTCAGAGAAAGCGGTGTAACGGGAGATTCGAGATTCTTTACGAACTGGCCACGGAAGAATGCCGAGACAGTCGCCTTGTTCGGAGCGATGAAGATAGTTTCATTGATGGCCATTTGAGCCGTGTCTTCTATATCTATCGTGTTTCTGAACCAAGTTGACCCTGCTCCAAATCCGCCTTCTGCCCGTGGAAAGCGATAAATCTGATCAGTAGCGCTATCGAGGACATAGAGATAGGTGAGATACGTGCCTATATCTTCCACGAGGGCGTTTGCGGGTAGTGTGAGGGTATTTTTTGTGAATGTATGATTGACAGGAGCGAATGAGAAGAGCTCGTTCGTATTGGTATAGACGAAGATGAGACGCAAATCATCCATCGGAGAGGCGAACTGTATCGCTCCAGCTCCAGATGGTAACGGATAGCGTTTGTTATCGTTTGTGTTTTGAATAGAGGTAGTGGTGATGAGGTATGTCTCATTGCCAAGAAGTATGGAAGCGATGAGAGGATCTTGTTCGGTAGCGATGATAAGAGGGGATGTTTCCAATACGTGGGCATTTTTTTCGGTCTCAAGAGGAAAGACGGACGTTTCAATCGGAGGTTGGGATATTTCTGCCAGTGGAGAAGGAGTATTTTTCAAAAATGAGCGTGTCAACAGAA
This sequence comes from Candidatus Moranbacteria bacterium CG_4_9_14_3_um_filter_45_14, assembly GCA_002790675.1. Taxonomy (GTDB): domain Bacteria; phylum Patescibacteriota; class Minisyncoccia; order Moranbacterales; family UBA1568; genus UBA1568. The sequence goes on along the minus strand of PFVP01000032.1, from coordinate 13,479 downwards.
CGGATCCTGTGATGAAAAGAACAACAAAGAGGATGCTGAAGATGAACGTGCGTTTTTGATAGCGTGAAGAGAGCGTTCTCAAGAAGGGAAAGAATGACTTGATGACGGTTTTCGCTTGAGATGAGATACTGTTCCAAATCATATGAGAGGAAGAGGGTATTCTTTGAAATATTTTTCGGACAAGAACGGATATGTTGGATTTTTCCGTCTGAAATTTCTTGGCAGAATAGGTTTCGGTGGCAATCTGTGTTACGACAGCGGTATTCTCTCGATAGAAACGAGCGAGCTTTTCTTTCATAAAATCCGGTATATCTTCATTCTTCTCTTCTACGAGAGAAGAAATATCTTCCGCTCTCTTCTCTGTGAATGTCAATCGGGATTTCAGAGTTTCTTCGTATGAAGATGTCGTAATCGTATCTGGGAGGACTTTCTTTTTGGCCTTCTGTGATATTTTCACCGAGCGAAGAGAAAGGATCAAAGAAGAAACCCCCGATGTTGATGCAGTCATTCCTTTCTGCCATTGCTTACGGAGGAAGCGTGTCATTTTGTGCGTTATGACGGCATTCTTTTCCGCCAGAGTATTAGAAAGGAGCAGACCATACTTTTTTCCTTTACGGATGAGTTTTCCCTGGGATGCAAAAAATGAGCTGAAGATATGGAGCAAGTCCTGAGCTGAAAGTTTCGCTCGTTCAAAAATAAGGTGTTCGGGCGCCTCTCCCGATGTCTCTCCTTGGATGAAAATATGTCCGGTTTTGGAATCGACATATTCCTTCGGGTTCGAATATTTCTCCTCTTTCTCCGGCAGTTGATCCGTATTTTCCTTTGGTTTGATCTGTGAATCGAAAGCTTCTTTGCTGAAGATATTCTCGATGACAGTAGTAACTTTCCTCGTCTCCTTGCGTGGCTCCGGCAGAGGAGTACTTTCTTTGAGATCGACGATAAGAGAGCCTCCCATATTGAGTTCATTCACAAGGACTGTCCGGAGGAATTGAGCGAATTGATCCTTATCCATACGGAGAGCGTTTTTTTTGAGGTCTTCAATTGAGAGCAGGTCGAGAAGTTCTGGTGAAGTGAAAATGATTTTATCTTCCAGCATCAGGTGACCGCTTGAAATCTCAACGAATGTTTTGATGGGGTGGATGTTGGATTCAGGGGAGGCCAGGCCAGCACTGATTTCTGAGATTTTTTCACCGCGCAAGAGAAGAATTTCCGATTTGCCGGTGATAGAGAAATGGAGATTGTTTTTCTCCAGCACGCCGAGTGCTCCGTGGAAGTTACCCAGCCATGCGATATTGCCGTGCCTGACAAGTTCCGCAAGGGCGAGGTTGATTTTATGCAGAGCCGCTTCGAAACTTTCGATAGCACCACGGCGTCCGTTGCTGAAGTATTCTTTTTTCGCAACGGATGCCAGGAAGTTGACGATATAAGCTGAATCTTCGCTCTGCTCTGCAATTTCAAAAACACCGATCAGAGACCCGAGCGGACTTTTGGTGATATTTTCATCACTGTAATTGAAGACCTTGATGAATGGCTCTACAGTACGTCCATTCGCCACAAGAATTTCTGTTATGACTTTTTCCAATTCGACAAGCCCTTTGATTTTTTCTTGGCGTTTTTTATCCAACATATTTTTTTATTACCAAACTCTGTCCACCGACAAACAAAAGGGTGAGAGGGATGAATGTATACCGTTGCCTCGCCTTTTTGAGAGAAGAAGCAACATCAAAAGGTTGATATGCTTTATTATACCACATCTACGGCTAAAAAGCTCCATTTTCGGAACCTGGTGGTGTCTTGTATGAGAATGTCTGAGAGAGCGTTTTTGACTTTTTTTTTCTTTTTTCCTATACTTGAGAAAGGAGAGAATGTCTTCACTGTCAGTGTATTTTGTAACGATTGTAATCCTATGTCCTTGGTTCTCTTTGATTCTTTGTTTGGATCGAAAGCGCGTGCCCGTCTCATCCGTTTTTTTCTTCTCAATCCCGGGATGGAGTTTGGAACAGCAACTATTGCTGAAAAGACGCTTATTTCAAAAGTAGAAACAACACGCGAACTTGCTCGTCTTGCCAAAATGAGATTTGTTGTCGAACATTCCCGTAAAGGGAGAAGGCTGTTTGCTGTGAATGAAGACTTTCCTTTTCATACAGAGTTGAAAAGTCTTGTTTCAAAACTCAATGTTCACGCGCAATCGCAGGTGTTCCGTAAGGTGAAGGTGATCGGGGAAGTGAAATTGATTCTTATCAGCGGGTTGTTCATCAACTATGCGAAGGGTAAAGTGGATATGATCCTTGTCGTGAATAACCTCAATCGGACCAAACTCAAGCGTGCTATCACGCTTTTGGAAGCGGAAGTGGGAAAAGAGATCCGTTTCGTGCTGATGAACAGCGAAGAATTGCACTATCGTTTGAATATGCTTGATCGCTTTTTCATAGAATTTCTTGAAGGACCATACGAAGAAGTATCGAATAAGGTGCCCGAACTCAAACGTTTCATTTCCGGGTTGAAGAAGTAGTCGTTTGTAACAAGAAAAAGCCTATGACTTCGTGGATAATGATCATTCTTCTGTTTTTGGTAGCCAGTCTCGTCTTGTGGCTGGTTTTTTCTTTGCGTGGACGGGAATCGTCCGGAGAGACGGCCAAGATAGAAATGGAAAATATAAATCGGCGTTTCGATACGGAACTTCACTCGGTAGTCAATGCTTTCAATCAGCAACTTGCGAATTTCCAGCATACTTTGGATAGCCGTCTAGCGGATAACGGCAAGCGTCTCGATGACCGTCTCGATACGGCTGCCCGATCATACGCGGATGTGCAGAAAGGGTTGGAGCAGATGCGTCATTCAAGTGAAAAAATACTTGAAGTCGGTAAAGAAGTCGCATCGCTTCAGGAAATTTTGAAGGCTCCAAAAATCCGTGGTGGTTTCGGCGAACTGATGCTCCAGGATCTGCTCTCGCAAATGTTGCCTAAAGAGAACTTCGCTTTGCAATATATGTTCAAGAGCGGTGAAGCCGTAGATGCTATCATCAAGCTGAAAGGAGGTATGGTGAGTGTTGATTCGAAATTTCCTTTGGAAAACTTCAAGAAGATCCTTACCGCCAAGACTGATGACGAGAAACGCATGGCACGGAAACAATTCTATACTGATGTGAAAAAACATATCGATGCTATCGCCAACAAATACATCGTTCCCGAAGAAGGGACGCTTGATTTCGCGCTTATGTATATTCCCGCTGAGAATGTCTATTATGAGATTATTATCAAGGACGATGATGAACAAGGCTTGCTCGATTATCTGACGCAGAAGCGTATTATGCCAGTATCGCCGAATTCTTTCTACGCATATATGAGAACGATTCTCTTCGGATTGCAGGGATTACAGATCGAGAAGCGGGCGAAAGAAATTATGGGACAATTAGAGAAACTGGCTCGTGAACACGAAAAGTTCGAACAGGAGTTCGATATACTCGGAAGCCATATCGGTAACGCTCATAAGAAATATGATGAAGCAGAAAAGCGTTTATTTAAAGTGACCAATCAGCTCGAACATGCGCGTCTCGGAGTAGAACACGAAACTCCCGAATCTCTGCCTGCTCCTTTGGAGAAGGATTCTTCTTCTGAGTAACGATATATGACGGATACAAAAGACATACAGAGGGTGAATTGGGATGTCACTATCGCCCAATCAGAAGGGGGCGTATCTTTCTTTGACAATATGATTGTCCGAACACTTCTTGGCGTGAACGTTTTCTTTTGTCTGGTAAGTTTTGGATTGCTTGGATATTTCATCAGGCCGACTGAAAATATCATCGTGCTTCATTATAATGTGTATTTCGGAGTGGATATTCAGGGTATCTGGTGGCAAGTATTCATTCTACCGATAGCAGGACTATTCTTTTTGGGTGGGCATACCTTCTTCGCGCGCCGTTTCTATGACAGATCTCTGCGCATCGCTTCGTATTTGATGCTTTTCAGTTCAGGATTGCTCAGTATCGGCATTGTACTGGCGAGTGCCAGCGTTGCATATATTAATTATTGATTTCTTCTGATGTGTATGTGGACAGAACTTTTTCTCATCCCATTTATCATCGCATTCACACTGACAACAGGACTCATCCTTCTTTTTCTTCTCACGCCTCTTTTTAAGCGATCAGTTTGGCGGACAGAGAAGCGCCATGGTTATAAGAAGGTTGTTTCTCGTTTGGGAGGCGTGGCGATGTTGATCGCTTTTTCATTTACTCTCTTTTTCGATACGCATCTTGTTTTGACGCGGGAATTTTATGGGTTGTTATTCGGGAGCGCATCCATCCTCATTTTCGGATTATGGGATGATTTGAAGGAACTTGGTTGGAAGATCCAAGTTTTCTTTCAAGTGGTATTGACCGTACTTATTTTTATTTTTGGTATGCGCATCAGCTCTCTTCCTAATCCTTTCGGAGGCGTCTGGATCGTTCCGGACACATTCATATTGTCAGGATTCTTTCTTCTCTTTGCGTGGATTTTCCTGGTGATGAATGCTATGAATTGGCTTGACGGACTCGACGGTCTCTGTGGAGGAATTTCTCTTATTACTTTCGTGACCATTTTTTTCTTAAGTTTGAAGCCAGAAGTCTATCAGCCTCCTATCGCTATTCTTGCGATTATTGGTATGGGTGTCGTCATTGGATTCCTTTTTTTCAACATATACCCAGCACGTATTCTGGCGGGAACGGTTGGGTCGATGTTTTTGGGTTTTCTTGTCGCCACACTCGCGATTATCGCAGGCACAAAAATCGCCACCGCATTTCTTGTCCTATCGCTTCCTATCGCTGATGCGCTGTTCGTCCTTTGGCAACGATTGAATGATGGAACATCTCTGTTTCAACCGGATAAGCGCCATCTTCATTTCAGGCTTTTAGAACTTGGCTGGTCTGAGCGAAGCATCGCTTGGTTTTTTTTCCTTGTGACCGCTCTCATCGCCGTCATTGCTTTGAATACGCAGGCTTTGGGAAAATTTGTTGCTGTGTTCTTGGTGTTCTGCATTATTTTCGCTTTACTCCTCTTCGTAGATCAGAAAACACGACTGAAAAACAAGCAAGCGACACTTGAATGAGAGCGTATGAATGAGAAAATAACACCTCCTTTCCTATCATCTATGACAGGGAGATTCTTCTCCGTAGGTATATTGATAGTATTTTCTGCTTTGGGAGCATTCTTTTTTCTGGATATCGGCAAGTCAAAACACTCTTCTTCATCGCAGAAGGTGAAAATCGGAGAGGTTGTTTATTCTTTGGAAATTGCTGATACGGAGATGAGACGCGAGAAGGGACTTGGTGGCCGTGACACCCTCTGTGAGTCCTGTGGAATGTTATTCGTATTCGAAACTCGAGGACAGTATGCGTTTTGGATGCAGGATATGCGTTTCCCGATTGATATCATTTGGCTTCTTGAAAACAGGATCGTTTTTGTACAACACGATGTGGATCCTGAATTTTCTGGTATTTTGAACCCAATGGTTTTTGCCGATACAGTACTCGAACTTGGTGCTGGCAAGGGGCAAAATCTCCGTGTCGGGGAAGAAATGCAGTTCTTGTATGGAGGATAAATCTCTGAAAACGATAAAACCCCGCCGTTGCGGGGTTTTATGAGATTTTTCAATGAAAGAACGGTTCTTCCGTGTTTCGGTTTGTGTTAGCGATAAGCGCTGACACGCGCAGAGTATTTCTTGAGATTTTGCAACTGTCTGTCGTTCAATGTTTTCGATTTCTCAATGCCTTGTTTGATAAGATCTTTCGAGAATTCAATCGATGTTTTCGTCGTTACTGCACCCTGAGAACTGATATTTTTCTGGAGGTAATCTTCGATATATACCTTATGTTCAGCGGTCAAAGATGAGTCAGTATTTTTTTCGAGGTAATGAGCGAGTGCGCGGCGCGCCAAATGCGTTTTTCCGTTTCCACGTTCAGCTTGTTCGACGAAGGAAGTTTCGGTTTCACGACTCAGCTCTGTGGTTACTATCACGTTATTTTTCACTTCTGCCTTCACTGCATCTTGTGATTTCTTGTCTTCGACTTGAGTGGCGCTATTTTCGCCTCCCTTTGTTTCGAGAAGAATGTTTGCGTCGTCATCAGAACTTATCGGCGTGCGTTGTGAATATGAGTAGATACCCAAGGCAATAGCCGCAACAATGAATACGCTCACAATAATACGGAGATTTTCCTGAACCCAGGCTTTCGCCTGATCAGCAGAAGATTCTTTGAATATAGGATCTTGTTGTTCCATTATTTTTCACCTCTCTTTCTAGCTTATAATTAAGATTGTGAAAGTGCTTGCTTACGTTGAAGCCTCGCTTAGCTTGTCAGGGCTATCTTTCGTATCATTGACAAACTAATCGACCTCCTGCCTCTTCATACTACGTCTTTGAAAAACAGCTGTCAACTGGACAAAATCGGTTATTTTTGGCCTGATAAAGGGAAGTTTATGGGAGAAAAGTCACAAATTTTTCTGACTGTTTTTTCCGTGGGACAAGAACCAAAAAATATGTTGAGAGGGAAATTATTTCTTCTCCCTTCGCTTCGCAGGATGAACGATAACTTTTTTGGAAATGAACACGTGAGAATATTTTTTTTGTATATTTTGAAACGTATGTGTTTTTTCACAAAAATATTTCGTTTGTTTTCTTTCGGCATCGAATGATTTTTTATTTTTGAAAATTTATCAGGGTATTTGCAAAAAAGAGTTTGTGGGGGTTGACAGATATTTTTTACCTCTATGCAATTTGCAAAAAAAGAGTATAATAAAAGTGTACAGGAAACTTTTTCTGTATCACGCACAAAATAAATATTTGTTGTGTGAAATAAAAATAAATAATTCCATATTTTCTCTCCGTTTCATAAACTTATGAAATACGAAAAGAGGAAGTGGTATAGAAGGAGGTGACTATTATGGCAGCTAAGAAAAAAGTAACCAAGAAGAAGGTAGCAAAGAAGAAGGTAGCAAAGAAGGTAACAAAGAAGAAAGCTACTAAGAAACGAAAATAGTTTAGATGTTTTCTGTTCTTTTGGTTCAAAAAAACAAAAGCCCCGTAAATCGGGGTTTTTGTTTTGTTCTTCAATGAATATTCTTGATAATGTTATATGATGATTTCTACAACACGGTTTTTCTTCGCGAGGTCTTTATGTATGCGTATTCTCGCATCTGGGAAAAGTGTAAGAATAAAGTGTTTGAGGATCAGTGTTTGTTCCGGACTGATTTCGAGAAAGAGGATGAGAGAGTTTTGTGAAGAGAGAAACTTTTGGATATATCGGAGCAGTCGATAGTAGTGAGAGAGACCAGCTTCGTCACTTATGAGCGCACCCTTCGGTTCAAAATTGTGGACATCTGGCAGAGTATCTTTATAGAGGGATTCCGAGAGATAGGGGAGGTTGGCTACGATAATAACCTTCCCTGTTGAAAGAATTTCTTTTTCTATTGATTCGAGGAGGTCGCTTTCGTAGAATCGAATGAGACTGTCGACACCGTGTTGTCTGGCATTTTCCTTCGCAATAGTGAGCGCATCCGTGGAAATATCGGTAGCATAATATGTGGTATCCGATACCCGATTGTTTTTTTCGATTTCTTTTGTGAGAGAGATGATGATATTGCCACTTCCCGTCCCGATATCGATAATCGTGATCTTCTGTTGTCTCTTGTCGATATGATCGAGTGTCAATTCGACGAGAATTTCCGTTTCTGGTCGCGGGATGAGCGTATCGCGAGTGACAAGAAAATCATACCCATAGAATTCTTTGTGCCCTACGATAGAGGCTATCGGCTCATACCGTAGGCGACGATTGAGAAAATCCCGTAACATCGCTTCGTCCGATATGCTGAGGGAATATTCTGGGTGAGCGAGCAGAAATACCCTCTCTCTTTTGCTTATATGAGCGAGCAGAATGAAGAAATCAGCCGGAGTAATATGTTCGTTCCCTGATGTGAAAAATTCATTTTGTAATTCTGCAATAGTCATCGCTTGTCAATTAACAAAAAACAAATAACAAAAAACAATCGGTGTTTTAAGGTCCCCTTGTTGTCTGTTAACTGTGTTGTTTATTGTGCCTGTTCGAGTTTGAGCCGCATATCCTCTGTTTCGAGAGCACTGATGATCGGATCGAAGTTTCCGCCGAGTACTTGCGGGATATTGCTCCATGACATTTTGATACGATGATCGGTGATCCGATCCTGAGGGAAATTGTAAGTGCGGATCTTCTCGCTCCGATCACCGGTACCGATCTGGGTACGTCGCGCATCGCCCTGTTCTTTGTTCCGTTTTTCTTCTTCGAGCTGGAAGAGACGAGAGCGGAGAACCTTGAGAGCCTTCTCCTTGTTTTTTATCTGCGATTTTTCATCCTGGCAAGAGACGACTGTATTGGTAGGAAGATGTGTGATACGCACGGCACTGTAGGTGGTATTGACCGATTGTCCGCCAGGCCCGGATGAACAGAATGTGTCGATGCGGAGATCCTCGGTACGGATGGTGATTTCCACTTCTTCGACTTGAGGAAGGACGACTACCGTCGCTGTCGATGTGTGGATACGTCCGGACTTTTCGGTTTCAGGAATACGTTGGACGCGATGTACTCCGGATTCGTATTTCATCTTTTGATAGACAGGGGTATCGCTCGTACCGCGATTGAGTTCGAAGACGACCTCTTTGAAACCGCCGACTTCCGTTTGATTGGAGTGGAGCATCACTATGTGCCAGTTTTGCTTTTCAGCATAATGTGAATACATACGGAAAAGTTCTGCGGCAAAAAGGCTTGATTCATCTCCACCGGCTCCACCACGGATTTCAACGATGACATCTTTCTCGTCAGCAGGATCTTTAGGCAGGAGCAAGTGTTTCAGTTCTTCTTCGAGTGTTGCTTTCTCTTTAGCCAAAGCGAGATTTTCTTCCATTGCCATATTTTTGAGCTCTTCTTCTTCATCACTTTGCGTCAATTCAGCATTATTACGCATATTTTTCTCGATAGCATGCAAATGCCCGATGCGTTCGATGATGATATCCAGCTCAGTTTTTCTTTTTCCCAAAGTGGCGAGTTTTTTCTGATCACGCATCGTTTCGGGCACACTCAAAAGTTCCATAATTTCTTGGTACTCACGTTCGATCTCTTTGAAGAGGTTTTGCATAAATATGTGTTTGGTTCATCCGAAGACTAGCACAAATGGTGGTAGAAAAGCAAAAATCCCATCTACTTTCCACCGGGTGCGGAACGATATGGGATGCGTACGCCTTCTTTTGATCGGATACGATAGTGAGGATGCTCTCAAAAATCCAAGAGAAAGCGTCTGAAAGATCGCTATTTATCGCTCGTAGATTTCTTTTCCTTCTTCGTTTCAGTTTTCTTGGCTTTGGTGGTCTTGAGAAGGAGAGCCTGTTTGGCAACGGATTTCTCTGAAAGTTTCTTGAAACGATCGACACGACCGGTCGCGTCGATGAATTTCTTTTTGCCGGTATAGAACGGATGGCACTGAGAACAGATTTCCGTACGCATTGTTTCTACGGTTGAACCGGTTTTAAGCACGGCACCACAGGAACAGGTGATGGTCGCTTCTTTGAAATAGGTCGGGTGGATTCCTTGCTTCATAAAGAATGGGTTTTACGTATGGGGTAATGTAAGATAGAGTGTAACATGGGTTGGAGAAATTGACAAGTCTCCGTCTGTATTTGTGAGGAATGTCGTCAAAAAAAATGGAGGAAAAAGTCTTTTGAGAGAAAGGCGATCAGGGGGCTTGCCCACCACACACCAACTTGAGTTTGATACTATAGAAAGGGAATGTATTTCTTCTCTGCTACCGACATAACTACTTTAAAATAGGAATATACAGCCCCAAAACCGAAACTTAAGTTGATGTGTGGGCTTGCCAGGCTTTCTTTATTCTGTTATGCTTACAACTGTATTTTCCTCTTCTTTTTCTTCTGAAGGAAGGAAGAGTGTTGAAATCAAACATATTTTTCCGAGGAGCCTGTTCCTGGCCTGTACTTACAGTGCTTTCAAGGCTTGTATAAGGTAAAATAGGTGTAATTATTGTAAGGAAGTAACATTATGTCAGAGATGACTACAGCCGTAGCCGAAGAGAGTATCGTGCCGAAGTCAAAGTCAGAAAAAACAGGCGAACACTATTTTGCTTTGTTTGATTTTGCGAAAATAGATGCCGGTTTGGAGGGCTTGCTCAAAGCGGGTGTCCATTTCGGTCACTTGAAGTCGCGTCGTCATCCGAAAATGGATGAATACATCTATACGACACGCAAGAATATCAATATTCTGAATCTTGAGAAGACAGCAGAGAAGCTCCAATCAGCTGGGAAATTCTTGGCTGAAGTGACGAAAAGTGGCAAGCCGATTCTTTTCGTCGGTATGAAGAAGCAGACGCAGGACACTGTGGAATCACTGGCTATGCGTCTAGGAGAATCATATGTGACTGACCGTTGGCTCGGAGGGACGCTGACGAACTTTTCCTGTATCAATTCCCGTGCAAAGTATCTGAACGAAACACAGGACAAGCTCGCACAGGGCGAATTCAAGAAATATACGAAATTCGAACAAGCGAAGAAGGGCGAAGAAGTCGAAAAACTCGAAAGGAAAGTCGGTGGTATCAAACATATGGGTCAATTGCCGGGAGCTATCGTGATAGCCGATGTCAAAGAAGCAACGCTTGTCCTCCACGAAGCGAGAAAAATGAATATTCCCGTTGTCGGCATCACCGATACGAATACCGATCCGAGTCTTGTCGATTATCCTATTCCAGGAAACGATGATGCTCTTTCCTCTCTCCGTCTCCTCTTGGGATATTTGGGAAAAACGATTCTTGAAACCAAAGAAAAAGTCGCCGAAGCCAAAGTCGCACCGAAAGAAACAGTGAAAGAAAAGGTGGCTTAGTGGTTTTTTCGGTGAAGTATTGAGTGGACTTATTCTTGAGTGCAGGAAATTAAAAAGTAAACTTGTCACATACATCGCTTGTCACTGTCGTTTGAGAACGATCTGATGAACAGGCGATGGTGATGAACGAGACAAAATTATGAATTCAATGGAACAGGTGAAAATGTTGCGCGAGAAGACTGGTGCTGGCGTCGTAGATATAAAAAAAGCTTTGGATGAAGCAAAAGGTGACGAAACGCAAGCTATTCTCATTCTTCGTAAACGCGGTCAAGACAAGGCATTAAAGAAGGGTGACCGTGAGGCGCACGAGGGTATTATCGTCTCCTACGTTCATTCTAATAATCACATCGGCGTTCTGGTGAAACTTTTTTGCGAGACGGATTTTGTGGCTCTTAATGAGGATTTCCGTGAACTCGGTCGCGATATCGCTTTGCATATCGCCGCATCCGCCCCGCAGTACGTGAAACCGGAAGAGGTACCGGAAGAACTAGTAGAAAAGGAACGGAGTATTTGGCGCGAACAACTTGCCAAAGAAAATAAACCGAAAGAGATACTGGATAAGATTATGACCGGTAAAGAGGAGAAATTCCGCAATGAAAATGCTCTTTTGACGCAGATTTTTGTCAAAGATCCGAGTAGAACCGTTGGAGAATTGCTTGCTGAAAAAATCCAGAAGATCGGAGAAAATATCCAGGTAGGCGGTTTCGTACGTTACGAAATGTAATCAGTCTTCTTATTCAAGTTTCATGTGGTATCTCATTCTTCCGCCAATCATCGTCATCGTGAGTCTGCTCTTCGTATTGTGGTACCTTTCTCGTAAAGGAGCCGATCCATTCATTGCTAGGAAGATTTCTCAGTTGGAAGATGGTGCGGAACAGAGAGTATCTTTCTTCCGTACGAAAAAGTTTTTTTTGCGTATTCTTGAGAGGACAGCCTATCGTTTCAAGGTTCTGTCGCTTCAGATGCACAATGCTTTGAATGATCTCACACAGACACTGAAAGAACGACGAAAACGTTTTCAAGACAGCGATGCGAAAACGATATCGGAAAACTCCGACGAAGAAATGCGTACAGACGCTATCGTTTTTTCACACGGAACAGTTTCTGAAGATGTTCATCCTCGTACGTCCGAAATTGGGGAGACTTCCCGAGAGTATCAGAATGTGCGATCGACACAGTCAGAAATATCGGAAACCATCCCTCGACCGATGGTCAGTGATAGAATAGTTCGTCCGGAAGTACCGTACAGGAAAACGTCAGCGGATATTTCCCGCGAGGAAGGTTTGATTGCACGTATTGCTGTGGATCCGAAAGATTTCACTGCCTATGAAGAACTTGGTGACCATTATTTGGAAATCGGAAATATGAAAGATGCCAAAGATTGTTATCGACAAGTACTCAAGTTGAGTCCGGTTCAGCGTATGGTAAAGATCAAAATTCGTCGCTTGGAAAAGCTTTTAACCAAAGCAAGAGAGAGTAGTTAGTAGTTCTATTGATTTAGAAACTGTTAGTGTGCTATATTATATATATGGCGATATCACAGGAAATTCAATTGAAGATTGTAACAGCCTATCTTGAAGATACACTTTCTATGTCTCAAGTTGCTGCTAAGTTTGGTATCTCTCTATCGGCAGTCGTATATTACCTTAACAAACATAAAGTATCTCGTCGTTCGAGAAGTGATGCTGTAACACAATGGAACATTACAGGGCTTTCTAAGAAACCAGTAAACATTAAGAAAGATCTTTCACAGAAAGAAGAGCGTCTTCGATTAGCGGGAGTAATGCTCTATTGGGCAGAAGGATGTAAAGGTTGGGGAACGGTGAAGTTTGTCAATAGTGATCCGGCGATGATAAAGTTGTTTTTAACTTTTCTTAGGGAGATTTGTGGGATTTGGGAAGAGCGTTTGAAATTATTGATTCATATGTACCCTGATCACAATGAAAGCGAATTAATTGATTTCTGGTCGAAAACCACACGAGTGCCAAAGAAAAATTTCTACAAATCTTTTATTCATAAAGGAGCAAAAGGAACGTATAAAAAGAAAGCATTATATGGTACGATTACAATTAATTATTCAGATAAAAAGTTGTTAGAGAAGATAAATTTTTGGATTGCTGAATACAAGAGGGGATTGTGAGGTAAGCCATCTTAGCTCAGTTGGTAGAGCAACGCACTTGTAATGCGTGGGTCGTCAGTTCGAGTCTGACAGGTGGCTCAGTTGAATAAAAGAGATGGGTTTGATAGGATGCTGGAGGAGCACCTTGTAAATATGGGTAGGTGGTAGAGTGGTCTATTACAACAGACTGTAGAATTTGCAGCTCTAAGAGGGGACTCTTGGATGAACTTTCTGGGATAACGGTGGAGGCTAAGTTCTCGTAAGAGAATATGCGAATACCGTGGGAACTCTGACATTTTGTCGGAGAGCGCCGTAGAGACTAGATACCAGAGCACCTAGAACAGGTGAAGATATAGTCCGTGCCAAGGAGAAATCTTTGGGTTATATGAAATCTGTCGGCTTCGGCCTTCGGGGGTTCGAATCCCTCCCTGCCCACAAATGAAATAACTTCCGAAAGGAAGTTTTT
>PFVP01000025.1:5495-13933 GCA_002790675.1 Candidatus Moranbacteria bacterium CG_4_9_14_3_um_filter_45_14 | reverse complement strand
TGAGATGTCTTTTCTGTCCTGATGTTGCAGTTGTGGGTAGAATGTAGTTCTTCTTTGTTTGACAAAAATGGATTTTTTCGGTAGAGTATGGGGGTCAACTCAAATTTTTGATTGGCTCTAAGAGCGGATATATTCATTAATAACCTGTTTTTTGCCAAGGAATGCCCTCAAAAGAGTTCAAATCTCAAAGATCAAAGTGTGAAAAAATTTTTACTTTTTGACTTTTGCGTTTTGAATTCCTTTCTGTCTCTTTTCTTGTCTTGACACAGGTACATTGTATGCAGGAAGAAAAGAAATGGTCTCTCCAGCTGGGAGGGCGTGAGTTGATTGTCACCGCGGGATCTTTAGCAGAACAGGCCAATGGATCTGTGACGGTTCGCTATGGCGATACGGTCATTCTTGCAACAGCGACGATGAGCAAAGGTGCATCGAAGATCACCGGGTATTTCCCTCTGATGGTGGATTTCGAAGAGCGTTACTATGCTGCAGGAAAAATCAAGGGATCACGATTCATCAAACGCGAAGGCCGTCCTTCTGATGATTCTATCCTTGCCGGTCGTGCTGTCGATCGCACTATTCGTCCGCTGTTCGACAGTCGAATGCGCAATGAAGTACAGGTCGTCGTGACGACACTTTCGTATGATGGTGAGAACAATTCCGATACGGTGGCGATGATTGCCGCCTCTGTGGCTCTCAGTCTCTCTGACATTCCTTGGAATGGTCCGATCGGTGCCGTGCGTGTTGGTATGGCGGATGATGGAGCTCTTATCCTCAACCCGAGCTCTGAAGAAGGCAAGGCAAGCGCACTTGACCTCCTCATCGCCGGTACCAAAGATAAGATTAATATGATCGAAGCCGGCGGAAATGAGATTTTGGAAGAGAAGATGGTAGAGGCGTTTGAATTCGGATTTATAGCTATTCAGAAAATCACCCAATTCATCGAAACGATCCGCACTGAAGTTGGTAAAGACAAAGTTGTCCCGGCCCTCCTTCGCGGATCAGATGAATTTGAAACGGCAGTGAAAAAAGCTTTCTTGGGAGGTGGCATCAGCGATGTTTTGTATTTGTTACCGAAAAAAGTGATGGAAGAAGCTTCTTCAGCCTTGTTTGCCAAGGTATCACAGTGGGCGAAAGAGACATTTCCAGAACAAGCCTCTCTTGAAGAGCTGCTTACTCTCATTTCCGATGAAGTGGCCGATGCAATCGTTCACGAAAATATTCTGCAACACGAAAAACGTCCAGATGGCCGAAAATTGACTGAAATCCGTCCTATTTGGTGCAAAGTGGGAATTTTACCACGCACGCACGGTACAGGATTGTTCACTCGTGGAGAAACGCAGGCCTTGACCGTAACGACGCTTGGCGCTCCCGGTGATGAGATGATTGTGGATACGATGGAAACTGATGAGAAGAAACGCTACATCCATTTTTACAATTTCCCGCCCTATTCCGTAGGAGAGGTGAGGCCAATGCGTGGCCCTGGACGACGAGAAATTGGACACGGAATGTTGGCAGAGAAAGCCCTGATCCCTGTTCTTCCTTCCCGAGAAGAATTCCCTTACACCATCATCCTTGTTTCAGAAGTACTTTCCTCGAACGGATCTTCTTCTATGGCATCGACCTGCGGTTCGACGCTTTCTTTGATGGATGCCGGTGTGCCGATCAAGAAGCCGGTATCGGGTATCGCGATGGGGGTTATCGTCGGGAAGAGTGGCGAGTATAAGATATTGACTGATATTCAAGGATTGGAAGATCACTATGGTGATATGGACTTCAAAGTCACCGGAACCAAAGATGGTATCACCGCGATGCAGATGGATGTGAAGATCGATGGGCTGACGCCGGAGGTGCTCCGCGTGGCTGTGGCACAGGCCAAAGTGGCTCGATTGGAAATAATGGAGAAGATACTTGCCGTCATCCCTGAACCACGGAAAACGATGTCTCCGTATGCTCCGCGTATCATCACACTCCATATCAATCCGGAGAAAATCCGTGATGTCATCGGGCCTGGTGGCAAAGTCATCAATCAGATTATCGATGAGACGGGCGTTTCTATCGATATCGAAGATGATGGATCAGTATTCATCACTTCAGCCGATGAGACAAGCGCTGCGAAGGCGGTTGAGTGGGTAAATAATATCACTCGTGAAGTCAGGGCAGGGGAACTCTTTCAGGCTCGTATCACACGTATTATGAACTTTGGAGCATTTGCGGAAGTGTTGCCGAATCAAGAAGGGTTGATTCACATTTCTGAATTGGCCGATAACCGTGTGGAAAATGTGGAAGATATCGTGCACGTGGGAGATATCGTGCCTGTCATTGTGAAAGAAATCGATAACCAGGGACGCATCAATCTTTCTCACAAGGTGGCTCTTCATCAGATAAGTGAAGAGAAGAAATAGTCTCAGTGCAAAAAAAATAGTTTCGTGTATAATAGAAGGGAGGAAGCTCTCTTCTATTATTTTTATCGCTGAAAAATGTATGTCATTTCCATTTTTTTCAAAAGACGAACCGATTGTTCGAAAAAATGCCGAGAATATGACGGCTCCTTCCGTCATGCGGACGATGCGAGGGGATATCGAAGCTATAAAAAATGGGACGAACGACTCGGTCTTTTTTCAGAATAATCAAGAAGAGAGAATGGTATCCTTTACTCCAGGCATTCCATCAAAATCATCTATCGATTCACCTGTGAAAGAAGGAAATCCTTTCCGGGAATATACCAGAGATGAAAGACAAATAAAAAATCCATTCGGAGTGACATCTACATTGAAAAGATCCATTCCTGGAGTATTCTCGCAAGCAACCAATGAGAAAAGCGGTGTCACTCCGATGATAACCGAAGGAGAGATAATTTCAGACCAACCCAAAGGGAGAAAGAACATATTCATTGTAGGTGGCATAGTAATGATCATATTGCTACTTGTTTCAACTGGTGGATATTATTATTTTTTTGTCGCCGGCAAGCAGGTAGCTGAGCCAACAGTACCAGAGAATATCATTCAAAAGTATCCTTCGCGCGTAGCAGAGGATATTCCGAAAGAGCTTCCCTATGCTTTGGATAAAGCAAATTACCTTTCAGTAAACACGGAAGTGGTGTCTCCTGCAGATATAGAGAAGATTCTTTTCCAAGTCGCCTCTCGTATCAAAGAAGCCTCTATCATACAGCCTATCGAATTCTTGATAACGGATCAGAACAATAATCCGATCGCATTCAATCGTTTCGTATTCCTCCTCAAGCTGGAGATCGCTCCGGATATACTCGCCCTGATCGATGAGACATTCTCCTTGTATGCATACAATGATGCTGGAAATGTACGGCTTGGACTTGATTTGAAATTGAAAGACCAGCCAGCACTCCTCTCTGCTCTTCCGAAAAAAGAGGATGCTCTACCGTATGCTCTTCGAGCGCTTATTTTGGAACAGAATGTGAATGTCGCCAAAACCATACCGTTCAAATCAAATACTTATATCTCCCGCTTGCAGACCCGGGCGGGTCAAGACGGAAATTCCGATAAGCAGATCGGGCAGGAATTCTCTCTGCGTTATGCGAATATCGACATCAGTCGCAATCTGTCGGTGGATTATGTGATTACGAACAATCACTGGTATATAGGGATGAGTAGGAACACGCTCCGCGTCCTTTTGGACACGGTTGCGAAATGATGGCTTATCAGGGGCAAAATCAGAAAAAATAAAAAAGTAATTTATTTATTTTTGAGAGCCAGAAAGAAAAGAATCATTCTTTCATCAAGAAAGGGAGAGGAAAGGCCTGAAACAAGGCAAGAAGGAGCATCTATGATTGACTGGGACTATTTTTCCTGCTATAATGAGTTTGTAAGCAGATGAACTTTGACAATTTTCCTTCATTGCTTCCGATTGTTTTCGGACGGTGAAAGAGTTCTTTATCGCAATCTCCGCTTTGTTGTGGAAAATTATGGGAAGGAACTCTTTCACTGTTCAAGTGTTTCGACAATGTATCGAGACCGCCTCGCCCTAACACGAGGACCAAAACAAAAACAAAAGTTTGCTCCTGAAAAATAAAAAAACTAGGAGAAAAACAAAAAGAAACAAAAAATCGTTCTTTCAAAAACAAAGGCTACATGCCAGAGAACGGTGAAGGGAGAAGTAGTTGAACGTTAGGACAACTGCAAAAGCTGGTGCATGAGCACAAACTACAGGAATGATCAATGGATTACCAATGCTTTCTCACCCGAAGCTAAGTAACCGACATACCTGTTGGCACATGCAAGTTCGGGCGTTACAGCCAAGTATTTATTTATTGGGCGTCGTAACGCCCGGCACCAACATTTTTGAGTGTCGGAAAAAAAGATTGATATGTAATGGCTCATAAAGCCGTTTTTTTATTGTTTGTCTATGCGTTTAGCATAGCTACAAACAATAAACCCCGCGGTATGTGGGGTAGTTACCACCTACGCGAAGCGTAAGTGTGATACTATATTTATAAATATATGGGGACGTTTTTCGTACAATCGAAGGCCGGATCTCTGGGCGAAGAACTCGGATGCCGTTATTTGCGGGAGAAGGGCTACAAAATCCTCACAACGAATTACTGTAATTCATCCGGACGACGCTTGGGAGAAATTGATATCGTGGCTCAGAAAAACAGAGAACTTGTTTTTGTGGAAGTGAAAACACGCATGGATATAGGAGAAAATGATATCGTACCAGAAGCGGGCATCACTCGTGCGAAATTGCATAAACTGGAACGTATCGTCGCTCATTATTTGAGGGAGAAGAGCTGCCAGTCAGTCCCATACCATTTCGATGCACTGGCTATCGTGTATGATGAGGTTGCGAAGAAAGCCCTTATTAGGCACTTAGAACATATTTTTCTGTAGACCCCCACACTAACTTTTATTATTTTTTATACTGGATTGGGTATTTTATAGGGGAGATTTTTTTAAATGAAAGTTAGTGTGGGGGTAGGCAGGAACCCGGTTTTTTGCTATACTTACAGAGCAAAGGAATAATTTTTTTGAGTATAATCGTATGGCACTTGATGAAAATACTTTGGCATTGTTGAAAGCCGAACTTCTGAAGGAAAAATCTCGTTTGGAGACTGAGTTTTCTGTTTTTGCTAAATCAACCGGAACACCCGGTGATTATGAAACTCAGATGGAAGTAATCGGTACCGATCCTGATGACAATGCCATCGAGGTTGAAGGATATGTCGATAACCTGGGGCTGGAGGTAAACCTTGAGGCTCAATTGAAAGATGTGAATGATGCTTTGGACAAGATGGGCAAAGGAACATACGGAGTGTGTGAGATAACCGGTGAACCTATAAACGTAGATCGTTTGAAAGCATATCCGGCGGCTCGTACAGCACTTTAGTTCGTAATTGGATGATTTTTCTATGGGGTTGCAGAAGGTATTTTTATTGATGCTTTTGGTAGCCTTTTTTCTTTGCCTGCAATTTTTGATACGTTTTTGGGTCGTCACGGTAGTGCATATTGAAATCGTGTGCAACAGTGGTGGAGCATTTGGAATATCACTCCCGGTGTGGCTTTTTATTCTGATTGATTCTCTAGTAGTGATTGTGATGGCGATGGTGTGGTGGAAAGACAGAAACCGTGCTTTTGGATGGCCGTGGCTTCTCATTCTATCTGGCGGACTGGGGAATCTTTTGGAGCGTGTGTTGTTTGGTTGTATTATGGATTATGTACGCATCCCATTCTTTCCTATGTTTAATATCGCGGATGTAGCATTGACGATAGGAGTGATCGGCGTTTCATTCCGCTGGTATATCGATGATAAGAAAAAATTACAATAAAAACTATGTCAGCGAAAGTATTTTCTGCAACGACTCTTGGATTGGAAAGCGTTTCTGTGGAAGTAGAAGTAGATGTCCTCTCTGCGGGACTCCATACGTTCACGTTGGTTGGATTGCCGGACACGGCTATCAAGGAATCACGTGATCGAGTGAGTTCGGCATTGAAAAACAGCGGTTTCAAGCCACCGCATCAGTGTGGTCGTGTAACAGTCAACCTCGCTCCAGCTGATCTTCCCAAGAATACTCCGATCTATGATCTGCCGATGGCACTCGGGTTTCTCTTGGCAACAGAACAACTCTCATTTGATTATCGCAGGAAACTTTTCATCGGTGAGTTGGCACTCGATGGCACCGTACGTCGCGTGCAGGGGGTATTGCCGATTGCTCTGTATGCCAAGGAGAAAGGATTCGAAGAAATATATGTTCCGGAAGAAAATGCGTATGAGGCCGGACTGGTCTTGGATATCAATGTCATCCCAGTGAAGAATCTCTTCGATGTCGCTAAACATTTGAGCGGTGAAAAATGGATAGAACCTTTCGCGCGGGAAGAAATAATTTTTTCTACGGAAGAATATGATGGACTTGATATGTCATATGTCCTTGGTCAGGAGCATGCTAAGCGTGCGCTCGAAATCGCAGCCGCCGGAGGACACAATACGCTCTTCATCGGACCACCAGGATCAGGCAAGACGCTCCTCGCCAAGACACTCCCGACTATTTTACCGAAACTTGATCTGGAAGAGAGTCTCGAAATAACAAAAATATTTTCCATTGCCGGGCGTCTGTCGAAAGACAAGGCACTCATTATGACACGACCGTTTCGCTCTCCGCATCATTCGGCCAGCGCTGTATCGCTCGTGGGAGGAGGATCATTCCCGAAACCGGGAGAGATTAGTCTGGCTCATCGTGGAGTGCTGTTCCTCGATGAATTTGCAGAATTCTCACGGGCGGTTTTGGAAAATTTGCGCCAACCGCTCGAAGATGGCGAAATCACCGTATCTCGAGCCAAAGGGTCGCTCCATTTTCCAGCGCGTTTTATGTTGGTTGCTGCGATGAATCCTTGTCCTTGTGGCCACGCCGGTGACCCGGAACGGATCTGTGCCTGTTCTCCATTTCAGGTGATCCGGTATCGTCAGAAAATCTCCGGGCCGATTCTCGATCGTATCGATTTGCATATCGATGTGCCCCGCGTGAAATTCGACAAGCTCGAAGGCAAAGGAACCGGCACAGAGAAAAGCAGTGTCATCAGGGCGCGGGTAGAGAGTGCTCGTGCCATACAGAAAGGACGTTTCGCGAACAAAGGATGTCGTACCAATGCTGAGATGACGAGTCATCTGGTGAAGGAATTCTGTGTCTTGAATGATGAAACACGGGAGATCCTCCGTGGTGCTGTGACAACACTCAAACTTTCCGCACGAGCGTATATGCGAATACTGAAAGTGGCGCGGACGATCGCTGATTTGGCAGAAGCTCCATCTATTGGTGTGTCCCACCTGACCGAGGCGCTTCAATACCGGTTCAAGGAATAACGGGGATCCGTCTTGCAATAAAAAAGAGACACAATAGCCATCGTGTCTCTAAGGGTGAAGGAGGAATTTTTCCACGATCACTTTGAATGCATCTTCGTGGGTAAGTATGCCGGCTATGTCATCTGCAGAGAGATCACGGATGACAGTGGCCACTCCTTGAAGTTTCTTCTGGCGAGAGCATAGTGCAAGCGCTCTTCTGAGACTTGGATGGCCTCTAAGCGCTGTTCTTTCCTTCCCCTTATTTCCTGGAGAATTTCTTTCGGGTGGGGAATTTTCATTGGATGCTCCTTTCTTGACTCTAGGGACATCCTACATAATTCTATGGTGGGATGCAAAAAAGTGGAGAAAGACGCTTCAAAACAGTGTTTTTCTTGGAGAAAAGATCCTGGTGACAGATATTCCGTGAATAACAGAGGGATGTTACACTGAGGAGACAAAAAGAGGATGAAAGAACGGCGAATGAAAATTATGAATCGAGAAGTGAAGAGAGGGAAAAAAAGAAGCGGAAGGATTGTTCCCGTTTTGGCGATAGTGCTATTTTTCGGTTTTGTGTATTTCAATTATTTTCGAAAAACGAACACCGAAGAATGGGACAGGAGTATCGGGAAAACGATCACCGTTTCTGATGGAGGACTGGATTTTTCCTTTGCGGAAGTTTCTGAAAAAACGGTGGGAGAATTTTTGGATGCAAAGAAGTTATCGTTGCGGGAAGGCGATAGTATTTTCCCCAGCGAAGAGACAGCTCTTTTCTCCGGAGCGCATATCATCATCGGGCGAGCCCATCCTATGAATGTGGTTGTCGATGGTGGGGAGCAGACAGTGCGCACTCAGGCGACGACAGTCGGACAGGCATTAGAAGAGAGCACTCTTGTGATAGATGAAGACGATATCGTGAAACCGAGTCGTGATACGTTTGCAGAGAGTGATATGAGAGTAGTGATCATACGAGTGCAGATAGAAGAAGTATCTGTCGAGAAACCGATTGCATTTGAGAAGAAAATGAATGAAGATGACACACTTTCTTGGCGGAAGAATATCGTGACACAAAAGGGAGAAAATGGGATACAGAAGCTTACCTACAGAGTGAGTACATATGATGGGAAAGAAGTGAA
>PFVP01000025.1:0-5344 GCA_002790675.1 Candidatus Moranbacteria bacterium CG_4_9_14_3_um_filter_45_14 | reverse complement strand
ATAGGAAGCTTCGTCAAAGTGACCAACACGGAGAATGGGAAAAGTGTCATCGTGAAGATCAATGATCGCGGGCCGTTCGTACCGAGTCGTATCATCGATCTCGACAAGGTGGCATTTGCAAAAATCGCTTCCATCGGAGCCGGTGTGATCGCTGTAAGGATGGAAGAAATCACGAATTGACAAGCTTTGCTTGTCATCAATTGGCACCGACAGTGGAAGATACATCTGATTATCGAATCTCATCCAGACTGGAAGAATTTAAGTTCTGAAATATTATGAGATGCTGAAACAAGTTCAGCATGACAAATCTAAGTATGAAAAAAATAGTGGCGAAGAAACACTTAGGACAAAACTTCCTTCAGGATGCGGAAGTCATCGAGAGGATTTTCGATATGGCGGAAGTGACTCCGAGTGATTGGGTGTTTGAAATCGGCCCTGGAACAGGAATACTCACGTTTCGTTTGGTAGATCGAGTGGAAAAACTGCTGGCCATCGAGCTCGATCATCAACTGGTGACGCGTTTGCAGGAGCAGTTTGTCGATTCGAAAAGCGTGTCTATTCTCGAGGGGAATATTCTCGATATTGATTTGAAAGAATTGCTCGAAATATCGGGATTTTCAGAGCATTCATACAAGATCATCGCCAATATCCCGTATTACATCACCGCGCCGATCATTCGGACACTGCTTTCGCTCACATACCAGCCGGTGTCGATGACACTGATGGTACAGGATGCAGTAGCAGATCGCTTGTCTGCAGATCCGGGGGATATGTCGCTTCTTTCTCTGATGGCGCAGTATTATGCGACTGTCGAGAAGAAATTTTTCGTGCCGAAAGAAGCGTTTGATCCTGTGCCCAAGGTAAATAGCGCAGTGATTCAGATCACTCCGAGGAGAGCTTATGATTCTGAGGAAGACCGCAAGGTATTTCGTCTGGCTCGTGCCGGATTTTCCGCTCGACGCAAGACACTTGCGAACAATCTTTCTTCCAGTCTCAGTGTTTCGAAAGAAGAAGTCGAAGCAAAATTGGTACAGTTGGGTTTGCGTGTTGATATCCGGGCACAAGCGCTTTCCGTGGCGGACTGGGGAAATTTACAGAAGATTTTTTGAACCTTTTTTAATCCTCATTGTGTAGCAACCGAAAGCAGTTTCTTTCTCCTGTTCTTTTAAGTAATGATTGTTCACCAAGCAAAAGCAATCTTTTGACTTTGTTCTCGACTCACCGGCCTTCTTTACTGGCTAAAAATATTCCCTCACTCTACGGCATCCATAGGAAATTTTTAGAGTAAAGAAAGCCGTTTCAGACAAGGAGAACACATCAAAAAATTCTTTTGCTTGTTGAACCATAGCGACAAGAATTATGATTTTATTGGAAGGTTCTAGTTTTCTGGTGGTTTAAAACAAAAGGAGGACTATGACGAGTCCGTAGGCGATGAGGATAGGAATGGTGATGCCAGGAAGTTTGCGATATGCAAAGAAAGAGTCTTCCGCATCTGTTCCTTTCTGTATGGCCCAAAAGGCGAGACTGCCGAAGAAAAGTGCCGGTACGAAAAGCACCCTGGCATTGAGAATGATCGGACTGAATGCATACAGAAGAAAAGTCAGGCTCCCGATGAAGAGCTGTGCTTTTTTTGCTCCAAGCAACACGGGGATGGTGTAAACCTTGTCTTTTTTGTCACCGACGATATCTTTGAAATCTTTGATGGGGAGACAGAGGGCGTACGCGGTGAAAAGATAGAAAAGAAGGGGGAGAGGAAGGTTGCTTAGATTGTCGTCTGGAGAAACGGTGAGAAAGCCTGCGATGAGAACCAGTATGCCGGCGAAAGCGGCAAGCACTGTGGCGATGACGGGGAAACGTTTGAGCCTGAGCGGTGGAGCGGAATAGAGCCAGGCGATGGCTTGATATCCGAGGAGGAGAAGCATTGCAGAGAAACTCATAATACCGGAAAAAAGGAGCGAGGTGATGAAGAACAGGACGCCGAAAGTTTTGTAGAGATTCTCCGGAATGGCATTTTCGATGAGCGGTCGATCTGTGTTCGTGACACTGTCGATATTTTTGTCGAAACAATCATTGGCGATGACGGAAGCGATCCAGGCGCTTTCGACGGCGACGAGGAGGGCAATGGCGCCGATGATATGAAAAAAATCAAAACGGAGCGGTGCGTCAGTGAAGAGATAGGCCAGCGCCATACCGATGAAGAGGAGCCCTGCGTGATAGATGAGCTGTGTCAGGCGGGCGTTCTTCCAGAGCGCGATGAAATATTTCGGATATTCACGCCAGAGTAGGAACCCTGTCAACATAAGGGCGAGTATTCCATAGACGATACTCATTTTGACATTCAGTACGCTACGGAAATCTGTCAGACTGCGTGCGAAGATATTTTCTGGTGTGAGAAAAAGTCCGGCCACATCATTGGCATTGATTGCGAGGAAACTTTTCTGAAATGAGAGGATACCGAGCGTGAGCCAGGCAGGGAATGTACCGAGGATGAAAAGAAGAGTGTAAGCGAGGAAAGAAACGATAAGTGCTTTTTTGAGACACCCCGACTTGATGTATGTATAGAGTCCGAGAGCGAGCGTGACGATGACGACTTCGACACGGACACCATATGTGATACCCATATCAGGATTATCACCGAACAATGTCACGAATCGATGGAGAAGTCCGAAGAATCCATCAAATGCATAGAAACTCCAGAAATGACTGTTATGAAAAATAGCATTGTCGATGAAAGGTGGCGTGAGAATGATAAGAAAACCGAAAAGGAGAACATTGACAGTCTTCTGAAAATTGATAGCACCGGCAGAGCGGACGAGAAAGATGAGGAGGAGGAACGAACACAAGAAGAAAAGAAATGTGTGAGTGAATTCGAAGAAGAAAAAGAAAAAGGTGCGTTCCTGGAACAGCCCGAGGGTATTTTCGATGATGAGGCGTGTAATAATAAGGGCGAAAAAAGCCATCACAAAAAATGGCAGAGTAATTTTAGTATTCTCGAGGCTTCGTACAAAACGGGAAAGAAAGTCTTTCATACGCTATTATGATAGCATATACCTCGTATCATTACGAAGATAGAGTGTTCGGGGAAATTATGCTAGAATGACACAGATGTAAAAAGATAAGTGATGTAAGATAAGGGATAGGTGATGGAGAAAAATGAGGCAATCCTTGTTCTTCCTCCCGGCTTTTGTTTATCTCTTATCAATTATTATGTATCTATTATCCTCTTCTTATGCATTTTTGGGAAAAAGGGTTGAATCCTGAGCAATTGCGAGCCGTTTTCACGACAGAGGGGCCTGTTTTGATATTGGCTGGCGCCGGATCGGGCAAGACGAAAACACTGACGCATCGTATCGCCTACCTCATTGATGAGAAGAAGGTATCACCGAATGCCATTCTCGCGGTAACGTTTACGAACAAAGCGGCAGGAGAAATGCGTGAACGTATCGAAAAATTGCTGTCACAAAGTGAGGCGGTGGAATATGGGGGATTGGTACCTCCTCAATATATAGGGACATTTCACAATATTTGTTGCCGTATTTTGCGACGGGAAATCGAGGTGCTCGGATATGGAAAAAGTTTCAATATTCTTGATAGTCAGGATCAGGAATCAACGATAAAAAAAGCGATGAAGGAGTTGGAAGTCAATCCTGATCAGATGCGACCGAGAGCCATCCTTGACGCCATCTCGCGTGCCAAGAATGCTTTCACCGATGCGGAGCAATATACCCTTCAGGCCGGCAGTTATTTCGAAGAAACGATCGCCAAGGTGTTTGGCAGGTATCAGCAAGAATTGAAACGAACCAATGCTCTGGATTTTGACGATCTGATTATGCTCACGGTGAAGCTCTTTCAAGAACATCCGGAGGTGCTCGAAAAATATCAGAAGATGTTCCAGTACATTATGGTCGATGAGTATCAAGATACCAATTATCCGCAGTATCTGCTTGTCCATCTGCTCGCGAAAAAACACAACAATATCTTCGTGATCGGTGATGATTACCAGTCTATCTATGGCTGGCGTCAGGCAGACATCAAAAATATCCTCAATTTCGAGAAAGACTATGCTGATGCAACGGTCATCACCCTCGATCGGAATTATCGTTCGACACAGATTATCCTCGATGCGGCGGACGGCATCATTTCCAAGAACGTGAATCAACGTCACAAGAAATTGTGGACGGATATCAAGGCTGGGGAGTTGATCACGCTCTGCCCGGCGGAAGATGAAGAAGCCGAAGCGCGTTTCGTCGCGGAGACCATCGCCAAAGAACATTCCGCAGAGAGACCGTATAGCCATTTCGCTGTTCTGTATCGAACCAATGCCCAGTCTCGCATCATCGAAGAGATGTTCCTCCGCCATTCCATCGATTATCGTGTCGTCGGAGGATTGAAATTCTACCAACGCAAAGAAGTCAAAGATATGATCGCGTATGTGCGGTTGCTCGAGAATCCGCGTGATGTATTGGCGTTGGAAAGAATCATCAATGAACCGAAACGAGGACTGGGCAAAGCGACGCTGGACAAATGGATAGCGTTCGGACGGGAAAACGGACTCGACCTTTTTGATGCCGGATATGAGATGACGTTCGAGAAAAGCGGTCTGCGTGAAGTGAAAATAAAATCCATCAGAGATTTCGTGGATATTTTTCTTAAACTGAGGGCAGAAATGGATCGTCGGACAGATATGTCATTCCCAGAATTACTGGATATTATAAGGAAAGAGAGTGGTTATTTCAAGAGTCTGGATGATGGAACAACGGAAGGGGAAACGCGTCAAGAAAACGTTTTGGAGCTTCTCTCTGTTGCTAAGAAATATAGTGATATGCGTTTGGAAGAAGCGCTTCATCGTTTTCTTGAAGAAGTCTCGCTCTCTTCTGATACGGACGAAATAAGCAAGGAAAGCGATGTGGTGCACCTGATGACCGTGCACAGTTCCAAAGGACTGGAATTCCCTTTTGTATTTATGCTGGGATTGGAGGAGGGGATATTCCCGCATTCTCGGAGCGCTCTCTCTCCTACTGAAATGGAAGAAGAGCGACGTCTGATGTATGTCGGTATCACGCGCGCCAAAGAAAAAGTGCATCTCCTCTATGCACAGCAGCGTATGATTTTCGGTTCGACGCAGGTCAATCCGCCTTCACGTTTCTTACAGGAAATCCCCTCGCATTTGATCGAAGAATTGGAACGTGTTTCATCAGGGATGCTTGGCAAAAGACATTTTCAGAAATCATTCCATCATTTCCCAACGGTACCGAAGAAACATTCTTCTGCGGATAATGAGAGCAAAGAAAATGCTTCCGAAAGAAATGAACATATCAAACCGCTCGGCGTAGACGATGTCCGA
>PFVP01000040.1 GCA_002790675.1 Candidatus Moranbacteria bacterium CG_4_9_14_3_um_filter_45_14 | reverse complement strand
AGAAACTTTTTCCCTTACTGTTTTTTTCGCCCGTGCTGGTTATTGTCTGCTGTGAATTGTGGAGTTCAGTGAACCATTTCATCGTGGCATACACATTACTATACAGGATGATACCAAGACCGAAGAGCGTCAGAATCGTAACGAGACGCGGATACGGCATACTTCTCCGAAGGAGCACCAGTATATATCCGAAATATATGTATGGCATCATCATAAACGGCAGAGAAAATCTCGGACGATCTATTTTGAATGCCAGCGGAATATAGAGCAAAAAATAAACAGCTATCAGTATGATTGTCCACTGGAGAAAGTTGCGTTTTCCTTTATTCTCTTCGCCGTGAAGCAAAAGTATGTTCGCCAAAAATCCGATTCCACAGAAAATGCCCGAGAGAAAGAGGAGTTTATTCCCGGGCTCGACAATACCGAGCAGAATACGTACGAAATATTTCGCGAACATCATCATATCTTGGAAAATGTTCTGGAAAATCCCGTGTGAGGAAGCTTTGCTCGAAATGGCCGAAAGAAAGAGTCGCGTATTCTCTCCGTGTTTGAAATATTCACTGAGAAATACCGGTAGATACACAAGACCGACACTGACCAAAAAAACAAGAATGACTTTGTATGAAAGAACTTTTTTGGCGTCCTTGAGATGAAGTAATACAAAGAGTGCCAAAGCGAGAGGAAGGCCGAGAAAAGCGCTGAAGTGAAGCTGTGAGGCTATGGCAAGCGATATGCCGGCAACAAAAGCCCACCAGAGCGGGCGCTTTCTTTCAGACTCTGTATCGTAAAGTTTGAGGAGTGTGTACGAAAAAACGAGTGTGAAAAAAAGAGTGGAATTGGGGTTCCAAGCGAACCTGCCGTATTCTATCGCGAGGAAAGAGGTAGCGAGCATCCCCGCCATCGCAAGCGACCAGAGAGGAGAGAAATAGCGTCTCGAGAAAAGAAAAAACAATGGGAGAGCGAGTATTGAAAAGAAAAGATCCGGATATGCCAACACAGGCGCGCTGACACTCTGGAAAATGAACGCTGAGGTAGATTGAAAATCATAAAATACTGGCCCTAGCCGAAGCATCGTCCCTCCGGCACGAGGACCGAGAAGGGGCAATGATTCGATTCCTTCTCTATACACATTGGAAATCATCGTGGCATCACGGAAAGCATCACCCTTGAACTGCAACCATTCATCGAAATGATACACACGAAAAAAAATGCCGACCAAAATAAGAATGGCCAGAATCCAGATATGTTTCGGAATTGTATTCAAGAAATCCTTCATTGCTTGTTGTAAGAACAGAGAAACAGGCCCTTTTATACGAAACGTCTTTTATTCCCTATCATCAATCGGTGCGACATCTTTACTTTTCTCGATACCGAACACATCACCCCAGAAGATTCTGTCCGTACTCCCGCCACGTCTGTTGAAACGATAATTATCAAAAATTTGTCTCTTTGGAAAATTGATTTCATATACCATAAGTTGTCCGAATTGTTGCTGTGCCAATACGACAAGGTCGTTACCGAATTTCTTGGTGACTGGGGCGATACCGTTTTTGGCCGGCGTGACAGCAAAATACTGTGCTTTCGGTTCCGCAGTGATCTTGAGCGTCGTAAAATTGAAATCCGGCTCGTGTTTGGAATAGAACAGGAACCCGATCGGTCTCACATGTTCCGGTTTCACATAATAATACAATCTGTCGCCGGTGTGATGACGAGCGTACATCCAGTCTGTCACACCTTGGAGTTGCCCCAATGTCACACCGTCTTGGTTCTTCAAAATAAGCGTCCGATCGATTTCAGTCGTCCTCACCTGGGCACTCGCCTGTTCTGCAAACCACAATACTGTCCCGCGAATATTGACGGCGAGCACGGCCATCGTGATGAGTGCTGTCATAAACAATGCTTTCCTGCCGAAACGCTCTTCCAAGAATTCATACAGGAATCCTAGAAGAATGAATGGCACTGCGAATACGACAATATAGAAACGTGGACGGAGCTGAAAAGCCACGGGAATCGTCAGGATGGTGAACACTGTGAACCATAGAAGTGTCAGCATCAGAAAATCGCGAGATTGCTTGCTTTCCACGATCCGGAGCCGATAGAGCACCAAGAGGAGGCCAATGGACATCGCGAGTGTCGTCGATCCGACAGGCAGGACGTTCTTTTCCAGATCATTCTTGTAGCAACTTGATGTCGTGAGGAGGCAATAATAATTGAGATTCTCGGTTATATCCTTCTTTATTTTTTCAACCAATGGTCTCTTCTGCCCTTTCGATCCCAGAGCTTCAAAAAAATTGTGTGTATTTTGACCATTTTTCATCACATCACTCACGATAACTGGGGTATAGAAAACAAGAAACACTCCTAATCCAATAAGAAAGAAGAGAAGAAACTGTTTCAGTGCTTGTTTCTCGAAGAGTTTCTTCAGACTTTCCACATTCCAAACGCGAAGATGAAATACTATAAGGAGTCCGGAAATACCGAGCAAGCTGAAGAATCCGAAGAAATGCAACTGCGAACCGATAGTGATGCCGACTACCCAAAGCACCAACCACCATTTTTTCTGCTTCGGACGATCATCATTGAGAAACCGGAGCAATCCATAAAAACTGAGAATGATGAAGAATTGCAGTGAATTGGGATTCCAAGCAAAACGAGAATACTGAATGATAAGGAACGAGAAAGCATACATCGCCGTAATATACAGAGAATGTCGTCGTGAAAAATAGAGTCTGAGGAAAAGGAATAGAAGCGGGATGACTGCGATCGAAAAAAACAGATCGGGATACGCGAAGACTGACGGATGAGTGGAATCAAATATCTTTCCTGAGAGGTACTGAAAATAATAATAAACTGGACCGAGTCGCAACATCCCATGTTCGAGTTTCACCGCTCCAACACGCGCGCCGAGCAAAGGCAGATACTCAGGACCATTGATGACGGCATTACTCAACATAAATGCATCTCGAGACTGATCCATCTTGAAATAGAGCCATTCGTCGAAATGATAGACACGTACAAAAATAGCTCCCGCGATGACGATAAGGAGCGCTATCACTACCCAATGTTTTTTCAAATAATTACCGTAGTGCGACATAGATATGTCGAGAAAATTACTCTGCCATTATCACATCAATGGTATCACGAGTAGCACTCTTCGTAAAGCTAAAAATTCCCTCTTTCTCCCTTTCTTTTCCTTGCAAAATGCCGTATTTCCTGTACTATAAGACAATAGATGCCGTCAAAAATTCTTTCTCATTCTCGTTCATAGTATGAAAACATCTTTCAAAAAGTATCTCGCACCTCTGTTCATCGTCATCATCCTTTTGACCAACCTCGGTTTCGGCCTTTCACGTCTCGGCAATTATTCCTCCGTCGATGAACCGTATTGGACGTATGGCCGGATCACCAAATTTTGGAACGGTATTAAAGCTCATAATTGGAAAACGACCAGTGTCAATGACAAACCAGGTATCACCGTTGCTATCCTTTCCGGTGCCGGACTCATCAAGATGGATCCGATGCCCTACAAGAGCCTACGAGGTGATGTCAAGACGGATTCGCAACTGAGAGACATCAACGATATCAATTTCTATTTCCGCCTGCCGATCTATCTCTTCTGCGTATTTCTCCTCCCACTCTTCTATATTTTCTTGAGAAAACTTTTCGATGAGACAATAGCTCTCGTAGCCTTCATTTTCATCAGCCTCTCCCCTATTCTGCTCGGCATTGCTCTCATCATCAATCCGGACTCGCTCCTCTGGATATTTCTGCCACTCTCACTCCTCTCTTATTTCGTCTTCCAGAAGAGTACGGAGAAAAAATATCTCTACGCGAGTGGATTCCTCCTCGGACTTTCCCTACTGACCAAATACGTCTCCAATATCCTCTATATCTTTTTTTTCTTCCTTCCTTTTCTCGAATATATCTTTCTCAATGAAAAACCGGAAATCATAGCCTACCTGAAAAGATCCCTCAGAAATTACGCAATTATCGTCGGAATTTCTATGCTGACTTTTTTCGTTCTCTACCCCGCCACCTGGGTCAATCCGAGCATACTCCTCGAAGGCACATTTTTGAGCAAAGCCTTCAAAACGACCTGGCCTCTTTTCGTAGGAATCATTGCTCTCATCCTCGCGGATATTTTCCTCTTCAAAAGCATCGTCACGACGAAAACTCTCGAATTTTTTTCACGAAAAAAAATGATGCTTTTCCAAATCGTTTCGGTATTATTCCTCATCAGTATCGCTTTCGTTCTCCTGAACACCTATACCGATATGTCGATACTCGATACCAATGGAGCAATCGCTTCTCCTAAGGGTATCGGCGAGGAAGGATCATCGCGGATTCTCCTCTATGCGGATAGGATGGTTGCGGATATCTACAGCCTCATTTTCGCCATCTCACCACTTGTCTTATTTGCTTTTATCACGGCTCTGATGCTCGTTTTCAAGAAGAAATGGCGGGAGTCCTATGAAGCAAAAATCGTATTTTATCTCACACTCTTCATCCTCTTCTATTACCTCGCATCGACCGTCAATAACGTCGTCGCCACTGTCCGGTATCAGATTGCACTCTATCCATTCACCTTTATTATTTCTGCCATCGGTCTGGCGCATATCCTTTCGCTCGAAAAAGTAAAGAAATTTCTGCCATCATACACAGCATATCTGCTCATCTTCATTATCGGGATAGTCAGTCTCATCGGTATCAAACCATTTTATTTCGCCTACACATCCGTCCTCCTTCCCGAGAAATATTTCGTCAATCTCAAAGATATGGGTGATGGCAGTTTCGAAGCGGCAGAATATCTCAATAGTCTTCCGGAACCGGAAAAACTCGTCGTGTGGTCCGACAAAGGAGCCGTCTGTGCGGTCTTCAAAGGAAAATGCATCATCGGATTCACTGACAAACGCGTCAAAGGAGTGAACTTCGATTATGTCGTAGTATCCTCCGGACGCAAATCACGAACGCTCAAGATGTCCGGCAACGCGCACACGCCGATAGATTTCAAAGCATCATACGCTTCGGAAAACGCTCTTTTCAAAGTTACCTTCGGCAATCGTCCGAATAATTACGTAAAAGTTTTCTCAATCGATACAGTTACCAAAAAACCTTGATGGAATCATTTTCTTCGTTACGGAAAAAATTCGAAAGTCTGTTCCCTTCAAAAAGATGGATGTTTTTTGTGCTTTTCATCATTCTTTTTTTCGTCATCATCGGCATTGTTTCTTTCGCTACGATATCTTTTGAGAAAATATCATCTTCAAATATTTTTTTGCAGAAGGAGAAAATACAGACCCCTGAAGTTCCTGTCATTCATTACCCCTCTCAGGAAATAACCATCGAAACACCGTTCGCGGACACACCGCTTGTCATCAATGAACCTCTTTTCCCGGATCGTATCTGTTCCATCATTGATTATGGAGCGATAGCGGATGGCAAGACGATGAATACTCAGGCGTTCAAAAGTGCTATCGATGCCTGTTCTGCTTTGGGTGGAGGAAAGGTCGATGTCCCTGCGGGAGTATGGCTCTCCGGACCGATTCATCTCACGAATAACATCGAACTCTATATCGATCGGGATGCTACGATTCTTTTTAGCGCCGATCCCGACGATTATTTGCCGGTTGTCTTTTCACGCTTCGAAGGCATCGAGTATTACAACTATTCCCCTCCGATCTATGCCAAGGATGCGACCAACGTCGCTGTGACCGGACTCGGTACGATCAACGGACAAGGAGCATTGGAATGGTGGAAGATTATGGCTCACGGCAGTTCATCCATCAGAACTCTCTACGCTATGGGTGATAATGCTATTCCAGTTACGGAGAGAGTCTTCGGAACGAAAGAACAGGGATTACGTCCGGCTTTTATCGAATGTATCCGTTGCCATAACGTACTTATCGAAAATATACGCATCGTCAATGGACCGATGTGGACCATCCATCCTGTCTATAGCGACAATGTCATCGTGCGTGGTGTCGATATCGCGACTGATCCAGGCCCGAGCACCGACGGCGTCGCTGTCGATTCTTCTTCAAATGTACTCATCGAAAACTCTACGTTCCGTACCGGTGACGATGCCATCGTCCTCAAGTCTGGTCGGGATAGGGAGGGTATGCGACTCCATATCCCGACTGAGAATGTTATAATCCGCAACAACATCATCAAAGAGGCTCATGGAGCGATCGCTATCGGAAGCGAGATGTCCGGTGACGTACGCAATGTCTTCGCACACGATACTACTATCAATTCAGTGCAATTCGGATTCCGCATCAAAGCAACCAAAGGACGTGGAGGAATCGTCGAAAATATCTGGGTAGAAAATATGCAAATGCGAAGTGTGAGTATCGGAGCCATCCAGATAACGACCGCTTACGGATTCCCTTTCAAAATCGATAGCACCGCATTACCGCTCTTCCGAAATATTCATTTGAAAAACATTTCCGCTGAGAAAACTCGCAGAACCATTACTGTCGACGGTCTTCCTGAACTTCCCGTAAGCAATGTTTCGTTCGAAAATATAACGCTTTACAGCACGCGAGACGGTGCAGAGCTCTCCAATACCGATACCATCAGCTTCCGAAATGTGAACTTGACATTCAAATTTGATGATCCGCTTTTCTCCATAACAAATAGTACCAGCATCGATATCCATACCACACCCTGCCCGCTCCGCACCCCGATTTGCCTCTCCATCAGAGGAGACACATCCTCCAATATCGATATTTCAGACAGCGGTTTCTCTACTGAGGAGAGAAAAATAGTCATACCCAAAAGCAAAGAGAATGATACCTCTTTATTAACCCGGTAGAAACACGAAGCGATGTTCGCGTCTCTCATCACCCTCTACAAAGGAAACAGACAGACAGTTCTCATCCTGACCGCCATTATTCTCATCGGTATTTTTCTCCGTACCTACCACTTCTCAGACTGGCTGTTGTTCGAAATAGACCAGTCCTACGACACCCGTATCGTTTCTGAAGCAGTCGATAATGGTATCGGCAATCTCCCGCTCCTCGGTCCGACTGCCGGAGGTGGTCGAGCACTCCGTCTCGGTCCGGCATTCTATTATATGGAGTACGGAAGT
Source organism: Candidatus Moranbacteria bacterium CG_4_9_14_3_um_filter_45_14 (assembly GCA_002790675.1). Lineage (GTDB taxonomy): Bacteria > Patescibacteriota > Minisyncoccia > Moranbacterales > UBA1568 > UBA1568. Next base: position 2,118 of record PFVP01000040.1, on the reverse strand, counting down.
GCCCTCATCTTCGGCAATACTCCCACTGGTCACGCGATGCTGGTTCTCATCCTCTCTATTCTCGCTATTCCCCTCTTCTTCATCTTCATCCAGAGATATTTCAGCACACCACTATCGCTTGCGCTTACAGCTCTCTTTTCGATGTCGGTCTACCTCGTGCTCTACGGACGTTTTTCGTGGAGTCCGAATGTCCTACCTTTTCTTATACTCCTGTCCTTTTATGCCCTCTTGCGCTCTGTCTCAGAAACAGAAACAAAACGTGACCGATGGTTCCTGATAGCGACAACAGCCATCACTATCACCTCGCAGATCCACTTCAATGCCTTCTTTACCATTCCGACTATCACTCTCCTTTTCCTGCTCTACAAACGCCCGCGATTTGCTTGGAAAACGTGGGTCATAGCGCTCGGCATCGTCACACTCATCTATTCTCCGATGATATTATCCGATATCAATACAGGTGGCGAAAACATCGGTTTCTTTCTCAAAAAACTCTCCAAATCCGGTGACCCTCTGAGAGGCCTCGTCCGTAAATCGATACTCGATGTGCAATACACCGCCTCCGGATATTTCTTCGTCAATTCCGGCATCGACCGTATCACCGGTGGACGACTCAAAGCATACGGTTTTCAAAACGATGCCAATCTTCCTTGGCGCATATTGGCTATCATCCTTTTCTGTACGCAAGCAGTCATTCTCGTACGAAATATCATACAAGAGAAAATGAAAGACAAGAAAGACTTCCTTGTGCTGGTACTCTTGTGGGTAGGCATTCCCTTCGCGTACTTCTATTCCCTCCTCTCGAGCAATTTCCAGATCTATCCGCGCTTTTATCTCCTCATCGCACCGGTCACCATTATTCTTCTCGGTTTCCTTCTGGAGAAATTACAGCCCGAAAGAAGTGCTTCGCGAAATATCTTTTTTATCAGTATCCTTTTCATCCTTCTCATTCCGAATCTGACACGCATCGGGGGTCATTTCCTCCAACTGAACGACCCGACGAAAAATGCCGTCATCACAGAAACCGAAGACATCTTCCCAAATGACAAGCGTCTGACACTCCAAGAACAACTCGTTATTACTGACTACCTCGTGTCGAAACAGACAGGGAATCATTACCCGATTTATATCAGCACCTATCACGAGTATGATCCGATGTTCTGGTATCATCTGAACAGACGGGGCATAGCCTATTTTGATTCCATCAGTTATGACACTCTCTACGCAGAAGGTAATTACTTTCTGATCCAGTATCCCACAGATGGTACGCGTGGTATAGAAAAAGCTTTCAATATCATAGAGGAGAAAAAATTCGGCACATTGACTGTCTATACACTCACTCCTGATGATGGAAAGATACGCATATTACCCGCTGAAGTGCAAAAAAGAGAAAAGTCAGAACAAACCATACAGATACAACAACTGAAAACCTGGAACAGTCTGCTTGACGGAAAATAGTCTCTAAGGAGAAAGAAATGACACAAAAAACCGCAATCGAAAATGAACTCGGGGTATTCCCGAGCGATAAATTCCTTCAGCTACTCACTGACATCTACGTGAGCAACAGGAAAAATATGAAAAGATGGTCTCCACTTCATCATCTGAACAATCTCCGACCAAAGGTGGAAGAAGCCATCTTGTCAGCCATCCGTTCAGCAATCCACAGTGCCAAATGTGCCAGCCCTGCTCGGCTCACGAACTTTCCGCTGTCGGACGATGAAAGCGATACATTCACACGATGGTTCGCCATTCATCTCGTGAAAGCATTGACACCCATTACCGGAATGATCGTCGGTGGCAAAGAAGATGGGGTGTTGGCGTTCTTATATCAGGAACTATCTCCAGTCGGCATCCGCCAGGAAATCACCGATGGAAACTACGCCTTCGTCTATGCGAACGGACAGTATATGGTCCGCTTGCATACGCCCCACTGTTCAACTGAGAAGTCGAACTTCTAAGTACTGTGAAGAAAAGCTTGCAAGCGACTTCATCGAAAGTCGATCCAAGTTCAAAGAAGCCCGAAGAAACCTATCCAGGATTCTTCGGGCTTTTCATTTCCATTTTATTTAATACTCAAAAACCTACTTAGAGGTTCGACCTCTAAGTAAAGAAAAAAAA
>PFVP01000029.1 GCA_002790675.1 Candidatus Moranbacteria bacterium CG_4_9_14_3_um_filter_45_14 | reverse complement strand
GTTTTCGACAAATGTCTTGATACGACGCTCTTCGAGGAACGAATAGAGGAAACTGAGCGCGAAGATGGTCAATACGGCGCTGAGGAAAATACGGAACGTGAAGAGTACCGAAGCAGGAATATACGAAGCGATGGCGGCATAATATTTGCGCGGACCGGAGAGAGGCCCTTCGGTGAGAAGCGGGGCTTGGATTTCCACTTGGACAGCGGATGCGAAATTGGTTTCCGGAGATTCGAACTGTGTAATACCCCAAATATCGAGCAAAGCACGCCGGATGTTTTCAGGTTGCACGACTTGGGCAAGCAAATTGACCGTGTATATTCCCAGAGCCGGCTTATCAGCAAGGAAAGCGATCTCTCCCGTACTGCTTTCAGTTTTTGCTTCATCATCAACAGTCCATTCTTTCGTCGCGAGACTTCCGAGAAATCCCGGGATAAATATGGATTTGAATCCAAGAGTACTGCCGGAATAGGTCTGAAAGATCGATTCACTCAAATCATCGCAGAAGCCACCCGGACACGTGAGCTGACCCGTAAGCGGATTGATCGCTCCTGATACATCTTTGTATTGTCCCAAGAATTTCTGCCAGGCGATCGATTTGTCGACAGATTCTATAATGACTCTCGGATTGACGATGTTAAACGCGCGCGTCAAGGTGACCATTTTTCCCGATGCCACGTCATTCGCAGTCAATACAATCGTATACGTATCACCGACATTGCCCGTAACGGGAAAATAATTTATATTGCCTTGTGCTATTTTGTCAATCTTGCTTGCTCCGCCACCCTGTGCGCAATCGCTCGAAACTCTCGCCGTGCAGAGAAGCGGTGTGCCATTGATGGTCCAATTGAAGTCTGTCAGGCCTGTGCTATTGACTTTCAGTCCGACGATTTCGTTTTTGATGACACGACAGACCGTGCGTTCCAATGGATCGGTATCGCAGATTTTCCCACCGGAAGAATCGGCTGTGTCCAATGAGACTTTCATCGTATCACCGACGAGTGTTGCTTTCACCTTATACGCTGTAATGATGTCCCTCGAAGAGGTGAATTTGACGATGATATCGCTATTCCCTTTTCGAGTAATGATACCTGAGAAATTCTCTTCCGCATTGGCTTGAAATCTGAGATAACCCGTGCCGGCCGTAAGATAATGCGACAACTGCTCGCCCCCAAGCTTCACCGTGCTGTTATCCTTGATATCAAGTTTCAGTTTGATGCTATCGAGAGCATTACCTCTGGTATTACCCAGAAGTCCCAGCCTGCGCAGATCATCTGTTATATCTGTTGCCCCGTTGTTCGCAAATGCCGGAATATTGTCGCTTATGAAAACCTTCCACCCAAAAGATATGTTTGTCAGATTCTGCCCGCTATTGTCTACGGTCGCTTGAGCGATGATTGTGTCTCCGCTCTTGTCCTCTCCGGCATCATTGATAGGATCATTGGGGGTGGCCGTCACGCTCACGCTCAGGTTCGTCGCCTGACCGCCTTTGGTCGGATCGATCAGATTGTCAGGAATACAATTGTTGAGATCCATCTTAGCCGTCGGTATCTCAAATGAAAAGCCCTTTGCGGAAACCGTTTTCGATCCGGTATTTCTCGGCTTGCAATCCTTCTTGGGGAAAGCCCACATAATCATAGCGGAAGAATCATCATACTTGGTCGGATAAAGCGATGTCCCTTCGACAGCGACGCCTACCTCATCTCCAATAAGATAATTCCAGGTAAATCCTGATTGACCCAGTCCTGCCACATTGGCTTCATCTTTGGTTCCATTGTTCGCCGTACTCGGATCAGCAGGATTGGTTCCCCAAAACTTCTCTTCACTCGCTTTGAATCTCCCATCGCCAGTCGTCTCACCATCGGCATCGGGGAAGAGGTGATTGCAATCAGAATCACCGTTGCCTTTGATCAGCTCGTGATTGAGCCCCGTATCATTATCGTGAATATAACAATAGCTCGGCGTATTCACTTTGGTATCTCCTCCGAAGTGGGCGAGATAATCATCGTTATCGTTCGGATCATTGCTGTAATCGGCTGTCCTGTTATCATACCCATTCTCTGCTAGTATCCTCTCCGCTTCGACTTTCCAATCTTCAACAGTGATTTTCCCATTGTCATCCGCGTCACAAAGAATTTTCTTTTCGGCACTCGGGCTGTTATCCAAATCACAACCCTTGTGTTTGATATACCAGGTATAATACATCGACGCTTCAGCATTAGAAAAATAAATAGGGTAGGCTTTCGCGGTAATTTTCTCACCTTCCTTCGGATCGCTCGGACTGAAAAAAAGCGAAACCTCCGGAGCGTAGCCTTTCTGACTGGAAACGTTCATCGCCTCCCCCTGATTCTGAAGAGATCCAACATTCAGATGATATCTCGCCTCAATCGCAGCCATCACTTCATCCGGTGAAAGGATATCGCTCGAGAAAAGTTCTGCTGAAACCGAAGAAGCGCTCATAACGAAAAAACTAAAAGCCAGGGCAAGCGCAAAAATGCTATTTTGTTTTTTCTGATGAAATTGCATAGTGGGTTTAATGATAGATAAGAAAGAAAACATCAGTCAAAAAAAGAAATATCCAACTCGCTACGATAGAATACCAGATGGACTGCGAACGGTAAGCGATCAACCCTGAGAGTGGGCAGAAAATGAGGGGAGGCGCTATCTGCCAGGAAATGTTCCGACTGAGAGCAATCAGTCCAAAGAAAAGTACACTCTGGATGAGGATGGACCACACTCCGAACTCCCGTAACCAGAACAATTCCACCAATCCACGGAAGAATACTTCATAAAGGAGCACGGAGAGAGCGACCAGCACCAGTTCATAGAATGCAAACCAGAAGAAACTGTCCTCGACCGATGCCGGAAGAATGAACTGTTCGTGGAAAGACGGGAATACGAACGCGAGCCACACAACCACTCCACTCGCCACGGCGACAGAGAGGATGCTTATAAAAACACCTCTCCCGAAATTTCCTTTCTGAAAACCGAGATTTTTCAAGGACTCACCCAACACCATTTTACTATACAAAAGAGGAATTACCAAGAAGAAAACGATGCTCACGATGAGTTTCTGAAGCACAGGACTGAAAGCATCGCTCTCGGTGAAAAATATGAGAAATCCCAACGAAAAAAACACCAACACCCCCGTGACAATGAACCGCCGATACATCGAGAGTATTTTGAGCATACCAAGATAACTACTTCTTTAAATTATTTTCTATAAACCTCTTTCTTTCAGAAATCTATATTCATAATACTCTAGACCCCCTGGAAATACCACCTTTTTCTATCCAACCTTTACTGATTGTTCTGCATAAATTTCTTCTTCTAGGAATTTGCAATACATCGTCAACATGATTATCCTATATCTGCGAACGAATAATGTAGAATTGTTAATAAGAAGTAATGCAATTGCATACCTAATCGGGATCGGGTATTTCTTCCTGTTTTAAGGATTGTACCGGAGTAAACTTTGATTTTTCCTCGTCAGTAAGCAAATGTAACACACTGTCAAAAACTCGACCGACCGCTGCTTTTTCTGCGTCAAATCCGATATGTTGTTTATAAATACCTGGCATATTCTGAATATCTTCCGGAGTTAGTGATCTAGCAACTTTGAATGTCCGTTTTTTGATATCAATATCATGAATAAGGTGCGTCTGATTATTAGTATCAATCACAAAAATAGGAATATTTCTATCCATCACATCTTGCATACTTGCCCACCAGCTATCATATCTAACACCATTACCGTTTTGAAGCGAAGTCTCTTCAGTAAGAGGTGGCATTTTTTTAGACCAACGACAATAGACACCTGCCACTTCAGGCTGTTCAACAACAAGTTCATTATAATGAGTACCTTCTCTACCTTTAATCGCATCTTCTATCGCTTCTGTTGTTGTGTCTTTCTTAGACATAAAACGTCGATCCCGAAGACCAGTCGCTACAGTTCCAAGATCATCACGCCCACCACCAAGGACACGTCCACCAGAAATGAAAGCGCCCCAACTCCCTTCGCCACCAAAAGTTCGATGCGCACTCCCTTGATCAATAGTAGAGACAGAGATGGACGGATGAAGTCCTATTAAAATATCCAACTGATCGTTCCAAGTAAGATTTTTTGTATTGATTGCTCGATTATTCGCAGAAGGCTTCCATTCGGCATCGATAATATCGTGAACAAAATAAGTGTTATGAGTACGAGCGAGGTTACTCACATCCCTCTTCTTTTCTTCTTCAATAAACTCTAGGCGTTTACGTTCATTCCACTCAACTTTTTCTTTTTGAGCCTCTTCTGCTAAGAGAGCAAGTTTTTGTTGTTCAAATAAAATAAGCTCATACGCTGTAAAGAGTTCTTCACGAGATTTCATCATTTGTTCTGCAGATTTCTGAGAACGTTCAGCAATTCGAAGCTCTCGCTCAAGCCCTTGAATTTCGCGTAAATTCATTACACGCCCAATAAGACTTGACTTCTTTTCATCAATATGAGACCGGAGCCCCTCTACTCTTTCGCGATATTTTTCAAAAGATTGTTGCTCACTTCTAAAGTCAGTTTCTGCAAACTGTTTTGCACGACCAGCTTCAATAAGCGGGTTCTGACCATTTTCCACCCAACGTGCTTTCTCTCTATTCGCAAACTGTTGATATTTTTCATTCATCAAAGGGACCGGCGATCTTTCTTGCATTAATGACTGCTCTGATACTTCTCTTTCTGGTGAAGATTCTTCCTGTTGTGCTCGTGCCTCTGCTCTCGCTTGGCGCACTTCTTCCGAACGCTCTCTTTGTAATGATGCAGTTGAAGATTGCCCCTCTTTTTCAGCTTCTTTCTTCGCTTCTTTCCACGCCTTTCTGGCCAACTGATACATCACAAACACCATTGCTGTCTCGATGGGAAGGAAATTGAGACCGAAACCGAGCGCCTCGACCATTCCAAGAAATATGACCACCAAACCGCGCGTTATCATCATATTGCTTCTCGTTCCACGAGAAGAGCTGTCAAATACGGCAAGCAGAATCCAGATGAGGAACGTGAAACAAATCGTAATGATCGTGCCTATGCCCGGCAAAGAACCGATACCGATCAAATCGAGCAAATCCTTGAGGAGAGCGATCATTCCAACCCCTCCGTACAAAAAAAGCGATGGTTTTTCTCCCGTAAATCTCGCCTTTTCAAGACTTCCCTCTCGAGCATTTCCCCGTACCCGTACTGCCATATATACGAATGATTAAAATCTCTCTTCTATCCCTTATCAATTATCATATATCACTTATCTTCTTATCGTCCCGCATCGAAATCCGCTTTGGCCTGTTCAATTTCGAGGAGTTGTCGCGGGTCGGACGTGATGATCTGGTCTTCGCTGTACGATGCGACGACTTTGATGGCGGCGTGCTTGGATCCGGCAAAGAAAATCCCCTCTCCGACATTGCTCTCAAGCAAGAGGAATTTCTCATGATCCGTGAGATAGAATGTTTCCGCGATGAGGTCGATCGATGATGGGGATTGACGGAGCAAGAGTTGCATCGAAGAGTTCGTGATAATCGGCTTGCCATGTCGAGAAGAGGCAAAATCGCCGATATCCTGCGTGATAGTCGTGAGGCCGGTATAGTATTTGCGACAACGCTTGGCGATGCCGAAGAGGAATGCGGCGGCATCTTCGTGTTGCATCATCACCCAGGCTTCATCCACGACGATTACACGTTTCTTCATATGCGTACGGATCTCATTCCAGATGAACTGCAGGATGATATACATAGCAATCGGACGGAGTTCGTCTTCCAAATCCCTGATATTGAACACGACAAGCTGATTGTCCACCTCTATATTCGTCTGCCTATTAAGGAAACCGCCAAAGATGCCCTCGGTGTAACGTTCGAGACGAGCAGCCAATGATTCCGCTCCTTCCATATTTTCGAGAACGGCATAAAGATCGGACATCGTCGGAAATGAAGAAGCAGTCAAGACAGTGAAGTCGCTCGACTCCGTGATATCTCGGATGGCGTACGTCTCGCGGATGGCTCGATCGATGATGGAATCTTCTTCCGGTGTGATGGAACCGAGCATCAGATGGAGCAACCCTATCAAGTTCGCCACAGTATTGCGGAAAATGTCCGCCCCTTCCTGTTCGCCTATCTTGGTCGGCAAGTCGAAAGGATTGAGATGAACCTCCGAGGAAAGCGATATTTTGAGAAACGTACCACCGACAGCATCGCAAAGATGTTTGTACTCATTTTCCGGATCGATGATGATGACACTCGCTCCGAACATCATCGAACGCAACACTTCCAATTTCACGGTGTAACTCTTGCCGGCACCGGATTTGGCGAACACAACCATATTGGCATTTTCCATTTTGAAACGATCGAACAATATCAGACTGTTGTTGTGCCGGTTGATACCATACAGAATACCTTCATTCGAGGAGAGGTCGGAAGAAACGAACGGAAATGTCGTCGAAAGCGGTTCGGTGTTCAGGTTGTTCGCCACATCCAAAGTATCAGTAGCGAGAGGGCGTGTCGTGGCAAACCCCTGATCCATACGCATCATGGCCGGTTTCGCATAGACGAGCTGTGCTTCCAGTATGGCTTCTATCGATTGGCATTTGTCATTCAAGTCTTTCTCATCATTCCCGTACACCGTCACATAGAGACCGAAACGGAAAAATTTCTCTGTTCCTTGCTGGAGATTGGTACGCAGGGATTCGATGTCTCCCAGTGCGGTTTCCAAAACAGGATCGCTGATCTTCCCTCCTTCGGATTCGATGTGCATCTGCGACTGTACCTGTGTCGATGACTTCCGGAGATTCTTCAGAATTTCTGCCGTATCGATCGGGTGGATGAACAGAGCTGTATCCATCGCAAAATCGATATTGATGATAGGCGAAAACCAATTCGTCGAGAGAAATCTCGGGTAAGCGACGACAAAATATGTGCGAGAAAGCACACCGCCTATCTGCATCACGTTGGAACCGAGTTTGATGGCCGGCGGAGCGATGAAATCACGGATAGTGGTGATGCCCCGCTGATAAAGCGCTTCGCTCTCGCTCATTTCCGGACGTCCGAACATCGACAGTACGCTTTTCTTTTTCAGAGCGTCTGGTTTTTCTGTCTCAGTATCGAGGAGAGTGATTCCTTGTGGCATGATTTTATATTTTTACTGAAATTGAGAGAGTTCTATGTTCTCGACATTCTTGATCACTGCCGTGGTGAAAAGCGACGGGTTGTAACTGTTGAACAAAAGCTCGATGACTTCTTCTGTCTGAAGCGGTGTGATATTGAGCCCGGTACCACTCAAAGCCTGCGCCACGTGTTCGACTCGTTGCAGGAGTTGTGATTTGTATGTTTCGAAGAGATGCCCCGTGTTATTGACCGCTTCTCTGGGACGGAAAATCCCGAAGAGTTTGTGCAAAAGTCCGTTCTTTTTGTCTTCTACCGGAGAGAATGGGACGACGACATAAAAATACTTCGACATAATATTGGAAACTTCCGTCAGGTTCCGGATGAACGCCTTGTATTCGGAAATCTGAAACCTGAGCAATTCATTCTGCTGTTGTTTTTCTTCGTTCTCCAGAAGACTGATGTACGAGCTGATGTTGAAACGTCGTGAAGAAACGACGATTTGCACAGGAAAATCGAGGGAATTCAGGAATGATTGATATGAAGCGATGATGGCATCCTGTTCTCCCGTCGACTTGAGGTCGAAGTTGAGAGAAGAGACAAGCAGAACAGAACGTAGTGCGCCACTCTTCAAAGTGATGATGCCGTCACGAATCTCATCGACTTCCACATACTTCTGCGTACTGGAGGTATTCGCTTTTTTATTTTTTGGTTTCAAAAATTCCATTTTTTTCTACTATTACTTATCAATTTTCTTTTCTTGTCTCTTATCAATTATCATGCATCACCTATCCTCTTACTCTGCCTCATCAATCATCACTTATCCTGCATCAATTATCGTTTTTCTTCTTCACATCATTTATCTATGAGTCCCCCGACTATCGAGAATACGCGCTAGTTCTTTCAATTTTTCCTCATTTATTTCCTTCGGTTGCGCAACGATGTCTTCATTTTTCTTCTCCGGCACCAAAACTTTCGGCCTGGTACTGACTGGACGTTCCCATACGGCTACCTTGGGACGGAAAAGGAAGAGTATGGCATAAAAAATAAATGTCGTAAGGGAAAACCCGTCAGGCTTATAAAAGGCAAAGGCGGCGAACAGAAGCACCGTCGGAATGGAAAGAATGATAAAAAGTGAAATGTCGAAAAGATTGAAGAAAAAAAGAAGAACCGCCCCCATCCCAATCATCCACAGGAGCTGTTTCCATGTGAGCGGACCGGCGACCTTGTCCTCAACATCAATGAATTGTGGAACGCTGAACATCATAGATTGGGGAGAATACGAGATTTACCCCGTGTAATCCCGCCTTGCGGGTGCTCATAATAGTGAGCAATTACACTGGGTGAAGATAAAAGAAAGACTAGGATCACTCCATTATAACATATTGATCATTTATCGTCTTCTTCTCTACGACTCACGGGACGGATGCTAAATGGATTGAACAGGTGTGGTGCTGATTGCGGTTTCTGCTCCTTCACATCTTTCTCTACGGGAAACGTATGACTGGAAGAAAAACTCATCCCGCCTGAATTGTTGTGCAAATCGTGGCGGGCAGGCTCGCCTGAATTGTTGTGCAAATCGTGGCGAGCGAGCGGGACACTCCCTGTTTCAGATAGGATGTCTGTCTGAATCGTCACACGAGGTGTTTCGGCCTGGTCTATGGAGTGAAAGAATGTCTGTCGCTCGTTCGAAGCAAGAGGAACGCTCGGTATCGCGACAATCGGCATATTGCCTATCCCATTGCGGATTTCCCTGCCCGCCACATTCTGTTCAGTAGTTTGGGAGAGCCTGCCAGAACCACTCTCTCTGGGTGATACCAAAACTCCTTGAAAGGCAGGGAAGATGATCTCCTGCTGTTTGGTATCGACTGTGAGAGGAAGATTCTCTTCGATGGATTTCAAGATAAGGTTGACGCGCTCACGTTCTTCCGGGGATAGGCGCTTGCCATTCTCAGAACGAAACAGGAAATCGCCTCGTTCGACGCTATTATGCTGTCCGATGCCGAGTTCATCACGATAATATCGGAGCCAATAAAAAAGCGATGGCCGTACTGACTCTCCTTGCGTTTTGATTTTGATGCGTTCCTGTGTGATCAACTGGTTTCCGAGATTCTCGTATTTCGAAA
>PFVP01000027.1 GCA_002790675.1 Candidatus Moranbacteria bacterium CG_4_9_14_3_um_filter_45_14 | reverse complement strand
AGAAAAAAAGAAGCCCAGCCGTGATTGGCTCAGCTTCGTGAAAACTTCTTCCGCGAAATCCCACATCCAACGCGAACTTCGTCACGACGAATTCGAGGTGAAATAATCATTCTTTGGTGGCACGCATCACTTCTTCGAGCGATGTGATTCCTTGCACTATTTTCAGGAAACCATCCTGTACCATCGTCGACATACCGTTCTTTATGGCTTCAGTTTCGATTTCCTCTGTTGTTGCCGATTGCATAATAAGCTTGCGAATATTCGTATCCATCGGAAGGACTTCATAAATACCATTGCGACCATGGTAGCCTTCACCACCACATTGGTCGCAACCTGTCGGTTTGTAAAATGTCACTTCATCCCACGTTTTCGCCTTTTCGACGAATTTCTTGGCGACAGGATCATTTTTGAGGAATTGAAAAATATCATCGATATCATACGATTTGCCGAGTGATTCGATCTCTTTTTTATCAAGCGTGTATGGTTTGCGACATTCGACACACAAACGCCTGATGAGACGCTGTGCGATAATGACATTCACCGTAGACGCGATGAGAAATGGCTCTGCCCCCATATCGATCATACGTGGCAATGTCGCGGCAGCATTGTTGGTATGGAGGGTCGAGAGGACAAGGTGTCCCGTCATAGCGGCATGCATAGCGATCTCGAGCGTCTCCTGATCTCGGATTTCACCCACCATAATGATATCCGGATCCTGACGGAGGAGCGACCGCAGAGCGGCAGCAAATGTCATACCGACTTTCGGGTTGATCTGCGTCTGATTGACGCGTGGCATACGATATTCTACCGGATCCTCTACCGTACTGATGTTGACTTCCGTCGTGTTCAAAATATCCATCACCGTATAGAGCGTAGTTGTTTTCCCTGACCCGGTCGGACCGGTGACGAGAATCATTCCGTTCGGTTTGTTGATTTCACGATGAACGGCTTCGAGCGCCGAGCCACTGAGCCCCATCTTCTCAAGTGTCAGCCCTTTGGATGTCTCATCCAAGAGACGCATCACGATTTTCTCACCATCGAAAACCGGCAACATACTGACACGAAAAGAAATCTTGTATTCATCATTCTGGATTTTGAAACGTCCATCTTGTGGCAAACGATGTTCGTCAAGTTTCAGATTGGAAAGCACCTTGATACGAGCAACGATACCGGTCGCTACGTCCTTGGGCAGAGTCATCGCATCGTGGAGGACACCATCGATACGATATCTGACGTGGACTTCTTTCTCATCCGGTTCGATATGGATATCGCTCGCCGATTCGAGAATAGCGTGTTTGAGGAGTGTATCCACGATACGGATGATAGGGAGCCCGGCTGCAACTTGCGCAAGATTTTCTTCATCTCTCTCCTCGCCATCCGGTTTGATATCACCGGTGAGCATATCTCCGAATTCTGCCTTGAGTGTCTTCTCATACTGACGGAGCACCACTTGGATACTCTCACGAGTCGTGAGGCAAGGCACTATTTTCAGTCCGGTTTTTTTCTTGATGAAGTCGATCGTCTGGAGGTCTTCCGGATTGAGCATCGCCACCTTCAGATTGACGCCATTTTTCTCAAAAGAAACGATATTATATTTCTTGGCGATAAGCTCCGGAACAATCTGCAGAACTTCGACAGGAATCGTCTCCTTGGAAAGATCGACAAAAGGAATGCCCAAAATATAAGCATAGACTTTCTGCAGTTCTACTTCTTGAATCAATTTTTTTTCCAAAAGCAAAGCTCCGAGGTTCTTATTTTCCTTCTTGGCCTCAAGAGCGGTCTGTTCAACGACATCTTTGGGAACGATATTGGAATCGAGTAGGAAACTCCTCAATTCCTCGAATTCGATACGCATACGTTCAATATTTATTACCAAATAAAGCAAGAGAAGCGAAAGCTTGTCTACCTTTGGCACGGTTTACTTTCATTTCCGAGTACTTGCCCACCTCTAGAGAGAGTACCAGTAAAATCGGGGAATACACGTTATTTTCTTTGTTTCCATTATAGCATAAAAAAGAAGTCCCTCTCCCGAAAGACTTCTTTTCTTGACTCATTCTCCCTTTAGAAATTACATCATACCTCCCATACCGGCCATCGGATTACCCCCACCCCCGAGAGGCTCTTCTTTTCCTTCATCGACGACGGCTGCTTCAGTCGTGAGAAGAAGAGCGGCTACTGACACGGCGTTCTCAAGTGCAGTGCGTGTCACTTTGAGCGGATCGATGATACCGGCTTTGACCATATCATCCTCGAACACGTTCTCTTTCGCATTGTACCCGAAATTTGCCAATTTATTTTCAAGAACTTTGTTCAACACAACGGCAGGATCCTGCTCTCCTGCATTAAAAGCGATTTGACGGAGCGGTTCAGAAAGTGCCTTGAGAACGATTTCGTATCCTGCTTTGAATTCATAATCAGTCACAGACGACTTCTTCTGTCCTGCGACGAAGAGAGCTGCTTTCACAAGTGCCGTCCCTCCACCGGCCACGATGCCTTCTTCGATGGCTGCTTTCGTCGCGGCAATGGCATCTTCCATCTTGTCCTTCATATACTTGAGCTCTGTTTCCGTCGAAGCTCCGACACGGATCACCGCCACTCCACCAACGAGTTTCGCCATCCGTTTCTTTAATTTCTCACGATCATACTCACTGTCAGATTTTCCGATCAGTGTCTTGATTTCCAATACGCGCGCCTCGATATCTTTTTTCTTCCCCTTACCACCGACAATCGTCGTCGCGTCCTTGGTAGTGATGACTTTCTGTGCCGTACCGAGCATCGTAAGAGTTGTCTTTTCCAATTTCATCCCCTTGTCTTGAGAGACAACGGTTGCTCCTGTCAGAAGGGCGATATCATCGAGGATAGCTTTGCGACTCTCACCAAATTCCGGTGCTTTGACCGCGATCACATTGATCACACCACGGAGTTTATTGACCACCAGCGTCGCCAACGCTTCACCATCGACGTCTTCAGCGATGATGACGATATCTTTCTTACCGGTTTTTGCAAGCTCATTCAACAGCGGTACAATATCAGCGATGGCTGAAATTTTCTTGTCGGTAATGAGAATGGCCGGGTTCGCGAGTTCCGCTGTCTGAGATTCAGCATCAGTCATCATATACGGCGAGATGAACCCTTTGTCGAAATTCATCCCCCTGACGATCTCTTTGGAAAGTCCGAGTGTCTGGGATTGTTCCGTCGTGACGACACCGTCCTTGCCTACCATATCCATCACATCGGCGATCATCTCTCCCATCTCACGACTCTCAGCAGAGATGATGGCGACATTGGTGATTTCCTGCTTGGAAGAAATTTTCTTGGAGTTTTTTTTCAAAATTTCTATCACCTCATTCTTGGCAGATTCCATACCACGGCGAATGCCGATCGGATTGATCCCTGTTTCCACGAATTTCAACCCTTCACGCGCCAATGCCTGCATAATGACTGTCGAAGTGGTCGTTCCATCGCCTGCTATCTCATTCGTCTTCTCGGCCACTTGCTTGATCAGTTCCGCTCCCAGATTTTCAAACTTGTCTTTCAATTCTATTTCTTTGGCAATCGTCACGCCATCATTGGTGATTGTCGGTCCGCCGTATGATTTAGCCAAAATGACATTGCGTCCTTTTGGACCCAGGGTTACCTTCACAGCATCAGCCACTTTGTCGATACCGATTTTGATTTGTTTACGCGCATCCGCACTGTAAAAAATTTGCTTTGACATAATTTTTTTGATACTTTAAACGTATTAGCACTCTCTATTATAGACTGCTAGAAAAAAATCGTCAAGAGACATTCTCTTACTCATATCGGAGCGCTTCCAGTGCGTGAATTTTGGAAGCACGCATCGCGGGGAATATCCCTGTAATCAAGCCGAGAAAAAAGATAAAAATAACAATGGAAATAACGAAGGCTGTCGGAACCTCAACAAACGAAGAAGCTACCACACCGTATCGGATGGCAAAAATATTCATCAAATAATTTACTCCTCGCGCGGCACCATATCCAAAAACCAGTCCTATGATACCACCGAGAAAACTGATGAGGAATGCTTCAAAAATAAATATCTTGAAAATATCGGTTCTCTTGGTACCGAGCGCCTTTAAAATTCCCACCTCTTTGGTCCGTTGCAAAAGAGAAATACTCAAAGTATTGAGCATTCCCATAGCGGAAATGGACATAATAATCACGCCAAACACGATCAAAATAGACCTGACAATGAGAAAGAAAGAATTAATATCCGCAATGGTATCGATAACGCTTTCCGTCACAAAGGCTGTCTGCTCAATCTGCAGACGCACGGATTCAATACTGGACTCGTTTTTCACTCGCGCCTTGGCAAACTGTCCTGTCACACCGCCATAGCGTTCCCGAATTTCCTCTATGGAAATGTAAGCATACACCGCATCATCTTTCGTTTGATCATTGATAATCCCAACAATGGTCACCATATTCTCATGCTCATTTTTTGGTGTCTCTTCTGGGACATCTTCTACATCAGCAAGCATATCATCCGTTACCACAGCACTGTATTCTATCGTTTTTCCGATGCTCTCGCTTGGATTCTCAAAACCAAGAAGATTGGCGAGTTTCGGCGTAATCAAAATACCTTCCGGCTCCGTAAAAATCTTTTCTCTTAATGTCTGACTCACATCCGATCGTGCCAAATCGAGATAGTGTCGACTGACCGCGTTGATCACCACATCAGTTTGTGAATCTCCTTGAAATAATTTTCCTCCGATACTGGAACGGATTTCCACTTGCTCGATGCCATCGATCCCCCGGATTCGTTCCAATGTGTTCTTATCGAGCAAAACGAAACTTTCCAAACTTTTATTCGTGATATCAATGATATCGCTCGGATTGTTTTTAGTCACTTCGTGAATCACCATTTCCTGCACCCCAAAGCCAAGAGAAATAAGGAGAGTGATGACACCAATACCAATAGCCACACCACCGATAGTCAATATGGATCGCATCCGGTTAGCAAACATATTGCGATACCCGATGAAGAGTACCGATGATATCCGCATATGTGAAAAACGCGTTCTCACTTTCTGAGTCCTTGCGATTTCATTTTTTTTCTGATGTGAAAAAAAAGACATAGTTTTATGCTACTATTTTTGTTTCCCCTGTTTTTTTAACTTCTCCCATTTCTTCCAACTTCGAAAGGGATTGTTTATTGATGATATCCGATGTAATCTGTCCATCCACCATATTGACAATCCTCGATCCAAATTTATATTGATCCGTATTGTGAGTAACCATCAAAATGGTAATCTTGAATTGTTGGGAAATATTCCTCACGAGTGTCATCAGTTCTTCTCCTGACCTGAAATCCAAATTTCCTGTCGGTTCATCAGCAATAAGAAACTTCGGATCGAGAAGCAACGATCGAGCTAAAGCGATACGCTGTTGTTGTCCTCCGGAAAGATCAAATGGTCGATGATCCGCCCACTTCCCCATTCCGACGAGTTCAATCAATTTAGCGGCTATCACAATACTCTCATCAAATGTTCTTCCCGCGATCACCCCCGGTATGGCGATATTCTCGATGACGGTGAGTGATTTGATCCAAAATGGTTGTTGCGGAATAAATCCGATAAAATGATTTCGAAAATGGGCTCGCCAATCTTTTGTACGGCTCCAAATATCTTCTTCCTCGATGAAAACAGTGCCTTCGGTCGGGTTTTCCAATCCATAGATAGAATGAAGCAGTGTCGATTTCCCACAACCAGATGGCCCCACCAAAAGCACGAATTCTCCTTCAGTAATTTCCAAGTTAATACCATAAAGAACCGGGATGTCCTGTATCCCAACATGAAAACTCTTCTTGAGTCCTACCACTTTAATAACCATTTTCTTTTCTTCGGCCATATTTTCTTTTTCTCTCATTTTTAATTCCCTCGTATTTTCGCAATCCATCCGAAATTATTGAGGAAAGTCCTCGTGATGACTTCAGTAGCATTAGCTTTCGACTGTTCTACAGGAACCGTTGCCGCGTCAGTAACGGTCTTATTACCCGCTTCATCAGAGGCTTCAACCTGATAACTATACACATCACCCGCTTCTGCCGGAATGGTGATCAGGTGATAGGTATTCAAGGAATCATCACTCGTCGATTGTTCAAATGATTTGGTAACGATGCCTCTCGCGTAAGCGACATAGATGCGGGATGGCTCGTCGGTCTCAATCCTGATATACACGTTAGCCTGGGCGTTGATTCCACGTCCCGATACCCGACCCATCGACTTATTGGAAAGAATTTTTGGCGGACGAGAGTCAGTACGAGTGGTAATCTTTTGTTCGAACGGTTTCGCCTGAATATTGTATTGATCATTTCCGGTTACGGTAATCGTATATTCTACGGCTGGATCAAGATTGGAAATTTCCGCGGCATGATCCGTTACCAAATCTTCCGTCAGATAGGTATGGTTATCCCCACTGGCTGATTTGTAGTATATCAGAGTTGAGGTCGAAACATTCGTCTTATAGCTGATAGTAACGGTCGGCAAATCAACATTCTCTTTATTTTCGATGAGTACCTCAGAAACGATCGGCTCTTCCGGAGTGCTGAAAGAGTACTGATCGGAAGAAAAAGTGTTCAAATCACCATCAATGCAATCAATCTGGGCCGAGTAGTCGGACGCGGGCTGGAGTTTATCTATTTTCTGTATATGTGATGATCCCCCGGATGTTTCCTCAATACTGTATGAACCATACTTAAGTGTGCAGGTCGCGCTCACATTGGTCGTCCAATTGATGTAAGCAGTATACAATTGAATATCCGTCACGGTTACATCAGAAATGACAGGAGGCGGAAGAGTCGTGAAGGTATCCACAGTCGATGTGCCGATATTTCCATCTGGATCGATATACTTCACACTATAGAAATATTTTGTTCCCGCTTCCAGTCCTTTCACCAGTACCTCATGAGTCGTTACTGAATCCACCTGACCGGTCGTCTCGCCAAGAGAAATGGATTTACCATATTCGACAAACGAACTCGCCACCCGATCGGTAGCCCATTTGAAATTCGCCAAGAAAGATTGTACCGTGTAGCTCGGCGTCCCCACCAATTTCGGCGCGGTCGTGTATTTCCCTGTCGGAATAATCGAGACTGTCGAAGAAGCGGCGGAATAATTACTCGTCTTGTCTTTGGACTTCACATAATAATAGTACAATTTGCTTTCCAAAGTCGTATCACCAGACGCAAGGAGAATTTCTCCGGAATCGACATAGGCACTCCCCGTCGTCTTGGCAATTTCCGTAAACGTAACATTATCTTCTGATCGATAAATGACAAAGCCATCGAAGTTCGCCACATCGATGCCATCCGGACGCGCCCATTTGACGGCGATGCCATACTTGGTATTCTCACGATCAGAGGTATCAAATATCTGTACATTTCCCGGAATCGGTGGATTGCTGGTATCAGCTGTAAAGGTGACGGAAGCATAATTGCCCCATTCGATATTGCCCGACTCATCCTCGGCGACCACAAAGAAGAGATTATCCCCTTTCTGGGTAGCAAAAGCACTCGGACCAGCTGCTTTGGCCGCCGTAGCGACTGAGTTATTGGCCGTTGGTAATAAATTGATCGAATAATGATAGATGATTTTCGTCGGATCCCCAGCATACGAAAGTGGCGTGTCCCAAGAAAAAGTAAAAGAGTTATTGGTCGAAGACGTTGGAGTAGCTACCAGATTCTCTGGCGGTGTCGGGGCACTGGCACTGTAATAATATTCCTGAAGAAACGGCGGAGAAACATTGCCCGCGCCATCCACTACCCGCAAATAAAACTTGTTCTTCCCTGACTGATACGCACCGACAATATGATCCACGTTCGGAAGTGTCAGTGATACCTGATTGACATCGGCAATATCCACCCACGTATCAGGAACATCTCCATCAGTGCGATACTGCAGTTTCACTATGCTCGAAAATGAATCCGTCGCGTCTGCCGACCAGGTAAAAACAAAGTTGTCCGTCGCCGTATATCCGGTCGGAACTACATCTATCAGTGTCGGGTTGATCGGGGCGATATTATCGAACTTATACGTGAAAGCGTTGTACGAAGTAGCTGTTATCATTCCGGCATTATCTTTGGTCATAATCTTCAGATAATATGTTTGCCCTGCTGATAAACTCCCCGCCGTATAGTTATTGGCCGTCTGAAAGGTTACCGGGTCGGCACCGCTATCAATACCGAAATACACATAGTACCCGGCTACGCCTGATCCGCCCACGCCATCAGTGGCTCCCCCCATAGCATCCACATCCGGCCACTCGAAATACGGCGCGGTATGATTGTACCAGGTATCCGTCGACATACTGGTTACCTTGGTTCCGTCCGTATACGCGCTCACCGCGCTTGGATTCGTCGGCTCAGTAATATCCTGATAATAACTCACTGCGTAATCCGTGATGAGCGGTGAAAAAATCCGATCCGATGACGAAAGATTGGCGCGTACTTGCAGGTATCCATTGGGAGTCGAATTTATTTTAAATGTATGAGTCGTGCCAAATACCTGTTCATTGGAGATATTGGTCCAATTATCCCAGGTCGCTCCATCAGCAGATGTCCTCGTTTCAAAAGTAACAAATGTATTGTTCGGAAGCGTGTAGTTGACAGAGAAATTCGCCCATTTGTAAACCGAGACAAGGTTGATAGCCTCTGAAGTATAAGTCCCCGTCTTCATAAACCCGGTGCCATTCCCAGTCGAACTCACAACAAAACTATAGAGTCCGTCTGGATACGAATTGGTACCAATTCCTGCGATCACCCAGTTACGATTACTCACATGTTCTTCAAAACCGCCGGCATTCACTTGTGCCGGGATATCCGTCATCGATGTCCATGTTCCCAAGAGACCATCGGCGATACGATACCGATAATTGTTGGCCGTATTCGTACCGCGCGTTACGTAAAGATACCCATCTCCACCATCAGTGATACTGCCACCCGTACTGATAGTTGCTGGTAGCACCGGCATAGTAGCCCAGGTACCCGCCCCGATATCATACCGATAATTCGCATTATTTCCCCCTCTGACAGAATAAATATATCCGCCATTATGCGTCATCTCTCCACCAGTCGTAACATTTGGTGCTCCAATAACAGACAATGTTGACCAGCGAGATCCAGCAGACGCATCAAGATCATAGCGCCACCATGTAGTTTGTCCCGCCCCTCGTGTCAGATAGATATAGCGACTGCCGTCATAGGTCATACTCGATCCTGCTCCGGTCTGAGCCGCTGGTCGATCCGTCGTTACCTCACTCCAGGTATTGGTCGGAATATCATATTTATAGAAATAGTTACTCGAACCGGATCGTGTCGTACCAATACTCCCTGGGGAATAGTAGATTTCGTTGTGATTACCCACATATACCAGACTCGATCCATCCCACGCACCGACAGGGAGTTTCGCCATTTCTGTCGTTGTCCCTGTCGTGACGTTGTACCTCACGAATACATTGTCATGGTGCCCGCGAATCAGATACATATTCTCATTCTCGTCG
>PFVP01000001.1:8677-9766 GCA_002790675.1 Candidatus Moranbacteria bacterium CG_4_9_14_3_um_filter_45_14 | reverse complement strand
AAAAGTTGACATTAAGCTGTGGGAGGATATTGATGTTTCCACGCGTGGTGCTTTTTATGATGATGTTGGAGCGCTGCGTGATGTTGGACAAAATCATATGTTGCAGATGCTAGCACTTATCGCCATGGAACATCCCGGGGAGTTACGTGCAGATGCGATACGAGCGAAACGCGCGGATGTTATGAAACAATTGATGTCAGGTGACATCAGTCAGAATGTGGTTCGTGGGCAGTACGAGGGGTTTACGGATACGATCGGAGTGAAGAAGGATTCTGACACTGAAACATATTTTCGATTGAAGACATTTATCGACAACGATCGTTGGCAAGGGGTGCCATTTTATTTGGAAAGCGGAAAAGCATTGAAAGAGAAAAAGGTGGAAATCATCGTTACTTTCAAACCAATACATCCGTGTTTTTGTCCGCTCCCTCATGCATCACATACTCATCAAAATACTCTTACATTCACGATTCAACCAGAAGAAAAAATCACCGTGCGTTTCTTTACCAGACAACAAGGTATACGATCGAATGTTGTGGAACAAGACCTTTCTTTTGATTATGCGAAAATTGAAGAGCAGAGAGTACAGACTGACGCGTATGAGAAGGTACTCTTTGATTGTATCGTAGGAGATCAGACGCTCTTCGCGAGCACCGAAGAATTACGGGCTTCGTGGTCGTTTATCACACCTCTTTTAGAAGAGTGGCATACCCTCGCCTTGGAAGTGTACCCTCGTGGGAGCCTGGGCCCGGAAAAAACATTGTAATTTTTTAAAGAAAATATATATGAAGAACATAGGCTATGTCGGATTAGGAAAAATGGGATTAAATATGGTGAGCCGTTTGTTAAAAAAAGATTATCAGGTTGTAGTATACGATCCAAGCGAAGAAGGGAGAAAGAAGTCTGATGCATTGGGAGCGGTTTCTGTCACTTCTTTAGAAGAACTTGCTAAAAAACTGGTAGCTCCACGAACGGTTTGGCTTATGGTGCCTCATCAGGTGGTGGATGCAGTTTTGCAAGAACTTGTGCCGTTCTTAGAAGCAGGTGATACTATTATTGATGGTGGTAATTCTCCTTATAAAGAATCAA
>PFVP01000001.1:0-8666 GCA_002790675.1 Candidatus Moranbacteria bacterium CG_4_9_14_3_um_filter_45_14 | reverse complement strand
AAGGAATTGGGAGGGCACGGACTTTCTTTTGTTGATGTTGGTGTGAGTGGTGGACCACAAGGGGCGGCAGATGGTGCGTGTCTTATGATTGGTGGGGAACGCAGTGTCTACGAGAAATATGAGGATTTGTGGCAAGACATTGCAACAGAAGATGGCTATGGTTATATGGGCGTCTCTGGTGCCGGACATTTCGTGAAAATGGTTCACAATGGTATTGAATACGGTATGATGCAAGCTCTTGGTGAAGGATTTGAAGTACTGAAAAAATCTAATTTTCAACTTGATTTGCAAGAAGTCGCCCGTGTATATAATAAGCAGAGTGTTATTACTTCACGTTTGACGGGGTGGTTAGAGAACGCTTTTGCCCAGTATGGAACAGATCTTACGGATATTTCAGGATCTATTGCTCAGAGTGGCGAGGGATTATGGACACTTGATGCAGCAAGAGAATTGGGCGTTCCAGTGCCAATTATTGAAGGGGCTGTTGATTTTCGTAAGCAATCAGAACATCACCCAAGTTTTACCGGGAAAATCGTTTCAGCTCTCCGGAATCAATTTGGTGGACACGAAGTAACAAATAAATAAAAAAATATGTCCGATATCATCCAACTTGAAAAACTGGCAAAATTGATTCGATACTGGTCGCTTTTGATGTCGACGGAGGCTAAATCAGGACATCCAACTTCATCTTTGAGTGCTACTGATTTAATGACAGTACTCTTCTTCGGCAACTATCTTCGTTTTGATACGGAGGATATTCAGAATCCGAATAATGATCGGATCATTTTTTCCAAAGGACATGCCTCACCATTATTTTACGCTTTATGGACAGTGGCCGGTGAGATTCCACAGGCTGATCTTTCGCAGTATCGAACATTTGGAAGCTCTTTAGAGGGACATCCAATGCCAACATTTCGAATGACTGAGGTCGCCGCAGGATCACTCGGACAGGGGCTTTCGGTTGGTGTAGGAATGGCTCTTTCCGCCAAATACTTGGATAAAACGGAGGCACGAATATATGTGCTTTTGGGGGACAGCGAAATGGCGGAAGGGTCGGTGTGGGAGGCTATGAACAGCGCTACATATTACGGGCTTGATAATCTTGTTGGTATTGTCGACATCAACCGTTTGGGACAGCGAGGTGAGACGATGTTCGGACACGACATCGATGAATATGAGAAACGAGCAGTAGCCTTTGGCTGGCAAACAATTGTGATTGATGGACATTCTTTGGAGGAGATTGTCAAGGCGTATGAGACAGCAACAAAGTCCATTGGAAAACCGGTTATGATTCTTGCAAAAACTATAAAAGGGAAAGGTGTTTCGTTTTTGGAAGACAAGGAAGGTTGGCATGGTAAGGCACTCAGTAAAGAGGAATTTGAACAAGCTAAAAGAGAATTGGGAGAAGTTGATTTGTCACTTCGTGGTAGATTTGCTTCGCCTGGTATTCTTTCGGTTCCGAATAATGTTATTTCGGCAGGAGAAGGGAATGTACACATAGACAGTTCATATCGGAAAGGGGAGTTGGTGGCGACACGACAAGCCTATGGAACGAGTTTAGCGACACTCGGTGCCTCCGTTCCGGAGATTGTTGCGCTTGATGCGGAAGTAAGCAACTCAACCTTCTCTGATATTTTTAAAAAACGCTATCCAGATCGTTTTTTCGAAATGTTTATTGCTGAGCAGAATATGGTTGGTGTAGCGATTGGTTTGGCACGGCGAGGGAAAATCCCCTTTGTTTCAACATTTGCCACATTTTTTTCTCGCGCTTTCGATCAGATTAGGATGGCGCAATATTCGGAAGCAAACGTGAAGTTCGTCGGATCGCACGCTGGCGTTTCAATCGGTCAGGATGGTGCCTCACAAATGGGACTTGAAGATATTGCTCTCTTTCGTTCTGTTTTGAATAGTGTTGTCCTCTATCCTGCGGATGCTGTCGCCACTGAACGTTTGGTAGAAATCGCTACCAAGCATAAAGGTCTGGTCTATATTCGGACAACCCGGGCTGCTACCCCGGTATTGTATGATAGTACGGAGCAATTTCCGATTGGCGGGAGTAAGACACTCAGAAGCAGTAATTCTGATGTATTAACGCTCGTTTCTGCCGGCATTACCCTCTTTGAGGCCTTGCAGGCTGCAGACGGATTTATTCAAAAGGGAATAGGCATACGGGTGATCGATCTGTACAGCATAAAGCCGTTGGATAGAGAGGCCCTCCTTTTGGCTGCGAAAGAGACGCAGGCGATTATCACCATCGAAGATCATTATCCGGCGGGGGGAATCGGCGAGGCGGTAAGCGCCGAGCTCTCGCGCGTACAAACACCAGTTCATAATCTCTCGGTCATGAGAACTCCGCATAGTGGTTCACCGGAGGGACTTCTTCAGTATGAGAATATCTCAAGGATGGCCATTCAAGAAAAAATTCAGTCATTATTGTAAATGTTGTACTATGCAGAATACCTCCATATCAGTCCATTCATATGAAACCGCACAACAAGCGACGCGTGAAGCTGGAAAAATCATAACGAAAATTTTAAGGGAACAACATAATCGGCCAGTACTTCTTTTGAGTTCGGGTGGCTCTACTCTCGACATTCTCGAGCAGGTGACATTTCCAGAAAAAAAGGAAATGATAACACTTTCGGTACTTGATGAACGTCTCAGTCAGGATAGTTTGGTGAACAATTTTTCCCGATTGGTTACTCTCCCGTTTTTTCATTCTTTTGTCGTATCCGGCGGAAAGAGTATCGATACACGTATGCGAAGTGGTGATTCTGTATTTTCTCTATCAAATCGGTTTGAAACTGCTCTTAGGAGGTGGAAGCGAGACTATCCGCAAGGAATTATTTTGATTACGCAGGGTATCGGAACTGATGGGCATACAGCGGGTATTATGCCGTTTCCGGAGAATCCCGAGCTATTCAAAACGCTTTTTGATGACCCAAAACGTTGGGTTGTGGGATATGATGCCGGGATAAAGAACCCATATCCTTTGCGAGTCACGGTTACGATCACATTTCTTCGTGAAATGGTTGATTGCTCCATCGTGTTTATTGCAGGCGAGAATAAGGCATCGCTCCTGAAGAATTTTTTGCAACATCAGGAAAAAACTTGTGATGCGCCTTTATATATATTGAAAGAGATGTGCAAGGTAGTTATCGTGACGAATATACGTTGATATTATTATGATAGAAAAGCTGTTGGATAAAAAAATACTTGGTAGTGTGCTTGTCCTCATAGTCGTGGTCACATTTTTCATTGTGGCAACAGTATTGGCACAGAAATATGAAAATGAGTTGCAATCATTCGTAGGGCAAAAAGGTATATCGGTAGGAATGGTAAGTTATGTCCTTATTACCGCTTTTGCTATCGTAATCGCACCGGTATCGACACTCCCTCTTATTCCTGTGGCAGTGGGGGTATGGGGATGGGTAGCAACCGGCATACTTTCTGTCATTGGCTGGGTGATTGGATCGCAAATTGCATTCCATTTGGCTCGTTCTTTGGGAAAACCGTTTATTCAAAAAATTGTTTCATTAGAAAGGTTGGAGAAATTTGAGAAACATTTTTCAGAGAAAAATCTTTTTTGGACCGTTGTCTTTCTTCGAATGACTGTTCCTGTGGATATTCTTTCCTATGCCGTTGGACTTTTCTCGCGGATGAGAAGCGCCTCGTATTTCTTGGCGACACTCATTGGCGTGATTCCGTTTGCTTTCGTTTTTTCTTATGCCGGTGCTCTTCCAATCAGTTCTCAGATTATTACGCTTATAGAGGTAATGGCATTTATCATTATCGTCTCTATTCTTAGACGAGCCATCACGCATCAAAAAATATGAAAAAAATATTGCTTATCCTCATTATCATAGTTCTTTCAATCATAACTTTGATCTCTCGATCTGATATATTCTTATTCGTGAGAGATTTGGAAAACCACAGTGCGGAAAATCTTCTTCTGACAGCATCTGTACTCATTGGACTGAAGAGTTTTTTTGCTCTTGTAGGATTTCCCGGGACACCACTTACTCTCCTTTCAGGTTCTCTTCTCGGAAATTTTTTTGGCACAGTGATAGCACTTATTGGTAATACTATCGGAGCGACACTCGCTTTTTTGTTGGCACGGTATGTACTCAAAGACTGGGTACAAGAAAAATTCGTAGCAAAATATCCGCGTATGCAAATGTATGAGGAAAGGTTGGAAGGGAAAGCTTTGCCTACCATTATCGCCCTTCGATTGATCCCCCTCTTTCCGTTCAATGCACTCAACTTTCTTCTGGGAGTTACCAATGTTTCGTTGAAAAAATATGTTGTAGGTTCTTTCTTTGGTATGATTCCAGGAACATTTCTTTTCGTGTATTTTGGAGAGTCATTACGGATGTTGAGCCCTCTCAATATTTTTTTTGCTATTATTGGTATTATTATGTTAACTTATGTAGGAAAATTTTATGAAAAAAACTTTTGATATTATTGTCATTGGTGCTGGATCCGGAGGACTCAATGTCGCTGGTTTTATGAATCGTATCGGACTACGAGTACTGCTCATTGACAAAGAGGATCGGTCAATCGGTGGAGACTGCCTGAATTATGGTTGTGTCCCATCGAAGGCTTTGCTTCATACCGCGCGTCTCATTCGTGAAGGGAGAGAGTCATCACGTTTTGGTCTTTCTGTATCGGGAACTATTGATGTGAAGAAAGCGATGGAATATGTGAGTGGAAAGCAGGAGCATATACGAGAGCACGAGAATGCTGAGTATTTTCGAGCACTCGGTATGACTGTGGTTCTTGGGAAGGCAACATTCGTGGATTACCAGACTGTAGAAGTGGCTGGCACGAAGTATCGAGGGAAAAAAATCGTTATCGCTACCGGATCAAGACCACGCACACTCAATCTTCCTGGCATAGAATCTATCAATGTATTTACGAATGAAAATATTTTTTCTTTGGATGTTTTGCCGAACAGAATGGTGGTAGTGGGAGCTGGCCCAATAGGCATAGAACTTGGGCAGGCACTGAGCGCTTTTGGTACGAAAGTGACAGTTGTTGGTTCCGGTCTCTTGGAAAAAGAAGACCCAGAAATGGTTGCTGTCCTTCGTGAACAATTGGAAAAAGACGGTATGGAATTTCTGCTTGGTTATAAACCGACCGAAGTGAAAGATGGAAATCTTCTTGTTGCCAATGAAGCTGGTGAAACTCAATCCATACCAACTGATGCTCTTCTTATTTCTATTGGCCGTGAACTGAATGTGGAGGGATTACAACTTGATAAAGCCGGAATACAGACGAATGAACGAGGAGGGATTGTAGCAGACGAGTATCTTCAGACAACCAATAAAAATATATTGGTTTGTGGTGATGTGGCAGGCGGGCATATGTTTACACATGCAGCAGAACTGCACGCTTCCCTCATTATCAGGAACTTTTTTTCTCCCTTGAAGAAAAAATTGAATACAGATGCTATGTCATGGGTGACGTATACGAATCCAGAGATTGCTACATTTGGACTCGAGGAAAAAACTCTGAAGCATCGAGGAATGCAATACGAAGTCCTTTCGCAGAGTTTTTCGAATGATGACCGTGCGATTGTTGATGAGTACAAAGAAGGGAAGATGAAACTCTTCGTATCGCAGAAGGGAAAAGTATTAGGTGGGACAATGGTGGCACAGAATGCAGGAGAATTGACGCAGGAATTGATGCTCGCTCAAGCAAATGGAATGAAGATGCAGGATTTTATGAAGAAAGTGTATCCTTATCCTACAGCTACGAGAATAAATCGTTCGATTGTTCTACAATATATGAGTAGGAAACTGACGGAATCATCGATGAAATTTCTGCGAACTCTTTTTCGTTTGGAAATTTCAGGTACAGTGATAGTTCTTCTTCTGACCATAGTATTCGTATCCGCTTTTCTTCTGTCCCGTGATTCTATTTCGAAGAGTGATGCGAATATTGTCTTCACGGAAAAAGCACAATCACAGGCTTTTGCGAATCACGCTCCGTATGCTGATTATTCACCGGAAGCGTATGCATTTTCTCTCAGAGCAGGGAGGACAGTCCTTTTCTTTGCAGCGACGACGTGGTGTTCTAGTTGTGTGGAACTTGACAAAGAGATACGTGAGCGCTTGAGCGAAATCCCTTTGGATGTAACAATCCTGAAGGTGGATTTTGATAAAGATTATGAAATGAAAATACGTCATAAAGTTACTCTGCAGACAACGCTGATTCTGCTTGACGAGAATGGACAAGAAATGAAACGTTTCATTGGAACAGATTTTGACCAGATGATTCATACTATTGAGTAATTTTTAGAAAAGAAAAAAAAGAATAATGATGTATAATAGAAGTAGCTGTATTCTCTTCGTGTTATAAAAAGTGAGAAAACTGTGAAACTCAAAAGAAGGTACTTTTTATTCTTTTGTTGATGGTTAGAGGTATGATGTCGTACCTCATATGCTTTTCTTGGAGTATGGCGTTAGATATCCCGGTAAAAGGAGATATGAATAAAAAATGTGTTATAATGATAGTGTAAAAAAGAATATGGTCGGTATTTTTTGGATAATATACATAATAAAAAATATATGACAGGATTGCAAAAAATATTTCTTGGCATAGGAGGGGTTGCTATCATCGGACTTGGTGTTGTTGTTTACAGACAGATGAGTGGGAGCATTGTTCCTGCTCAGACAACGACCAAAGGTACTTCTGTGCCAGAACAGCAGGTATCAAAAGAAGCGGTAACACAAGTTACAACAGTGCCATCGACACCTGAGGCTGTTGCCGATGATATTTTGAGAGAAGTGGATGCAGATAATTCGGTATTAAATGAAGAGGAACTGGGGGCAACTTCTGCTATCGAAGCAGAAGGATCTGTCGTTAGTGACTTTGGAACGGTCTATGATGCGAATGAAAACTAGATTTTTTGTTGTAGGCAGTGTGTTATCTCTCAGTGTATTTTCTGTCAGCATTGTGTTGGCATCGCCTGCAGAAGATCGTGCTGTAAGACAGGCAGAAATACGGGCTACCCGTCAGGCAAACATCGAAGAACGTGAGGCTAATCGTGAGGAGAAGAAGACAGAAATGGAAGCAAAACGGCAAGAAGCTTTTTGTAATCGATTTTCTGAAATGGCTTCCAAGATGGCACAGCGTATGTCTGATCGCAAGAGCACATTTGATGATCGGAGAGAAAATCGAAATAATATTTTTGATACCAAACGTGATAATAGGAATTCCAAGTTAACGAAAAATCGTTCTCTACAGGATGCACGACGCTTGGCGATGTATGCAAAGCTCGATGAGAAAGCCGTTACCGATGAGCAGAAGGCAGCGGTGAAAAAGTTTCAGAATACTGTTGAGACAGCGGTCAAAGCGAGACGATCTGCCGTAGATACCGCTATTGAGATTTTCCGCAAAGGTGTCGACAGTGCTGTTGCTACCCGCAAGGGTTCGATGGAATCTGCTGTGGCTACTTTCACCAGTGCTTCCAATACCGCAGTGAGTAGTGCAAAGTCAGCTTGTGCGAGTGGAAAAACGCCAGCAGAAGTAAGAGCACAGTTTCAATCTGATATGGAGGTGGCACGTGAAAAACTGAAAAGTGATCGAACACAAATGGAAAAGGTGCGAGATAGTGTCAAGGCTCTTATGGAAACTCGTCGTACTTCCGTAGAGTCCGCAATGAACGCTTTCAAAACCACTCTGGAAAGTGCGAAAACAGAACTGAAAACTGCTTTTGGGAAATAGTTTCTTTATATGAAGGAGAAAAAAAATACTCCTTTCGTAAAGAGCTGACCAGACTTTTCACTTTATGAGAGATTTAGTTGGACAAGAAGCGGAAAATGTGCTAGAATAGATGTGTAACGAAGACGGGTGGTGACACTCCGTCTTCTTTTCTTTTTTAATACAATCAGTGTAAAAAATAAATATGCAAAAGATAACGTCTCTCGTCGCTCGTGAAATTCTCGATTCACGAGGCAACCCAACCATTTCCGTGGAAATTACACTGGAAAGTGGTTTCTCTGCCGTCGCTAGTGTCCCGAGCGGAGCTAGTACGGGGAAATATGAAGCCGTCGAACTCCGTGATAACGATCCCAAGCGGTACAAAGGGAAAGGTGTCCTCACGGCAATACAGAATGTGGAAACGGTTATAAAAGAGGCTATTGTAGGGAAAGCATTTGATCAAGCAACGCTCGATAAAACGCTTATTGATCTTGATGGGACAGAGAATAAAGCCATGTTGGGAGCGAATGCTATCCTTGGTGTTTCTATGGCTTTCGCGAGAGCCTCGGCGAACGCAGAACACAAAGAGCTGTACGTCTATTTGAACGACCTCATCGGTGATACAGAAGTAGCTCTTCCCCAGCCGATGTTCAATATCATCAATGGCGGTAAACACGCTGATAGCGGACTCGATATTCAGGAGTTTATGCTCGGCCCGGTGAACTTTCCTAATTTTCACGAAAAATTACGCGTGGCTTCAGAAATATTTCACACCCTCGCAGAGATCTTGCACAATAGAGGGTATAAGACAAGCGTCGGTGATGAAGGAGGATTTGCACCTGAACTCACATCCAATGAAGAAGCTCTTCAGTTTATTGTGGAAGCGATAGAAAAAGCAGGTTATACGGCAGATGATGTGAAGATTGGACTTGACTGTGCGGCAAATAGCTATTTCAATA
>PFVP01000004.1 GCA_002790675.1 Candidatus Moranbacteria bacterium CG_4_9_14_3_um_filter_45_14 | reverse complement strand
GGTTTCTTCACCAATGCTGCCAGATTCTTCGCCCCTCTCATAAGCATCGCATCCGTGATCTTACGTACCCGATGATCAAGCGCTCCACGGAAAATACCAGGAAAGCCGAGCGAATTATTGACTTGATTGGCAAAATCCGAACGTCCGGTGGCGACGACGAGAGCACTGGATTTCTTGGCAACATCGGGCATAATTTCCGGAACAGGATTGGCCAAAGCAAATACAATGGCCTTCGGAGCCATACTTTTGATATGAGTCGTTGTAACGGTGTTTCCCTTGGATACACCGATGAATGCATCAGCGCCGGAAAGGGCAACACCCAAATCTCCAGAGATGTTTTGTTTGTTTGTGCACTTCAGAAGTTTCTTCTTGTATTCGTCCAAATCGGTACGTTTTCTACTGATAATCCCTTTGCTATCCACCAAGATGATATTCCCTGCTCCGAAAAGAATGAGGAGATCCGCGATGGCTTGTCCAGCAGCACCCGCCCCCGCTATGACGATGTTGGCCGTCTTGATATTTTTCTTCACCACCTTGAAAGCATTGATCATCCCGGAGAGAACAACCATCGCCGTGCCGTGTTGATCATCGTGTATGACAGGGATATCCAGTTCTTCTTGAAGCCTCCTCTCAATTTCGAAACAACGAGGAGCAGAAATGTCTTCGAGATTAATGCCACCGAATACCGGTGCGATATTTTTCACCGTCGCTATGATCTGTTCCGTATCTTGAGTAGCCAGCACGATCGGAAATGCGTCCACGCCTGCCAATGCCTTGAAAAGCATCGCTTTGCCTTCCATCACGGGAAGCGCTCCTTCTGGGCCGATATTGCCGAGCCCCAGCACTGCGGAGCCATCCGATACGATAGCGACGATGTTTCCTTTCATCGTATAGTCACGCACCTTGTCTTTGTGCTGTGCAAGATACGTCGAAACCGTGCCCACACCAGGCGTGTAGTAAATACTCAGGTCATCTTTATCTTTCACACTGGCCTTCGGATTGATCTCAACTTTTCCTCGCAATTTCTTGTGCACCGCAAGCGCTCTTTTTCCGAAACTATTGGCTGTCATAAAATTTCAATCTAAAAAAATTACTTCTTTTTCGTCGTATCAATTCCTAATAATTTGATGGCGAAATAAACAACCAGAGCGATGATAAGAAAATCGATAGCCGTACTGACAAAATCTCCCCACAGAATTTCCACGTTGCGGATCGTGAATTTTGCGTTCTTCAGATTTTCCGCATTCACCAGTACCAGTCCGATGAGCGGATTGATGACGTCAGTCACCAGTGCCGTCACCATTTTGGCCACCGCGCCGGCCAGAACAAACCCAACTGCCACTCCCACGACTCCTTGTTTGCGGATAAAATCCACAAATCCAGACATATGCTCCTTAATATACATATAAAAAATATCTTATCATTTACTCTTCCAATAGTATATCACGCGGTGAAAGAACCCGTTTAAAATCATTTATCCTGAACCTTCATCGGTACATCGAGAGCCAAAATGAAGGCCTTTTTTACTTGTAAACTGACTTTTTCTGTATTCCATATCCTGGTGCGGATGTCTGCCAAATCCCTGTCCTCCCGCGATCGAATCATCACTGATCACCCGAAGCGCGCCGAAACCCATCTTCTCAGAATCATAGTACGAAGCAAAACTGAAAGAATGATGGGTTTCGAGCCAGCCTTGTTTCACGTGTCCTCGCGACTGTGCCAAATGAAAAAGAGTGCGCATAAGAGTCAATTACATCGTTGTAAATACTTGTTCCTCAGCATAACGAACTTTGGCCATATCGGTAGCCGGATCATCAGACGCACGGAATCCGAGAGCCACCATCACGCGCGATGTCAGACCTCGCTCTGTGAGGCCCAAGATGACATCGAACTGCTCCGGATCAAATCCTTCCATC
This sequence comes from Candidatus Moranbacteria bacterium CG_4_9_14_3_um_filter_45_14, assembly GCA_002790675.1. Classification (GTDB taxonomy): domain Bacteria; phylum Patescibacteriota; class Minisyncoccia; order Moranbacterales; family UBA1568; genus UBA1568. The sequence continues at coordinate 11,433 of PFVP01000004.1, read as the reverse complement.
GGTGCGGCATCGATTCCTTCCGATGCTGCAGTCGCGAGAAGCACCCCGAGGGCGATATACACTTGCCGGGCAGCCCATTCACGAGCACCTTCCTCACCTTTCATTCCAACAGCACCGTTCAACATATCTCGGAGTCCCGTCAAACTTTCTACGGGGATATTTCTCGTCGTGGCGACATTTTCTACAAATTTCTCCACCAGAGAGGCATCCACATTCTTTTCCGTTGCCAGAACGATAAAATGCGAGGCATCAGTGATCTGCGGTTGATCATACCCGGCCGTACGCAATTTTTTCCGCAATTCCACATCTTCTACCACGATGAAGTGCCACGGTTGCAAACCAAATGACGAGGGAGATAAACGGAGTGACTCTTTCAAAAGAGCGAGTTGTTCTTCTGACAATTTCTTCGTCGTGTCAAACTTTTTCGTGGCATACCGCCACTTGAGGGCTTTGAGCATATCTGACATACTTTTATATGTTTATCATATTACTCTTGCATTCTATACACATACATACTATAATACAAGTACCTACATATAAGTAAGTATACATCTATGAAAAAATATGTGGAACAGACAGCTTGTCCGATCGAGAAAACGCTCCGTATGATCGTGGGGAAGTGGAAGACTGTCATCCTGTGGCACCTGGGTAGCGGTACCAAACGCTATGGTGAACTAAGGAAACTCATCCCGACTGTCAGCGAAAAAATGCTCATTCAGTCCTTGCGTGAATTGAAACAAGATGAGCTCATCGTACGAAAAGTGTATCCGGAAATTCCCCCGAAGGTAGAGTACACGCTTTCCAAACGTGGTAGAAGTCTCTCTCCCATCATCTGCGATTTGAACACCTGGGGCAAGAAACATTTGTAAAATCTTCATCTTACGTCAAAAAAATTTCCTCGCTTTTTTCGATGTCTTGCAAGAAAATGCTTCGGAGTTCGACTGCGAAATGCTGATTGGTGCTCAGCACATTCAATTCATAATTGATCCAGAAAGAGAGCCAGTCAAAATTGCAACTTCCGAGAGATGCCCAATGATCATCTATGACGATAGACTTGGAATGAAGGATTTCTCCGGTGTACAAAAAAATACGGACGCCCTGACGTAACAATCTCTTGAAATACATTTTTGCGAGGACATCCGCGAGAAAAATATCAGCAAAAGTCCGCTCGATACTTCCTCCTCCGAAAATATATTGTTCCAAATCAATGGATTTTTTCGCATTCTTGCACGACTCAAGCATCGATGCCCACGCCATCCCTGAAGTAGTGGAAAATTTCCAAGAATACGTTTCGTTCATAGGTCTCTTTTCTCACCTAAAAATATCGTCGTTATCTTGAAGTATACAGCAAAAAGAAAAGAGCTCACACTTTCAGTGCTTGCTCTTTCTGTTCGCTGAGGAAGGAGAGGGATTCGAACCCTCGATACCTTTCGGTATGCTCGCTTTCCAAGCGAGTACCTTCAACCACTCGGCCATCCTTCCTTGTTATATTAAACTTTTTGTTAATCGCTTTCTCAGATCTTTTTTCCCATCACTACTCTTCAGATACTTTTCTCTTTGCTCGGCCTCTTCTTTATGATTATAGGCTTCATAATATACTAATTCCCAAGGCATTAAATTTTTCGTAAAAGGAACATTTCCACTATTATGTTCTTTTAACCTTCGTTTCAAATCATTCGTTACACATTTATAGAGGCATTTGTTTCCCTTGCTCTGAAGAACATAAACATAATACGTATATTTTTTGTAAACCACTCTCCGCCCAAGGCGAACCAGCCTTGGGCTGGGGCCATTCTTCCATTCATCCTAAAAAATTCCACTTTTCCAGAACAAAAATCAGTCTATCGGATTTCCTGGGTTCCGACAAGTCTCATCGTATCCTGATCGGGAGTACGCCCGTGGAAGACCACGACCTGATCGCCGATCGAAAGCTTTTCATCTTTCTTGGTTTCTCGCATCAAACAGTCGATGAACGTATCCAGTTTTTGGTTGTCTTCGAAAAGATACGGGTCTATCCCCCATACCAAGGCAAGTTCGTTGTACGTATTACGATTGTTGGTCGCCACAAACATTTTGCTCTCTGGACGGAAATGGGAAAGGAGTCGCGCTGTATACCCGCTCATCGAGAGAAGGAGTATCGCTTTCGAGCGAAAACTCTTGGCAAGCTCGTAAACGCTTCGAAGCATTGTCGCATACTCGCTATGGAAATTCAAATTAAGTGTCTGATACAAATCATCAAACGGTGATTCCTCTGTCTTTCCGATGATTTCTGCCATCATTGCGACCGTCTCTACCGGATATTTCCCCATCGCTGATTCTTCGGAAAGCATCACCGCATCAGCGTGATCGATGACCGCATTGGACACATCCGATACTTCGGCTCGTGTCGGTCGCGGATTTTCTGTCATACTCTGGAGCATCTGTGTCGCCACGATCACCGGTTTGGCAGCACGTAAACTTTCAGCAATAATCTGTTTCTGGAGAATCGCCACTTCGCTCTCTGGCATTTCCACTCCGAGATCACCACGCGCTACCATAATGGCATCGCTTACTTTCACGATAGCTGTCAGGTTTTTGATAGCCTCCTTGCGTTCTATTTTAGAAATCAGTTTCGGAAAATACGTTTTCTCCGGAAACATTTCTTTCATCACGGTTCGCACACTTTCCACATCGGAAGCCGTGCCGACAAATGAAAGCCCGATAAAATCCGCTCCTTCTTCCACTACAAAATGCAGATCCTTTTTATCTTTCGAAGAAAGGATATCCAAAACAAGCTGTGAATCAGGCAGTATCACCCCCATACGATTTTTAATGACCCCGTCATTCTTCGCTTCGACGATGACACAATGCTCTTTTTTCTCTCTCACAACGAATGCTACGGCACCATCCTCAATCAAAACAGTATGACCGACGCCCACACCGCCTATGATTCCTATCATATCAAAAAGCACTGTCGGCATATCTGCCGCCTCCAGCTGTTCCTTCTCTGAAATATCACTCAATCGTATCCGCGTGCCTTTCTGTACTACTATTGGTTCTGTTACTTCCGTACGAATACGCGGTCCCTGTATATCAGCCAAAATACCAATCGGGGTGTTAAGTTCGTAGGATAATTCCCGCACTCGATTGATGATGGTTTTGTGCCACGCGTATTCGCCATGCGAAAGATTGAGACGGACGACGTTCATCCCTGCTTCTATCATTTTATGCAACACTTCTTTCGATTCCGATGCCGGTCCGATCGTCGCGACGATTTTTGTCTGTTTCATACTCTATTTTTGTTTATGTGCTTTCTTCCAGTATACCGCAGTTTCCTCTTTTTGGACAAAAAAAACGACTGGAAGTTTTTTTGAGGGATTGCTCCTTCTCAAAACTTCGCAGTCGTTTGCGGACTTTGCCGTTGTTGCTTTACCGGACTACTGATGGGCACATATTGACCCACCGCACGAGTGGTTGACCAGTGTACTGGTCATACAACGGACGCCCCTGGCGATCCGTCACCTGTTGCTGTACTTGCTCACACCGCATCGGTGGATATACATCCACGATGACTGGCTGTTGGTACGTCGGCCGTGTGAGCAGATAGCCCACTCCGGCACCGAGAACGAATGGTGCAATCCATCCACCGTGACCACCATGCCGATTGTTGTTATGGCCACCGCTATTGTAGTAGCTATAGTTCTGATTGGGCTGATAACCGTTGTAGTGATTCCAGCGAACGTTTCTGTCCGCGAAAGCACCACCGATGAAACCAAACACCAACACAAATGCAAGAGCCAGTTTCTTCATAATGTCCTCCTTGGACGGGTTGTGGCACAAAACGTACCAGGGTTGGAAAATTGTCAAACGAACTATTCGATAGTGTATGATACACCAAAAAATGAAATTTGTCAAGTATATTGACCTGAACCTGAATTCAACGAATTCCAGTTTGAAACGCAATTATTCACTCACCAAAAGCAATCTTTTGTCTCTGCTCCGGACCTGTTTGCCGATTTATCTGCCATAGGCATGACAGGCAGGCTCAAAAGCTGTTCTTTGTGTACGAAAAATATTCCCTCACTCTACGGCATCCCCGCCCACAATGTATTCGCGTAGCGATTCGGGCAGGCATAGGAAATTTTTCGGATAAAAAAAGCTCTTTCAGACAAGTGGAGCAACCAACAAAAAATTCTTTTGGAGAGTGAATCGAAGAAAAAAATTGCGTTTCAAAAAAAGTAGAGTACAAAAAAGGAACTCCATAATCCCTCCTTATGCTCTCTCTAACAAACTAGATAAGAAACCGTTTCTTATTTTCAGAAAGATTGATGAAATCATCCACTTTCTCGACGAGTTTCTGGCTGGCAGATTCCACGAAGGCGATGGCTTCAACACGGCACCCGCTGATGCTTTGGATGTATTCTACGAGTGATACATAGTCTCCATCGCCCGATACGATTACGATGACATCCAATTTCGTAGCCATCTTGATGGCATCGACGGCAATTCCTACGTCCCAATCCCCTTTTTTGGATCCGTCAGGAAAAATCTGGAGATCTTTGGTCTTCACCTCGAAACCGCTTTTCTCCAGCGCCTCGAAGAATTTCTCCTCTGTCGCTTCCACAGTCTTAATGCCATACGCGATGGCACGGATCAGCTTACGTTCGCTGGTAGCGGCCAAAAGCACGTTTTTGAAATTCACTTTCTTGTTATAGAGCACCCGTGCGCTGTAATACAGGTTCTGGATATCAACCAAGACTCCCACTCGTTGTTCTGCGAACTTTGCCATAATAGTATCAACAGCCAATCACCAAAAATAAATGGGAAAATGGTTTATTTAAGACCCAAAGTTTTAATGACTTCTTTGTATGATTTCTCATTCGTTTTCTCCAGATAGCTCATCAATTTCTTCCTCTTGGAAACCATCTTGAGCAATCCGCGACGAGAATGAAAATCCTTCTTGTTCTTTTTCAAGTGTGCCGTCAGCTTCTTGATCTGTTCGGTAAAGAGGGCGATCTGATACTCTGGCGAACCAGTGTCTTTGTCGTGTCGTTTCACTTCTCCTGTTACCTTCTCCTTCTGCTTATGTGTCAGAGCCATAGCTTTGTTCGGCAATACGTTCGTGCAAAAACACTTTCCCACCAGCGTATGCTACATAGAATAATATATTACTTACAAAAAATACCATACTCTCGTCTTTTTAGCAAGCCCTCACACCAAATGAGCTTTAATAGAATAACAAAGAAAATTATACTGAACTCCCACTAAAAGCACATTTGTTCAACATATAAGCATACTTTCAAGAAATGAAGCTCATTTGGTGTCGAGGGTAAATATTTAACTTTTTTCAGAGGAAATGTTTCACTGAAGCGTCCCAATTCGAGGACAAAAACAATCAGGAGCAATCAATGACCGAAAACAGAGTAGTGACAATATATATTCCGTGTTTGCATTTGAAAAACCACTACCAACACAAGCGGGGGGGGAATCATCATCGACAACAACCATCTCATAATCAACAAACACCGACTCTTGGGGTCGACACCACGACACGTACTGAAAGGATGTCTTCCGAATGGAGAATACATCCAGGCAAGTTTCGATGGATCGTCCGTCATTCTTCAGGCGAACTTCAAAATCACCATAAGTAGGCACATCGTGTCTCCAGGAGACAAAATCATTATTCCTAAGATGAGCGGTAGGCACACTCTCGGCATCGACAGTATCGTCTACACTATGGCGGCAAGCTAAAACCGCTCATTGGGAGCAACAAAAAACGGCTCAAGCAATGCCTCGAGCCGTTTTCAATTTTTCATACCTCTTTCTCCTCGATCCACAGACCATCGGACTTGATGAGATTGATCAGTTCATCAACCGCTTCTTTCTCTGGAACATTCCGTTTCACTAATTCTTTTTTGCGATAGAGACTCACTTGTCCGTGCGCGCCACCGACGTAACCATAATCAGCATCTGCCATCTCTCCCAATCCATTAACGATACAACCCATCACAGCGACCCGCAAACCTTTCAGATGTCCCATCCGCTCCTTGATAATGTTCGTAACCGGTTCAATATCAAAGAGTGTTCGTCCGCAGGATGGACAAGAAATGAATTCCGTTCTCGTGATACGTCTGTGCGTTGCCTGCAGAATTCCGTAACAGGTAGGGATCTCTTTCACAGGATCTTCTGTCAATGAAACACGTATCGTATCCCCGATGCCTTCTAGAAGCAACGTCCCGATGCCGAGTGTCGATTTCGCCCGACCCTCTTCGCCATTGCCTGCCTCTGTCACTCCCAGATGAATAGGATAATCCATCCCTTCCTTGTCCATCGTATCGATAAGCAAACGATTGGATTCGATCATTATGAGGGGGTCGGATGCTTTGAGTGCAACAACGATATCATTGAACTCGTGCTTCTTGAAAATACGTAGATACTCCATCGTTGACTCCACCATTCCGAAAGACGTATCACCGAAACGGGAGAGGATACGATCAGAGAGTGATCCGTGGTTACAACCGATACGGAGTGCCTTCCCGGATTTCTTCACGGCTTCTATAAACGGCAACAGGTTTTCTTCGATGCGCTCTATCTCCTTGGCATAGCTCGCATCATTGAATTCGAGCACACGGAAGATCTTTCCATCAAGCAGGTTTCCGGGGTTGAGACGAATCTTGTCTGCCCATTTCAAAGCTTCAAAAGCCGCCGCTGGCAGAAAATGAATATCGGCGATAAGCGGTACGAATATTCCGTCTGCAAGAAGCATCTCCCGAATAGAGCCGAGTGCCTGAGCGTGCTTCGGAGTAGGCGTGGTCAAGCGGATGAGCTCCGTACCAGCCTGCACACAGGCCTTGATCTGAGCGACGGTAGCGACAGTATCGAGGGTATCAGTATTTGTCATCGTCTGCACTCTGATAGGATCGTCTCCTCCGATGCCCATACCGCCGACATTCACGACGCGTGTTTTTCTTCTCGGTTTCAAGGCTGCGAAAACATCCATAAAAAGGTTCTATTAAAAAATATTTTTATTCAATACGTTCTTCTTTCTGACAGGCTTTTACAAGATGGTAAAAGCGGCGACACTATCACCTGGTTGCGGTTTCATCACACGCACTCCCTGAGTCACTCTTCCGAGAAGCGGAACACTCTTGAATGGCACACGGATAATTGTCCCTTTTTCTGAGGTAAGGATCAAATCGCTTTCGATGTCTGCCATACTGGTCACAGTCGCTCCCACGAGTTTACCTGTTTTCGAAGTTATCTTCATCGTTTTGATGCCGGAACCGCCACGTTTTTGAACCTTGTATGATTTCATCTCACTTCTCTTACCGAAACCATTCTGTGAAAGAATGAGGAGTTCCAGCCCTTTCACATCCTTGGGAAGAATATCCATACCGACGATCCTGTCTATGTTTTTCAATTTCATCCCACGGACACCGGAAGCATTGCGTCCCATCGGACGGACGTCTGTTTCTTTGAAACGGATAGCCTGACCATCATTGGTAGTCAGTACGACATCATCAGCCCCCGTCGTCGGACTGACCCAACCCAGAGTATCTCCTTTGTCGAGACCGATAGCGATGAGACCACTCCGGCGAACATTTTCAAAATCCTCAAGTTTTGTTTTTTTGATTATGCCATTTTCCGTCGCCATAAAAAGATATTTGAAAGCATCGCTATTGTTGAAGGCGATCATTGCCGTAATCTTCTCCGCCTGCGCCACTTGCAAAAAGTTCACAATGGCCTGTCCCTTGGAAGTACGCGTCGATTCAGGAATTTCGTATGCCTTGGTCTGGAATACTTTTCCGGTATTCGTAAAGAACATCAGATTGTCATGCATCTCGATGGAAAGCACCTGAGCGATGCGGTCTTCTTCTTTGGTTGTCGCACCGATCACCCCTTTGCCTCCGCGTTTCTGCACACGATAGACACTCGGATTCATCCGCTTGATATAGCCATCTTCGGTGAGCGTAATGATGGCTTCATTATTCGGAATCAAATCCTCCTGTTTGAATTCGGTCACGCCGGTTTTGATCACCTTCGTTCTGCGCTCATCGCCGAACTTGTCTCTTACTTCGACGAGCTCGCTTTTCACCAGGGCCAAGATCTTCTTCCGATGCTTGAGCAGATCTTCGAGGTACGCGATCAATTTCATCTTTTCTGCTAATTCATCTTCGATTCTCTTGCGTTCCAATCCGGCCAATGTCTGGAGCCGCATTTCGAGAATAGCTGTCGATTGGAGATCAGACAGCTTGAATTTCTTCATCAGGTTCGCGTGCGCCTCTTCTTTGGTCGGTGACTTGCGGATAGTTTCGATGACGGCATCGATAAAATCGAGCGCTTTTTTCAGGCCTTCCAAGATATGTGCGCGTTCCTTATTTTTTTTCAAGTCGTATTCTGTCCGTCGCACCACCACCATTTCTCGATGTTTAATGTAGTGCTCCAGAATGGCTTTCAAGGTGAGAATTTGAGGATCGACACCATCAACGAGTGCCAGCATATTGACATTGAAATTCTTCTGTAAGTCCGTCATCTGATAAAGTTTGTTCAGCACCTTCTGAGGAAATGCATCCTTTTTCAAATCAATCACGATGCGTACGCCATTCCTATCAGACTCATCCCGCAAATCTTTGATGCCCTGAAGCTTGTCTTCTTTCACCAGATCGGCGATCTTCATAATGAGCGATGACTTGTTGGTGGCATACGTCATTTCTGTAACGATAATCTGGAACTGTCCACTCTTATTCTCGACTATTTCCGTTTTCGCCCGAGCCATAATCGGTCCCTTGCCGGTGGCATAAGCTTCACGGATATCTTTCGTATTATAAATCGTCCCCCCTGTCGGGAAATCAGGTCCCTTAATGAATTGCATCAGATCATCAACAGTCGCTTCTGGAGATTCGATCAAGTGACAGATACCGTCCACCAATTCATTCAGATTATGTGGAGGAATATTGGTGGCCATACCGACAGCGATACCAACCGTACCATTGAGCAGAAGCTGTGGGAGTTTCGCAGGCAGAACCAATGGTTCCTGGTGCATACCATCGAAGTTCGGGATGAAATCCACCGTGTCCTTGTCGATATCAAGGAGCATCTCTTCTGCGATAGCTTTGAGTTTAATCTCGGTATATCGATAAGCGGCAGCACTGTCGCCGTCCATCGATCCGAAGTTTCCTTGTCCCCACACGAGCGGATAACGGAGAGAAAAATCCTGTGCCAAGCGCACCATCGTGTCATACACGGCAGTATCACCGTGCGGATGATATTTTCCCAGCACTTCTCCGACGACGGTGGCTGATTTGCGGAACTTAGACGTGGAACGCAGTCCACTCGACCACATAGAATACAAGATGCGACGATGCACCGGCTTCAATCCATCACGCACATCAGGCAATGCTCGAGCGACGATGACGCTCATCGCATAATCGAGGTATGATTGCCGCACTTCATCCGTTATGGAGCGTTCTTCGATTTTTCCATCATGAAAAACTTTTTCTTGCATAAGGTAATCCCTCTCACTTGATTATACAAACGTTCATCTGCTTTTTCCCTGTTCATCGAAATAATTCGTGTTCGTCTGTCCATTCTGATTATCGACACGCAGTGGTTTCTTTTGTTCGAGCAGATCACCGAGCGAGGGTACTTGATCTTTCGGTACCAGTTCTTTGCCTTGTGTTATGGCCTCTGGGACTTCCCTACTGATATTTCGGAAATTCTCTCCTACTGAAAGAAGCCAGATACCAAGAATGAAAAACATAGAAACGACCAGACATCCAACGACATACCGCATACGGATATGTTCAGGTTGCTCACGAATCGATTCTATTTTCTCCCACAGAGTTCGTGCCATACTTCATCACATCTACAAAAATTTTACGTGTCAACAAATGACGAAAAAACCAAAACGAGACTCGTCAGTTTCATCCTCATCATCATATCCCTCTTTCCAAAAGAACCACTTCTCCTTTTTTCTCTTCTATATCTTTCTTTTTCACGTTGAGTTTTGATATTGTTTGAGCCGGACAATTGCCGATAGCATCACAAAAGGCTTGTTCCGTTTCCAAAGAAAGAGTCAGCCCGGGAATCTTATAATGCATCGGGATGATGATTTTCGGTTCTATCTTGCGTGCCAGGTCGGCAGCAACTTTGGCTCCCAACGTATCAGAACCGCCGACAGGAATGAAGAGAATGTCCACCCCGTTCAGTTTATCCAAGAGCTCCGGAGCGATATCGTGTCCCAAGGCACCGAGATAACAGATGTGTATATCTTCGCTCTCAAGAATAAAAATGGTATTCTGTCCTCGTTCCATTCCTTCGCTCATATCAGAGTGAGTCGGAAAACCGAGTGCGGAAATACCCTTGGCCGCATATTCCCCCGGGACATCAAAAACAATCGTTTCTTCTTTGAGGACATCTTTTATTTCTGCCTTCTCTCCATGTGATAAAAACACTATATCGACTTGTCCTTGCGGAGAGCGAAGTCCGGATCCTTTTTGCAGAGGATCTGTCCAAATAATGATATCTTCCGTGGCTCGTCCTGCTGGTTTTGTGCTTATTTTAAAGCAAAAATCACCGTAGTATTGTATGATCATATTGCAATAGGGTATATTTCAAAGGTTCCTGGATACTGTCAGACTTTTTTGAGTATATCATATTTTTCATACGGCTGTCCACCGAAGATCTGCTTCGGTGAATTCTAAACCCATTGCTTTTTTGAAACAATGGGATATGTAAATCCATTAAAACCGAAAAAACATCTACGCAGAATCGTTCTTTCCGCGTATATTTTCAACTCAAATTCAAAGACCTATGCGGTAGAGACGCTTGGTGGATCGATCGGTGAAAAAGAGGAAATCTTCATTAGGTGAAAGGAAAAGATCGGAACTATCGAAGTTCTGTGTGAGTTTTTTGAGATCCGACAGGCGGGACTTCTTTCCCGAGAGCGTATCCGTCTTCCAAAACGTATCCTTGGTATGAATCGATTTATCGAAATAATCATTCGGAAGAACAGCATCTTCAGGAAGCGATCCGGGCAACGCATAATAAATAGTTTTACTGTCTTTGGACCATACGGCTTTGGAAATGATGGTCGGAATAGCGATACTTTGAAATTCTCCTCCATCCCCATTCATAGTAGAGAGCAGTATGTCTTTCCCGCCTTTTTCAGCGCCGGCACTGACGAGTACACGCTCTCCGTTCGGAGACCAGAGGTAATCGGCGCCGAATCTTTCAGAAAGTATCGTATGGCGATTCTCTCCCGTACTACTCACACTTTCAAAAAAGGTTTTCTCCAATGCATTCGGCCTGCTCCAGAAAGAAACATTGGCACTTTGAGGGACGGGAGCAATAAACGTATCATGAGAAAGGCCTGCGAGTTTCTTCCATCCTGTGGCATCAGGATTGGCTATATTGAGAGTCCTCTCTCCACTTTTTGGATCAGTATACTGATAA
>PFVP01000048.1 GCA_002790675.1 Candidatus Moranbacteria bacterium CG_4_9_14_3_um_filter_45_14 | reverse complement strand
AATAGAATCGATTTGGCGGCCTTTTGTGCTGCTATTGCCGGAGCGCTTCTGGCTTTTCTTTGGTTCAATATCTATCCCGCACGTTTTTTTATGGGCGATACCGGAGCCATATCGCTCGGTACGACGCTTGGTGTCGTGGCGATGCTCACCAATTCTTCTTTGATTCTTTTTGTCATCGTATTCATCTATGTCCTCGAGTCGGGGAGTGTCGCCATACAATTGTTCAGTAAGCGTTTTTTCAGGCGTAAAGTCTTCCTTGCGGCACCGCTCCATCATCATTTCGAAGCCAAAGGGTGGGTTGAACCGAAGATCGTTATGCGGGCATGGATTTTCACGGCACTCACCGCTTTGATTGGACTTATTATCGGCATTCTCGGTATGGGAAAACTACACCTCTAATTTCTCTGATTGAAAAAAATATGTCATTGAAAAATATCGAACAAGGGAATTTCGAAAATGCTCGCGTTTTGATGAGAGTGGATTTCAATGTCGAATTCAAGAATATAAGCGAAGTGCAGGAACATTTCCGTTTCGATATCGTGAAGAAAACAGTGGATTTCATCCTCGGATCTCCCGGGACGAAATTGGCTCTCTTAACACATTTCGGTCGTCCAGAAGGGAAAGATGCAAATTTTTCTGTGAAACAGATTGTTTCGACGATAGAAACGGCGCTTGGTCGCAAGGTCGTTTTCATTGATGACTGTATCGGCGATACGGTAAAAACGGCACTCGAGAATCTCGCCAGAGGAGAGGTGCTTCTTTTGGAAAATGTGCGTTTTTATGAAGGAGAAGAAAAAAACGATCCACAGTTTGCCGAAAAACTCGCCGAACATTTCACTGTTTTTGTGAATGAGGCGTTCAGTGTCTGTCATAGGGAGCACGCTTCGATTGTCGGCGTACCGAAATTATTGCCGTCGTATGCCGGATTTCATCTTCTCGAAGAGATAGAAAAACTTGATGATGCTACTTCTGCTCCGAAACATCCTGCAGTAGCGATCATCGGTGGAGCGAAAATTGAGACGAAATTGCCTCTCATCCGTATGTTCGAAGAGAAATACGACTGTATCCTCGTCGGAGGAAAAGTCGCCAATGAAGCTATTGATCAGAATATCGTTTTTTCTGAAAAAGTGCTTCTGCCTCAAGATTTCGATTCCTCGCTTCGTCTGGATATCGGACCGAAAACGATCTCTTATTTCATTCAGATCATCAAAGTAGCGAAGACGATCGTGTGGAACGGACCGATGGGGAAATTCGAAGACAAACCGTATGATATCGGTACGGAGGCTATTCTTCAGGCTATCCTCGAAAGTAACGCGTATGTCATCATCGGTGGAGGAGAATCGCTGGCTGTGATCGAGAAAGCAGGCGTGATGAATAAGATCGGGTTCGTTTCTTCGGGAGGCGGAGCGATGCTTGAGTATCTGAGCGGGAAGAAATTGCCAGGTTTGGAAGCGTTGGAGAGCTGAGATATAATAGGAAGAAAAGGATACAAGATAAGTTGTAAGAATTGTCCGCATTATTGATACTTTGTTCTTGCTTCGTTCTTTTCGATTTTCTTTTGGGAGACTTGTTTCCCCAAAGCGGGCATGCCTGCCTGCCGGTAGGCAGGGTTTTTTGCTTAATAGGAGCAAAAAGAGCGAAGGGGAAACAGGAGTGAGTGAAACGGGCTTCGGTGAGCGAGTGTGCTCCCAAAAGAAAATTGGAAGGAACAATCATAAACAACGCTCGAAGATCTAACAGATAAGTGATACAAAATCAAGAATATGGCAAAGATTACTGAGATACGCGGGAGAGAAATCCTGGATTCACGTGGCAATCCGACAGTGGAAGTACGGGTGAAATTGGATGACGGGACTGAAGCGCGTGCCGGCGTGCCGTCAGGAGCATCGACAGGCGCGTTTGAAGCGGTAGAGCTCCGAGATAATGATCCGAATCGTTATGGTGGTTTGGGTGTTTTGAATGTCATAGAACATGTAAACGGAGAACTTGCTCAAGCGGTCATCGGTATGGAAGCGGATGAGCAGAAGGTGTTGGATGAGAGGATGGTCGCTCTTGATGGGACAGAGAATAAGGCTCGTCTCGGTGCCAATGCGATACTCGGTGTGTCGTTGGCTGTTTGTCGGGCTGCTGCCAAGAGCAAGCGTCTGCCTCTGTACGCGCATATCGCGACCCTCCTTTCCAAAAAGAAAAAGACATTCACATTGCCTATACCGATGTTCAATATTCTGAATGGTGGCAAGCACAGCGATTCCGGACTTTCCGTACAAGAATTCAAGATCGTCCCCACCGGAATCAAAGGGTATAAAGAGCAATTACGCGCAGGTACTGAAATTTTTCATACTTTGAAAAAACTGTTGGAACGAGAGCGATTGGCAGTGGGAGTAGGCGATGAAGGGGGTTTCGCTCCGCATTTGGAAAGTCACGCGCAGGCATTGGAGATGATTATCGGGGCTATAACAGAGGCGGGATACACTCCCGGTAAACAAGTATTCATCGGTCTCGATGTGGCTGCCAATTCATTTTATGATGCGAGCGAAGATCAATATGTTCTCAAACCGGAAGGCGTCTCCCTTTCGCGTGAAAGTCTCATCAACGTGTATCGTGAATGGATACAGAAATATTTCGTGGTTTCTATCGAGGACGGACTGCACGAAGAAGATTGGACCGGTTGGGCTTTGATGCAAGAAAAGTTGGGTAAAGAAGAGACTATATGGGGAAAACCGATTTTGTTCATCGGGGATGATCTCTTGGTGACGAATGTGAAACGGCTGAAGAAAGCTATTACGATGCATTCGTGCAATGCTGTCCTCATCAAACTGAACCAGATCGGCACAGTTACGGAAGCGATTGTTTGTATGGAATTGGCAGAGAAGCATAAGATGCAACGTATGATATCGCACCGTTCCGGCGAAACCATTGATGATTTCATTGCGGATTTTGCTGTCGGGACTCATGCAGAATTCATCAAATCAGGATCGCTCTCACGTGGCGAACGTATCGCCAAATATAATCGACTATCGGAAATTTTTGACGTGGTATAATAAAGATGTTTTGTAGAGGAAGGACGCCATCGAGAAATATTCAAAAAGATCATAAGAAATAGACAAAATAAAAATATGTTTTTCACCGCCCCATCGTATAGAATCATCTGTGTCGGGTCGACATCCAAAGATATTTTTTTTCCGACGGATGAAGGTACCATCATAGCGACGCCGGAGGACATCACCTCTCAGCAGAAGATCGCTTTTGAGTTGGGCGGTAAATATCGCGTAGAGAATCGCTATGAGGCTGTGGGTGGTGTGGCGGCCAATGTTTCACACGGCCTTGTCCGTTTCGGTCATCGCGCTGCCTGCTATAGCAAGATAGGTCATGATGAAATAGGAGACTGGATTCTGGATGAATTCAGGCAGGAGAAAGTACCCACAGATCTATTGTTTGTCGATTCTCTTGCAAAAACCGATTTGTCTGCCATCATCGTCCTTACACAAAACGGAGAACGGACTATCTTCCATAATCGTGATGCCAATGAAAAATTGGAGATTATCGACGAAAAATTCAAGGGTACTGAATGGGTTTTCGTCAGTGCTTTGAATGGTGATTGGCGAGGGAATTTGAAGAAGATTCTTCTGCTTAAGGAAAAATATGGTTTCTCTCTCGTGGTCAATCCGGGACAACACAATATCAAAGAAGATGTCTCTGCTGTATCAGAAATGATAGCAGAGAGCGATGTGCTGGTACTGAATAAGGATGAAGCGATCGGACTTATCATACAGGCAAAGAAAGATCTGCCAAAAGAACGTCTCGAGGATGAGCTGTTCTTATTGGAGACTTTGCATCGTGCTGGTGCGAAGATTGTCGGTATGACGGATGGCAAACGAGGTGCTTGGAGTTTCGACGGGAAGGAGTATTGGTTTTGTCCTATACATACGCGAAGTAAGGTAATCGATACGACAGGAGCAGGAGATGCTTTCGGATCCGGATTTCTTTCAGCGCTTTTGGAAGGCCGATCCATCGAATATGGGCTCAAATACGGTATAGCCAATAGCGGAAGTGTCGTGGGTGAATATGGAGCCATCAAAGGTCTTCTCTCACCAGATATTTTGAAGACTTTCTTGAAAGAAATCACTCCTGAGCGTTTAAATTAAAGTTTTCTATGGGAATTTTCTCAAAATTGTCGTGGAACAAAGATGCAGATCTGATTCTTGCTCTTGATATAGGCACCGAGGTAGTGAAAGCCCTCATTTTTCGCGTTGATAAAGACCAGAAACATGGCGTGGTCATCGGAGTAGGACGGGTGCCACAGAAAATCGGCAATATGCAAAGCGGTGCCGTATCGGATATCAGTGGTGTGATACAATCTGCGCGTGAAGCCATCGCGCTGGCCAAAGAGAAAGCGCAGGTGAAACGAGTCGAGAGAAGTATCATCGGTATTGCAGGTGAGCTCGTGAAAGGGACGACGACAACCGTGCATTATGAGCGAGTCAATCCTGAAATGCATATCGGTATTTCCGAGTTGAAGATGATCATTCAGAAGGTTCAAGAGAAAGCATATCAGCGTATCAAGCAACAGCTGACCTGGGAAACAGGACAAGACGATATCGACGTGAAACTTATCAATGCGGCTATCGTGGATGTACGTATCGATGGGTATCATATATTGAATCCGGTCAATTTTCAGGGACGTGATGTTTCGATGAGCGTTTTCAACGCGTATGCACCGATGATTCATCTGGGTGCCTTACAAACGATTGCCGATGAACTCGATTTGGACCTCATTTCCATCGCGGCGGAACCATATGCGGTTGCACGTTCTATCGAGGTAGAGGATATGCTCGATTTCAGTGCTATTTTCATCGACATCGGAGGAGGAACGACAGACATCGCCGTTGTCCGGAATGGTGGTTTGGAAGGGACGAAAATGTTCGCGCTCGGAGGAAGAGCCTTCACCAAACGGTTGGCGCAGGAATTCAATGTGAGTTTCGATGTGGCTGAACAGATGAAAATCGATTATGCTAATGGTCGGTTGAAAAATGAAGATGGTGCTCGTATCGCACTTCTTTACGCGGATGATTGCCGTGTCTGGCTCGGTGGAGTGGAGTTGTCACTTCTGGAATTTGCAGAGACGGATTTATTACCATCACGTATTTTTTTGTGCGGTGGAGGATCGGCATTGCCAGGAATCAAGCAGTCATTGCTTTCTCCAGAATGGGCACAGAAACTTCCTTTCGCCAAACAGCCCCAAGTGGGTTTTTTACAACCGCATGATATCGTTCGGATCGTTGATGCGACCGGCGAACTGAATAATCCCCAGGATATCACCCCGATCGGACTCGCCAACCTCGCTTTATTGGATCATATCGAAGAAGAGAAAATGCTCTCAAGTATTTTGCGGAGGAGCGTGGAATCTCTCGGGAAGAAATAGCAAGAGATTCTGAAGGATCTCGAATAGTTACAAATCATTGAAAATGTTCTAGAATAGAGAGAGGTGCAAAGTGTGTCTTTATTGAATTTTTTAAATTTCTTTCCTTCGTATGTCACAGACCTTCTATATCGAATCCGATGAGGAGATCATCTCTGTCATCGGGCATCTGCGGAAATCTTCTCAGGAAGAGAATATTTTTGTTTTCCCGAAACGTGCTCTTGTATTGCAGAGTATTATCAATCTCCGGCTTTTGGAACGTGAAGCGGGAAAATTAGGAAAGAAAATAATCATCGTCAGTCAGGATGAGGTTGGCAGGATGTTGGCTGAAAAAGCGGGGCTTGAAACAGAAAATTATTCAGAAGATTTTTCTCAAAAATCTTCTTATATGGAACTTACTCCCGCAGGAGCCGAACCTACACAGTTTCTTTCGGGAGGAGGAGCCGTACCGAAAGAAGCGAATATGCCACATCTCGATGCTATCGGAAGTAGTAATTTTTATGTGGCTCAAGAATCGACGTCGGGTACTAAAAGCGTCCCAGCACCTGCTGTTTCATCAGGATCTGGTATGCCTCTCCGTGTACGGAATACTACCCCAGAGAAATTAACCAGCTTGAATTCGAAGCGTTTTGATCAGATGTCCGCACTATCAGGAGGTCAGACTCCCTCTCATACCTCGAATGTCGCGACTTTTCCTGCTCAGTTTTCATTTCTCCCTTCTCAATCATCTCCTCCGAGATTGAAACGTACATCTGAATCAGATCGTAGCGAACGACTAAAGAATTTTTATAGTGGTACGACGAAAGCGACAGCGACTACTCGTTGGGAAGAGGAGCCAAAACCGATACCAAGCACGACCGTCGGTAAGCGGGCACGTATGATTTTTTTCGCTCTTGGGGGGATTTCGCTTTTCTCTCTCGTTACTGTCATTCTTTTCTTCTTCCTCCCGAAAGCAGAGGTGCAGGTGACACCGTATAGGATAGTGCAAACCGTCGATAAAGAATTTGATGGCACAGCTGGCGGGTCTGCCTCGGATGAGAATCCTCTCGCAGTCCGTATCCTTGAGAAGGAAAAAGAAGTTTCTGTGACTGTCGCCACTACCGGCACATCCGGAGGAACGAGTCAAAAAGCGCACGGATCAGTCATTATTTATAACAATTATAGTACGGATTCTCAGTCTCTTGTGGCTACTACTCGATTCGAGACCACGGATGGAAAGATTTTTCGATTGGAGAGTGGTGTGACGGTACCGGCTATGACGACTATCAACGGTAAGCAAGAACCGGGAGCGATTGAGGCACAGGTTATCGCTGATCAGGCGGGAGAAGGGTATAACATCGATGCCACGACATTCACCATTCCTGGATTTAAAGGCGGTCCGAAATATGATAAGTTTTCTGCCAAATCGACCAAGGCGATGGTTGGTGGCGGTAGTAGCGGAATATCCGATGTTGCTATTGTTGCAAAAGTCGACCTGGATACCGCCCTTCGTGAAGCGGAAGGGAAAGCGAAAGAAACATTCTTGAATGAAGTCCGCGACGGATTGACTGAGGAAGAAAAAATATTGGACGACCAAATCGATATTGTCCCGCTTGTTTCGCCTGATCTGCCTTCGGTTGGTACGGTTGCAAATGCCATCGACTATAATGGTTCATTCGCGGTGCGTGCGTTTGTTTTCTCAAAGAAAGTCATCAAAGAAAAAATACAAGACGCGAGTGAGAAAAATATCCAGGGAATACTTTTTCAGCCGATAGTTTCAAGCGTTACGTATGCTGATTCTTCGGCAGACTTTTCTCAGGGAGTGATCCGTATCAGAGCACACGCCCTTGTGACTATGGAATCCGATATTGATGAAGAAAAGCTTCGGGGGATGCTCTTGGGGAAAAATGAAGAAGGTATCAAACAGGTATTGGAGAGTTTCCCGGAAATAAAGAATATCCAGGTGCTGTTTCATCCGGAGTGGTTCGTGTCGAGTATTCCGAATTCTCTTGAGCGGGTTTCTATTGTGACCTTGCCCGGAGAAGACAAGCCGTAAACGTCTTGCCGTGATGTGAAATTATTGATAAGATATTCTTTAAGAAGCATACGATTATGAGAGATGGTACGACCGAGGAAGAAGCGCGTCGACAGACTGAGATACGGAGTTCACAGATGACTTTATTTTCTTTGCAAGCCGATAGAAAGCGTTTGGAACAGAAAAGAAGCGGGGTGCAAGCGGAGATTCGTCGAATACGATTGGAAATCACTCATCTCAAAGCCAGTTTGGAAGAAGAGGAAATCGCTCTGCAGTCGGCTACCAGAGAAGTTGAGCTCATAGATGAGGCAATCGTTCGCGCGAAAAAACATATCAATAGTCTTTGATCTCTTTTTGTTATTTTGTTATGACTCCAGATACATTCAAAAAAATCGTGAAAGCGGTTGTTGAGATGAAGAGGCCACATCTTTCCAGCTTTGATGAATCGAGGTTGAACGAAATAGCACGCAATTACAGTGTTGGACGTACTGATATGGATGCAACCATTGAAGGATTAGAGGCAATCTATAAGGAGAATAATGATATTGACCGTAAAGATTTTGCTAAAATGAGAGAACGCTTGGAACGAAATTAGGGATCTATTTCAGATAACTTGAGTGAACAGTGTATTTATGGAAGATATCAGAGCAGTCTATCTCAATTTCTTCGCACAACGAAAACATACGATTATAGCCTCAGCGCCGCTTGTACCGGAAAATGATTCGACAACACTCTTTACGGGTTCAGGAATGCAACCTATTCTGCCATATCTTTTGGGTACGCCTCATCCACTCGGAGTACGCATCACGGATTCACAGAAATGTTTCCGTGCCCAAGATATCGAAGAAATTGGTGACAATCGTCATACGACTTTTTTTGAGATGCTGGGGAATTGGTCTTTTGGAGATTACTTCAAACAAGAACAAATTACGTGGATGTGGGAGTTTTTGACAGAAGAGATACGGCTTGATCCGAAAAATCTTTATTTCACCTGTTTCCGTGGAAATGAGAATCTTGACATTCCGAAAGATACGCAGTCGGCTCTGCTCTGGCAGAAACTTTTTTTGGAGACAGGAATAGAAGCTGGGATAGGGGAGTATCCGGAGCGTGATGGAATTCGTTTCGGTGAGAAAATATTCTATTATTCTGAGAAGAAGAATTGGTGGAGTCGCTCGGGTGTCCCGGAGGCTATGCCGGAAGGTGAACCAGGCGGTCCTGACACGGAGATGTTTTGGGATTTTGGAGCAGAACGAGGATTACACGAACAATCTCTTTGGAAAGATGAGCCTTGTCACGTGAATTGCGATTGTGGTCGATTTATGGAAATCGGCAACAACGTTTTTATGGAATACAAGAAAACAGCCAATGGGTTCGAGAAGCTGGCTCAGAAAAATGTCGATTTTGGAGGAGGTCTGGAACGACTCATTGCAGCTAAAGGGAATAATCCTGATATGTTTTACGGATATATTTTTGATACACTTCGTCACACTATCGAAGAACTTGCTCAGAAGAAATATGGTGAAGATGAAAAATATACCTATGCTTTTCGGGTAGTGATGGATCATCTGCGTGCAACGACCTTTCTCATCGCGGACGGAGTCTTGCCATCTAATACGGATCAAGGCTATGTCTTACGGAGATTGCTTCGGAGAGCGGTACGGTATGCAGATATGCTTGATATCAAACCACAATCGCTCTCTCTCTGTGTCTCGGCGCTTGTGTCGGAGTACAAGAATGCGTACTCGTATCTTTCAGAGAGAGAACAGGATATCACCTCTGTCATCGATAAGGAAGAATCGAAATTCCGTGAAACATTGACACGTGGTATGAAAGA
Organism: Candidatus Moranbacteria bacterium CG_4_9_14_3_um_filter_45_14; assembly: GCA_002790675.1. Lineage (GTDB taxonomy): Bacteria > Patescibacteriota > Minisyncoccia > Moranbacterales > UBA1568 > UBA1568. Next base: position 720 of record PFVP01000048.1, on the reverse strand, counting down.
ACTCGAGAAACGCTTGAGTGGAGGGGGGCTGACAGGAAAAGATGTCTTTGAGTTGTTTTCTACATACGGATTTCCTCTTGAGATGACAGAGGAAATAGTGAAAGAGAAAGGTGGAAAAATAAACGAAGAGGAGTTTCGGAGGGAATTCGTGAAGCACCAGGAACTTTCCCGTGCAGGAAGTACAGGGAAATTCAAAGGTGGACTTGCTGATCACAGTGAGATGTCTGTGAAATATCATACCGCTACGCATCTCTTACAACAGGCTTTGAGGGAAGTACTTGGGAAACACGTGTTTCAAAAAGGGAGCAACATCACTCCGGAACGGTTGCGTTTTGATTTTTCACATTCAGAAAAAATGACGGAGGAACAAAAGAAAAAGGTAGAGGAAATCGTCAATCAGAAAATCGCTGAAAAATTAACGGTTACTTTTGAGGATGTGCCCCTTGCTGAGGCGGAGAAACTTGGTGCCATCGGGTTGTTCGAAGAAAAATATGGTGACAAAGTCCGTGTCTACACGATAGGGGATTTCAGTCTTGAGTTCTGTGGCGGTCCTCACGTTGAAAATACTGGTACGCTAGGACATTTTAAGATCATAAAAGAAGAGGCGTGTTCAGCAGGGATCCGTCGTATTAAGGCTGTCCTTGAATAATTTTTGGTGTATAAAAAATTCAAGCCCTACGACGCAGTTGCGAAGTAGGGCTTGGGTATGAGGGATACAGT
>PFVP01000056.1 GCA_002790675.1 Candidatus Moranbacteria bacterium CG_4_9_14_3_um_filter_45_14 | reverse complement strand
TCTGTTTCCTGCTGTGCCTTTTATACACCTCTTCATTATAACTTATTGTCTGTATTCTGTCAACTGCCCCCTCCCCTATGAGACAGAGTAGTTCATTCAAGCCATTTGTGGTCTCTTCAGAAAAAGAACCGCCCAGGCGATGGCTATCAGGAGTGATCCGGCGAAAAATGGCCCTTGAATGCCTGTAATACTGGAACCAAAACCGGCGATGAGAGGAATGATGCCTTGTGATAAGGCCATCAGGGATCCATTGATACCGAGAACTGCTCCCTGTTTGCTTGCAGAAACACTCTTACTGATGAGCGCCACCATATTGACCATAGAAAGTCCGTTGGAAACCGCTACCACAGGGATGAGGGCATACAAAAGAAAAATGCTCGGGACAATAGCATACAATGAAAGTCCGATCATCATAAAGAACAAAGAGGAACGGAGTATGGTACATTCCGAATATCTTTTTGCCAGCAAACGAAGGATAACTCCCTGTGTGAAAACGATCCAGAGCCCCATCACACCAAAAAATACTCCTATACCTGATTCAGCGAAATGAAATCGCAACACGAGGAGAATGCCGACGAAAGAGGTGAAAAAGGTGAACCCTGACACATAGAGAAAATTCGCCAGATAGAGCGGTCGAACATCGACATCACGAAAGGCTGAATAAATATTGTGTACCCCTCTCAAAAAAGTAAACTTCCTCTGTTCGCTTCTATTTATATTGGTCTCCGGCAAGAAAAGCGAAATTGACATCACGTTCAAAATACCCAGTGCTCCAGCCAACCAAAATGGAGATGAGGGACTGCCTGTCGCTCCCGCAATGAACCCACCGAGGGTCGGACCGATGATGAAACCGAGACCGAATGCCGCACCAATAAGTCCGAAGTTTTTCGCCCGATCTTTCAGCACCGTCACATCGGCGATACTTGCCTGTGCGATGCTGAAATTCGCCCCGGCGATACCCGCCAATCGCACGACTCACCAAGATAAACGAGATGGAAGCTATCTCGATACCAAATCCGAAGAGAATCTGCGAAAGTGCCAGAACACCGACACCAATCGTGAGCAGACGTTTCCGTCCAAACACATCCGAAAGCTCGCCCAAGATCGGGGCAGCGACGAATTGCATCAATCCGAACAGAGCTGTCACTGCCCCGGCAAGAATATACTGCATCCCTACCGAATAACCGGCAAGCAAAAAATGCGACGATGTGGGATCAGTGAAAATAATCGGGATGATAGGAATCACCATTCCAATGCCGATCATATCGATCAGGAGCGTCAGGAAAAGGACGGGCAAATGTCGCTTCGGCATAGAATATATTTATTATCGCACTCCGTACTTACAAGGCTTCCCGTACGAGATCGACGACTTTCTGCGGAGTGGTGAGTGATTTGATGATATAGAAACGAGTATTAAATTCTCCGACTGTTTTGAATGCATCTTCGCTATCCTGATTGGTCAACATAATGACGGGAATTTTCATAAGAAGAGGGTCCTGACGTAATTCTTGCAGGACCTCTATGCCGTTCTTCACAGGCATCTCTATATCGAGCAGAATGACATCCGGTTTCATCTCACGGATGACTCGCAATCCTTCCTCACCGTTAACTGCCAGAGAAACATCAAAACCCTCCGCATCGAACTTCATATAGTATATGGCACGAATATCCTCATTATCATCGATGATGCATACTTTCTTCTTTTTCCAAATTTCAGTGTTTTCCATATATCTTCATACATATAAATAATCATCCTTGAAATTCACCATCGTGCTCGAAGCGAGCTCGCCATGCGAAAAAATTCAAACACAAGAAAAGAATGCTTGTAACAATGAGAAGGGAACCGTGATTCTGTATATTCGCATCGATGCGATCGACGAGGATGAAGGTAATGCCGAAACTGAGTAATGAAAGAAGCACATCCATACTGCTGTTCCCTTTGGTTTCACGAAGTCTGAAACGCATCTCCAAAAGCTCCCAGAAAATTGCTAGACACAGTGTCACGAAAAACATATATACCACTGACAACGAAAAAGTGACGGCAAAAAGCGCCGACACGGTACCGAAGAGAAAATGTGGCATAGACCAATAATCGAGAAGCTTTTTCGCCTTCAAAGAACGGTGTCGCATATATGTTTAAACCAAAATACCACTTCCCAAAGATTCTTCTCCTAAAGAGAGACAAAAAAATCAATACTCTTTCCTTCCTTTTTCCTATGATACCATTATTCCGTCGTTTTGCCATCACATTCCTTCGCCCATCACATCATCCAATCCACCGAGGTTCACGACATCAGTATAGCCGAACGAACGAAGTATCTCTTTCGCTTTCTCCGAACGAGTACCTGACCGGCAGTAGAGATAGAGAGGAGTGTTTTTTCCTATATTTTCGAGAACACCAAGTTTTCTATCACATATTTCTTCAACGGGAATATTCACCGCACCCTCTGCGTGGCGTTCTTCGAATTCCCCTTTTGTTCGTACATCGATAAGGAGTGTCGGCATAATCGTAATCATTCGTTCAATTTTTATTTACAAACAAAAAGACAAGGATCTATCCATCGATCAAGCTCATTGTGCGAAGCGACATAGCCGAGGATGCTCGCCGTACCAGCACCTTTGAATATCCCAAGATGAAGGTGTTTGCGTTCGCCATCGGTATCAACGCTCTGTGCCTTCCCTAACGTTCCTATCACGCTCCCCTGTTCGAGGATATCACCTACGAAAGCCGTCACGCTTCCGAGAGCAAGGTGACCGTAAAGAATCGATACCGGTTTTCCATCTGATGTACAACGTTGTACTACCAGTCCACCATAGCCGGAAGCGGATTCCTTAACCTCGAGTACCCCAGTACATACCGCATACACCGAAACATCGATATCGCTCTCATCGGGGAACGTTTCGAAATCAGTCCCTGTATGATACCCGCTGAATCGTTCCTGTTGCACCGGGGAAGTTGCTTTCTTGATAAGGATGCCAAATGGCTTCTTGGTCACCCTCTCACTTGCTCGATCGAGCGGTGCTATGAATTCAGATGAATTTCTTCCCTCTGACAAAGAAGGACACGGAGCAAATTCACACCGCGAACCGGTGCGACCGACAGCCGAACCATCCGGACAGAGCATCGCTTCCAGTGTACAGGCATCATTACCCGGTACAACATCACCACCATCGGTAACAGTATATTTGTATACACCGAACAAAGCAACGAGTAACATCCCCACCGCCACCAAACTGATGGTTCCGATAATGACTTTTCTCATATAATACAGACAGTGCCTTCATTCTATCACTTTTTGTGAAATTCTCTTATCAGAGAATTTCTCCTGGCGATATTCACAAAAGAGAGTATTCATTTCAATATGGAGGTAGTATCATAATCCCCTCATTATTCCAATCCTATGCCAGAACAATTTAGATTCGATTTCACGGAAGAAAAAAACTCCTGAAGAAGAGTTGAAAAGACTGGCACAAGAGTATAAAACGAAAATCGGTGTCGATCCTCTTGTACGTTCTTTCAAAGTGGATGAGATATCCGAAGATATCGATGATCTCGGAGAGGAAAGAGAAAGAGATGATCAGGAATACACAGCTGATCGCACGCTTGACATCCAGAAAATCGAACATATCAGAAACACGCTCGAAGAATTGCTTCGTGAAATAAAAATTATTCGAGAAGGGAAATAATATGAAAGATCAAATAAAAAAATCCGCATACAAGATGTTTCTTGTATGCGGTTTCATTTTCCTCTCTTCTTCAGAGTACTTCAGTGGCGTAATCAGCCAAACGTGAACGCTCACCCCGCGAAAGCGTGACGTGCCCGCTGTACGGCCAACCCTTGAAACGCTCAACGATATATGTCAACCCGGAACTCCCTTCCGTGAGGTAAGGTGTATCGATTTGGGCGATGTTACCGAGACAGACTACCTTCGTCCCAGGTCCGGCACGTGTGATAAGTGTCTTCATCTGCTTGGGCGTCAGGTTCTGCGTTTCATCAATGATGATGATCTTACCAATGAAGGTACGCCCGCGCATAAAGTTGAGTGACTTCACTGTGATATACGAACGAATTACATCATTCGTCATTCCTCTGGCCCAGCCTTTTAAATGACTTGTTTCGCCATTGGTCAGGATCTCAAAATTGTCATCCAACGCACCCATCCACGGATTCATTTTTTCTTCTTCCGTACCGGGGAGAAATCCGATGTCTTCCCCGACCGGCACCGTTACACGAGTGAAGATGATTTCGTTGTACAGTCTCTTGTTCAGTGTCTGCTCAAGTGCTGCCGCCAACGTAAGGAGTGTCTTGCCTGTGCCTGCTTGCCCAGAAAGCGTAACAAAATCAATATCAGGGTTCATAAGCAGTTCCAGCGCAAAACTTTGTTCACGATTGCGCGCTGTGATATTCCAGACTTTGTTCTTATCGCTCATATAGTCCCGGAATGTCTTGAGAGTAGCGGTTTGACCGCTCTGCTCACACACGATAGCGCGGAACGGTTTATCGCCATCCTGCCAGACGAATTCATTTTGGTGCAATCCGGAACAGAATCGACCTTTGACTGCATAGAATGTGTGACCAGCCTCCTTTCGAATTTTCATATTCTCGCCACAGGTCTCCCAGAAATTCGATGGGAGTTCGCGCGTACCGGTATACAGGAGATCAATGTCCTCCAATGCCTGATCATTGAAATAATCCTGTGCAGTCAGTCCAAGAGCCATAGCCTTGATGCGCATATTGATGTCTTTCGACACCAAAATCACTTCACGTTTCGGATATTTTTCTTTGAGGTACAAGGCGACACCGATGATCTGATTATCGGCCTTGGCTATCGGCAACATCGCCGGCAGAGCACCATTGATGGGCTCAGTCTGAAAGAAAAGTCGTCCAGTCGCCTGACCCTGTGATCGGACGGAAAATTCGATACCGTCTTTCATACTGATATGCCCAGAACCAGCAACAATCTCGTCCAAAGTACGACTTGCCTGCCTCGCACTACGTGACGCTTCAGATGTCCCTCTCTTATTGGCATCGAGCTCTTCTAATACCATCATCGGTATGAAGACATCATGTTCCTCAAAGTAGAACAGACTCATCGGATCGTGTATTAAAACGTTGGTATCTAGAACAAACAATTTCGTCGGATTGAAACGGATCGCATTTTCCAACAGATTCTTGAACAGCGTGGACGGCTCCTTTGTTACCATTCTCACAGGAATCATTTGTTTTGATGTATTTACTACCGTTTTAACAGAAATCCCACTCCTTGATGCCTTATTAGCTGTCTTGGTAAGAGTTACCTGTCTTCCGTGAGCGATTGCTAGTGATTTTTTCACAGTAATACTCCTTTTCTTTGCTCAAAAATTTTAAAAAAACCAATGTGGTAATTTTTCTTTACCACCTCAAGTATACACCCCTCTCTGAAAAAGGCAAGTATGAGCCTAAAACCACGGATACTTTCCGCGTAGCCACACCGCTTCACGATATTTCTCCGGAATATCCTGCAGAAACTCGAGTGTCGCATCGGCATCGATCTGCGTTTCAACCGGTATGCCCGGATCATCCGGGACATCAAAACCCTGCTCGGCGAAACTGTCCAGAGAAAATTCTTTTGCTTTCCTATAACGATCGATGACCAAATTAGAAACAATGCGAAAAAGAAGGCTCTCTCATTCCCAGTTCCCCGACCTGAATCGAGTACTTCCCACATCTTGAGAAAAGCGTCTGAAACAATGTCTTTGGCTCACTCGCGATCGCTCACCCGAAAAAAACGAAACGAAAAAGAGCGTCTGCCTGACTCTCATAAAGTAAAAAGATTTTTTCACGTGTCTTGTTTCCCATTACTGTTCTTTACGAATGAAAATAACCTCATTGTCATCGTGATGTGTATGGACTATATAATGAACTCTGTTCTACCTTTTCTCCACCACTTTGTAAAACCTCGTATAGAGATAAAAAAAATATCAATTTTCTAATAAAAGTGCCGGTCACTGACTGATCAAATGAAGACGAGTCTGAGGCAATATATGCGACAGACTCGTAAACGATATTTCCCAATAAAGGTCACTTGGATCCAAAGAACCGCGAAGGATGATTGAACAGATAGCCATTGAAGTTATCCTCCGAACTCCGTACAAAACGAAATGAGATGTTCCGTTCCTGATTTCCATATCCGACGACACGGAGTCGAATGATATGGTATCCGATCGGATGCTTTCCCTGAAAACGCCGAGGCGCCTTTTTTACTGAAAAACTTTTCAACCGAAGATGCCGAAAAGGGTTTTCCGTGTAAATCTCATCAGAGTAACGAAGAAGAATGATCAATGCTTTCTCAGCCATCTTGCGATGGAGCAGTGATACATCGAATTTCCCATTCTTCCAGAAACCCGCCCCCTCCTCGTGCGTGAATGTGATTGGAGAACCATCAATAAACGGTATACGTTTCACGAGAGATTTCAACATAACAGCCTCCCAAAAATATGATCCTCAGATTAAAGAACCATCTCAAGTCTAGTCTTCCGCTTCTTCGGTGTCAAATCGGTGAAACAGTCAATACAGAAGACGGAAACATCTCTTCTCACATCAGCTCACCACCTTTTCGAGCTCCGAAGACTTCTCCAATGCAGGTATTTTCTGGCCCTCCGAGAAAACATTATAGGCATACGGGAAAAACCGTTGCGCGAGAACGAAAATACTATACGTGATGAAAAAAGCTGCCAAGACATCTATCGAATAATGCAGATGACCCAAAATCACGCCGATACTGAGCAATACCGACACCACCAAACAATAGTAGCGTACACGTTTCTCTTGCCAATAAATAAGCGCCATCAGAAACGACATCCCCGTATGTCCGGAAAAGAAATAATCCCCTCCATAAGTGAGTGTGCGGAAAATATCGGTCGGATCGAGATAGACACGTTCCGGAAAAGGGGCGAGATGCGTAAAAACAATGAACCCTGAACGGATGAAAATAAACAAAGCCACTGCTTTCAGGATGAAAGGGATACGCCGTGGTTGCCACAGAATGAAGAAAATCATCGAAAAACCGAACAAAGCGGCCACATCATTCACGATCCACTCCACTCTCATAACGGGGATATTGTCCAAGAGGAGATCAGTGACAGAATTGCTCGCCTGTGCCGTCGCATAGAAACTGGCATAACGATTTACGATAAGGCTCAACACAAAAAGAATCAAGCCGACAAAAGAAGACTTTTGGTACCTTTTCTGCGTCCAATAGTGTCTGTGCCGAGCGAAAAACGTATCCATACCGGTTTCAAATGAAAGCCATCACATAATACTCAAATTTCTGGAAGAAAGCAATCTACTTCGCTTCTTCAAACTTTCCTCGAGAAAATATCGATGGGTACTTCCGAAGTGAAAAGACCATTCCATATTGTAGTAAGCCGTAAATTCCAAGAAGAATGATCGGCCAAGAAAAGAAGCCTGGTACGAGAGACGTCTCGCTTATCTCGAAGAACCGAAGCAAGAAAGGAACTTGAAAAATGAAAATGAAAAAAAGGATTTCAAGAAAAGAAAGGAAAACGAGATCTCTCCTCTGGGTCAGGGAAAGCGAGCCTCGATAGAAGGCAGGTGTGAACAGAAAGAAAATATATCCGATACCGCTCCAAGCAAGAATCACCCAAAGATTGGATTCCTCTGACTTCATACTTTCCGGGCTCAGAAGGAAAATAACGAGAAGCACCAGTGCCTGCAAAACGGCTGACAGAATGATGAAAGGTGATATTTTCTCCAAAAACCTTCCCATACTCGGAGATGATACTTTCTCTACCTTCCAAATCGTCCAATACGAAACGAGTATCCCCGGAAACCCGACCGTGAAATAATTGATGAGCGTGATATTGAGCGGAGTGAGCGGAAATGAAAATCCCAAAAGACTCACTCCGAGGAAGAAAAACAAGCCTGAAAGCGCTGTTCCGAAGAAAAGACTCGCGAAAATTTCAGCGTTTTTGATGATACTGAGAGATAACTCCACTCCACCAGGCAATGCCGTGAAACTATTGTTCATAAGAACGACCGAAGCGAGCTGTCTGGTCGCTGGAGCGCCATCGAACATAGCGATGCCCAGGTCCGCTTTCTTGATCGCCAGGGCATCATTGGCACCATCCCCCACCATCGCCGTGAAACCATCTTTCTTCAATGCTTCGATGATTTTTTCTTTCTGCTCAGGTACGGTACGTGCGAAAATCGAATACTCACGGGCACGCTCGAAAAAATCCTTTTCTACCCAACTCTGCATTTCCATTCCCGTCACTACTCGATCGCAGTGTTTCACTCCGGCCATTTTCGCGACAGCTCGAACCGTTTCTGGATGATCACCGGAAATAATCCGGATATGCACACCGCGATCCTGGAAAAATGCGATCGCCTCTCCTATCCCCGGTCGCAATTTACTCGAGAGAACGAAAATAGCTATAAAAGAAAGTTTCGATTGCGACAAATTTTCCGGCAGATGGTCTGCTTCTGCTCGCAAGAGACAAATGATGCGTTTTCCCTGTGTCACTTCTCGCTTTTCGATGTCTGCGAACCATTCTTTCTCTGATTCATTCGTGAGGTGCGGTACGAGATATTCTCCTGCTCCAACAAGAAGAATGTTCGTTTCACCCTTGGAAGAAAGAATTTCTACAGCACCATATGAATGCCAAGAAGAGAAAGAAGTCGTACCGACGACTTCATCGGAGAAATGAAGATTTCCGACGAATTCTTTCAGAGCAAGGATCGTCTGTGATGAATCACCCGAACCCCCGATATACAAAGATGCATATTTTTTCGCTTCTTCGCTTGTCGTCCCTTCCGGTATTTCCATTCTTTCTACTATTGGTTTGTTCTCTGTGAGCGTCCCCGTCTTGTCCATACAGAGATTTTTGATCCGTCCCAATTTCTCCGTAGCATTCACTTCTTGAAGGAGAACATTGCGCTTATAGAGATGTGTTGCGCCATAGGCAAAGAGAAGCGTCAAAGCGAACACTAACCCTTGAGGAACAAGGGAGCTTGTCAGAGCACCGATGTTCTTGATAATGACCACGCTTGATGCATCTGTCAAAAAACCACGTCCGACCACGAACAGAATGACCCCCATCAAAATATACCCGGAATACCGAACCACACGATTCACCGCTTTTTGAATCGGACTCTCATTCACGCTGAAGTCTCTGATACCTTCGGTCATCCGCGCGATACGGCTTTGTTCGAAGACAGTATCAGTCATCAAAAAACCAGACCCAGCCGTGATGATACTCCCTGCCAGAATATGATCTCCCGCTTGCCTCGGAAACGAAGCCGATTCTCCCGTAATGAGACCCTCATTCAATTCAAGCGACTGCGACGTGAGGAGTGTTCCATCACAAGGAATCTCATCGCCTGTCTTCAATCTGAGCTTGTCTCCCTTCTCTATTTCTTCCGTCAAGGCAGACTCTTCGGTTCCATCCGGGAGAACACGCACGACACGGGGGGCGGTCAGAAGCTGTAATCTTTGAAGCGTATACCAGGCACGAATATCTTGCCCCAACCCGAGCGTCATATTGATCACCAAGATAAGACCGAGAAATATACCGGACTCGATATCACCGAAAAGCAGAAGCAACACGACGACAAGCGCGATGATACCGTTCGTCAGCAGAAAAACATTCCGTGCGATGATGTACCAAATCTCTCGGAATTTCTTCATCCATTTTTTCCACCACACTTGCTCTCTCATATACGGATATCTTTATATTTTTTGGTATAGGGTTTGTCGAAAAAGATCGTCCACAAAAAATTCACTGCGTATTTCAGAGCCATCGTAAAAATACCTTCTGCCCGTAATCTCCGCCCCGACGTGTACAGAGAAAGACGGAAGGTGAATTTCACTTTTCCCTGACTGCTCATCTGCTTGGCAATAGCAGTATCTTCACCATAAAAATCAAAGTTGAGATTGAAACCACCCGCTTGCACCAAGGCACTACGTCGTAAGATAAAATTCCCGCCCTGAAGCATCGTTCCGCTCCGTTTCGTGATAAGAGTATTCAAGAAGCTGACTATCTGCCCCATCCGATACCAGAATGATATGAGCCAATTCGTAATGGTCGACAAATCATAATAAATGTACGGCCCAGAGAGGGCGACCAATTTAGAATCAGTCGAAAACTCTGTAAAAACAGTTTCTATCCACCCTTGTGGCATCAATGTATCCGCATCGACGTTGGCTATGAGTTCACCGCTCGATGCTTCGTAGCCTGTCTGACGCGCCCGCACCAATCCTTTTCGTGGTTCATCGACTACTTTGACGAACGAAAAAGATCGCGCCACTTCTCCGGTTCTATCATCACTGGCATTGTTGACGACAATTAT
>PFVP01000031.1 GCA_002790675.1 Candidatus Moranbacteria bacterium CG_4_9_14_3_um_filter_45_14 | reverse complement strand
CCAATGCTTTCGATAAACGAGTAGTACCAGCTGTCGCCAAAGCTATTCGAGAATAATGAAAAAAGGAAATTCCTCCTCAAGAAACTCCACCATCGCTGGAGTTTTTATGTTTGGGAACACACACAGTTGATGGTGAATTTTTTCTGTTGGATGTGGTATAATAAAAGTACTTTAAAAAGAAAATATTTATGCTAGAAATATCAACAGAGGAAGAAGAAGCAGATGTGAAATCAGAAGAAAAAGATCCAGTACTCTCCACAGAAGATAAATCAGTGCCACATTCCCATGAATCATTGTGGGGAGGGATTCTTTTTGCTTGTATGTTACTGTTCGTTGTTGTAAGTACCGCTTCTATCGGGTGGGGGGTCTATGTGGGATGGAAGAACAATCGTCTGGTCAAAGCTGAACCATCCATATCCGTGTTGTCACAGCAAGCAAACGAAGAGCAGAATGTTGGCACTATCGATGAAGCGAAAACATCAGATGAGGAGCAAGCAAAACAATCTGAAGAAAAGGTGAGTACGGTTGATACGGCAACCGTCAAGGAAATGGCGATCAGTGTTCTGAATGGTGGAGGAGCCAAAGGCAGTGCTGGAGTAACTGCCACTTTCTTGAAAGGAGAAGGCTATACCAGTGTGACCGCCGGGAATACGTTGAAAGATTATACCGGAGTCGTCATCTATTTCGCTTCCAGTCTCGACAAGGAAGCAGAAATGATCAAGGCTACCATCGTAAAAAAATATCCGCAGGCAACAATCCTCCCGGCAGATGCGAAGAACAAAGAAACATCCGTCTCTCCAATAACAATTATACTCGGAAAATAAAAGCATACTTTACGTATGAAGAAAGGCCTCACAACTATTTCTCTTTATAGAAAGTTTTTTTCGATCCCCATAGGATTTTTTCTCATATTCGTTTTTCCGGAAATAACACTCAGTTGGCCAAGGGGCTTGCTCAAACACTGAGCGGTACTGTTCGGGACGATACCTGCTGGTGAAACCACTCCTGCTACCGATATTCTTATCATCGTTGGCAACAAATAATCTTCTCAGTGATTTACTTAGAGGTTCGACCTCTAAGTAAGAGAAATTTTTCCTGTTGTATATCGGATACAGCAGGATTTTTCTTTTTATACATTACCACTGTCTGAAACTTGCTTTTTATCCCTATTGAGAGCTATTATTCAGTCAGTCGGGTAAAAAAGAAAACAGTATGTCAGACGCTACTATCGAAGAAATCAAGGCACGTTTGAACATTGTCGATCTTATCGGATCGTATGTTCATCTGGACAAGTCCGGTGTGCATTACAAAGCGTGTTGTCCATTTCATCAGGAACGGACACCGTCTTTTATGGTGAACGAAGAGAAAAATATGTGGCACTGCTTCGGCTGTGGGAAAGGCGGAGACGTGTTTGCCTTCATAATGGAGATGGAGGGACTCGAGTTTCGTGAGGCACTGAAAATGCTGGCAGAGCGTGCGGGGGTCGAGTTGCCACAATACAAAGGTGAAGAAAGAAACAAAGAAACGAAAGATCGTATTTATGAACTCCTCGAACTCTCGACGAAATTTTTCGAAAAACAATTGGCTGGTGATGCCGGGAAAGAAAAAATAGGGAGTTATCTTACATCACGTGGTTTATCGCAAGAAAGCATTCATACCTTTCGTTTGGGCTATGCACCGGACGGCTGGCGACATCTCTTGGAATTTCTTACGGGGAGGGGTTTTTCTGAGCAAGAAATAGAGAGTGCAGGGCTTGTCATACAAAAATCAAAAGACGGAGGAAATCAATCATCAAACATCTCTTATCCAGCATCTTCATATTATGATCGTTTCCGTGATCGGATTATGTTTCCTATTTTTGATATTCTCGGTCGAGTGATCGGGTATTCGGCACGGGTGGCACCGGGCGGTGATGAGACACAGGCGAAATATATCAATACACCTGAGACACCTGTCTATCACAAAAGTCGTGCATTATATGGCTTGTTTCAAGCAAAACTCGCGATGAAACAAGCAGGCGTGACGGTGATTGTGGAGGGAAATATGGACGTCATCGCGATGCATCAAGCAGGCATCAAAAACACGGTGGCCGTTTCCGGTACCGCCCTCACCGATGAACAGCTCACGGTGATGAAACGCTATGGCAGTGAAGTGAAATTGTTTTTCGATATGGATGGAGCAGGACAAAAAGCGGCGAGGAAAAGCGCAGAATCGGCGCTTTCGAAAGAGATCCTAGTAACAGTCGTCGCGCTCCCTTTCGGCAAGGACGCCTCTGATATGGGCAAAGAGAACCCGGAAGGATTGAGAGAAGCAGTCAAGGCTTCGATTCCGGCACTCGAGTATTTTCTCCAAACCAGTTTGAAACAATATGATAAGGATACGCCCGATGGGAAACGGAAAATAGCAGAAGAATACGCTGAACTTCTAGTGTTTGTGAAGAATCCTATCGAACGAGCTTTTTGGATCAAAGAACTCTCAGAAGCGATACAGATGGAAGAAAAGCTTGTGTTGGGTGTAGTAAATACAGTCATCCAGTCGCGAGAACGTCGTGAGAGGTATACGCCGTTCGAGACAGGAAATGAAGAACCTCTCAAGAATACGCTTTCATTCGGGAAACGTTCCGAGTTGTTGCGTGAGGAATTGGTAGGATTTATGTATGCGGATAATGTTGTCCGAGAAACATTTTTCAATCTCCTGCTTGATGATGAGACGAAAGCATTTCTCGAAAAACATCCCCTCTATTTTTTCTTGATTCAGGCAGGGACGAGGGATCCGCTGACACTCATAGAGGATGTCACATTGAAGAATGAAGCGACGAGACTGACGTTCCATATTTTGGAATTACCGGATTTTATCGATATTCCTCCGGAGGATCGGACAGGAAAGATGCTCGAAATAGCCAAAAAATACCTCGAAGATTTGAGAAGAGAGATCAATAAACGTGAGAAGCTCATCGCGTTGGAACGAGCGTTGGAAGAGGCGCGCAAGAAGAATGACAAGGAATTGGAAAAGAAACTTCTCTCTCAATTTACGGAACTTTCTTTGGACAAATCCTGATAATGCTGTTAGGATAGGGTACCTATAAATGACAATCATTCGAAGCTCATACAGCGAGTTTCGTTATTTTCTAATAAATAAGATCTTATGACAAAAAAGATGAAAAAAATTGTGAAAAAGATTGTAAAGAAAGTAAAAAGGGTTACTAAGAAACCTATAAAAAAAATTGTGAAAAAATCTCACACGGCAAGCAAGGCAAAAAAGCACGTTGCTCTGAAGAGAAAACAGCCCAAAAAAGTGTTGAAGAAAAAAGCGACATCAAAAAAATTGAAGGTCGTTTCCAGGAAAGCAAAAGTTTCTCCTAGAAAAGTTGTGAAGCCGGTGAAGAAGAGGGCTTCTCAAAGCCGGGAACGTATCGAGGAACAGCAGGATGCCGTGACAGAATTGCTTGCACGCGGAAAACAACGCGGTTTCGTGACGGAAGATGAGATTATTCATATCTTGCCTGATGTGGAACAGGATTTGGATCATCTGGAAAGCCTGTATGAAAAACTCGAGACGTCCGGTATCCGTGTCATCGGATCAGAGGAGATGTTGAAACTCGATATAGAGAAGGAAGGGGCGAATTTTGGCAAGAAAGAAAAAGGGAAAGGCAAAGGAAAGGACAAAGGCAAAGAAAAAAGCAAATCGGCACCGAAGGCCAAAGACAAGATGATGGATCTCGGTGAAGAGAATACATCAGACCTTGTGCAGATGTATCTGAAAGAAATCGGACGCGTGGCTCTTCTCAACGGGGAAGAGGAAGTACGTCTTGCCAAACTGATCGAAAAAGGCGATATCCCCGCGAAACAGTGCTTGACGGAAGCCAACTTGCGATTGGTGGTATCGATTGCCAAGAAATATGTCGGTCGCTCGCACAATCTCTCGCTCCTCGATCTCATCCAAGAAGGCAACATCGGACTCTTCCGTGCGGTAGAAAAATTCGATTATCGTAAAGGCTATAAATTCTCTACCTATGCTACCTGGTGGATCCGTCAGGCTATCACGCGAGCACTCGCTGATCAGTCGCGTACGATCCGCATTCCGGTGCATATGGTGGAAACGATCAACAAATACGCTCAGGTGACCCGCCGTCTGGTGCAGGAACTAGGACGTGAACCATTGGCGGAAGAAATCGCCGCAGAAATGAATATCGAAGTCGAAAAGATTCGCCACATCCAGAAAATTTCCCAGGAAACCGTTTCTCTCGAAACATCCGTCGGTGATAATGAAGACGACAGCGTGCTCGGTGATTTCATCGAAGATACTGAAACAGTGATGCCGAACCAGTCTGCTTCACGGAAACTTTTGAAATCACATATCTCTGATATTCTCGATGAACTCACTCCGCGTGAACAGAAGATCCTCCGCATCCGTTTCGGATTGGAAGATGGTGTGACTCATACCCTCGAAGAAGTCGGTCAGGAATTCGGTGTGACGCGTGAACGTATCCGCCAGATCGAAGCCAAAGCTCTCGAAAAGATCCGTGAACACGCAGACATCCGAAAACTGAGAGATTACTAA
This sequence comes from Candidatus Moranbacteria bacterium CG_4_9_14_3_um_filter_45_14, assembly GCA_002790675.1. Taxonomy (GTDB): domain Bacteria; phylum Patescibacteriota; class Minisyncoccia; order Moranbacterales; family UBA1568; genus UBA1568. The sequence continues at coordinate 11,811 of PFVP01000031.1, read as the reverse complement.
AGACCTTTCATAACCCCTTCTCATCGGAGGGGTTTTTGGTAGTTCTTCTTTTGATGTTGCTAAAATCCCATCCATTTGTTATATTTTCCTCACTTGAGCTTTTCGAGAGTTTGAGAAGCGGAAGGTGCTTTGAGTATAATGGATCCCACAAAGGGACAGAGCTTGTATCAGAGTCTTGCTTTCAATTTTTGCAATAGTGCACCCTACCAGGAGAAATAGTACCTTACCAGGAGAAAATGACGATGAAAACAATCCTCAAAGAAGAGGGGTATCCTCTCGCCTTTTTCAAGACGTATCTTGCGATGATTCTCGGGAGCATTGGCTCGAATCAATACAGGCACCTGTATGTGGACACGGTTGTCGGACCAAGAGACGTCATCGAGAACGGTGATCTCGCTTGTGCCTACTTTGTGTCTTCGATACTGACGCTCTGTGGATTGACCACAGGCGGAGTGCATACGACAGTGGACGAAACGATCTGTGACCTCAAATCATCGGGTTGGAAAAAAATACATTCTCCGCGCCTCGGATGTGTCGTTGTCTGGGGGAAGAAATTTCGTAGTCGCGGACTCGGCCATCGGCACATCGGTTTTTATGTTGGTGACGATAACGTTGTGAGCAATGATTCGGTCTCTGGCAGTCCGAAACTTCACCGGTTATTCGAGAAAGATGATTTGGGGGAATTCATACGTAAAGTAGAAGCTTATTATTTCCACCCTCGGTTGGAATCAGTTCCCAGTTGAAGTACTGGGGATGCAAAGAAGTTTTTTGAGGCAACTGTCCTGTATAGTTGCCTTTTTCTTTTTTTTGCTTTAGAATAGTTACATTGCTTTGAAAGGCAATACGTTCTGGCGTAGCTCAGCGGTAGAGCAGGTGACTGTGAAAACATTTATGGTATATTAGACTATATGCCAAAAAAAGATCCTATGCTGATCGCCGAGAGTACATAAAATGCGCTGTTGCGAAACGCCGAAAGGCTGTTCGTCAAAAAGCGATTCTGTACAAAGGCGGAGAATGTTCTTTGTGTGGTTACAAGCAGTGTCAAGATGCACTCGAATTCCATCATGCTCTCGGCAGGAAGGATTTCGGGATATCTCAAGATGGACTCACCCGAAGCTGGGAAAGAGTTCGGAAGGAAATAGATAAGTGTATTCTGATATGTGCGAATTGTCACAGAGAAGAACATTCTAAATTACGCAGCCTTCTCGAGAAATTGAGAAGTGAAGAATGAGGTGAATTGCTGGAAGCCTACGATCGATCAGCACGATTATGGTAATCAGCAGCCAAGCCTACTACAAGAGTAGGAAGGTTCAGAGGCTATCTCGCGAGAGAGTACCCTGATGAATAGAAGGGGAAGCCCCTCACTCCTAATGCTTCGTGCGATGGAGATGATATAGTCCATTCTTTTTGGAAACAAAGAGGGAAATGTAATCACTTGGTCGCAGGTTCGAATCCTGCCGCCAGAGCAGAAAGTTAAAAGCGACCCTTTGTGGGTCGTTTTTTGTTTCTCAGAGTGAATTTTGGAGTTAGTGGTATACTGATAAAAGAAACACCTATTTATAATTTATGTTATCTCATCCGGTACTGAGCAGGAGAGAAAAGAAGTTTGTCTCGCGTCCGTTGTATGCGGGAATAGTTTGGGATGAGAAGGGCTTCGCCATCGCCCTCTCGGCCGAGGACGGACTGATTTCATCGGAATACGTGGCCGTGATATCGAAGGAGATGTCCGGTCGGGTGCTGGATCTCCTGAAAGAGTATGAGCGGCAACAGCAAGCGAAGATCGTAGCAGTCGGTATGCGGGGAAAGAGTCTCCGGTGGAGCGAATCCTTCGGTGCTCGGTTATGGCTCAAGAGGGACATCGTGCCACATCTGCTGTTTCCGTCACACAAGTCTATCATCAAGTCCGCCGAAGATGCGGCCAAAATTGTGATGGAGCAGTACGCTGATGCTTGGATAGCGCGAGTGATATTGAGCGATCTACATGCCGTCCGACCCTCGCACTTGGTGCAGCTGAAAGATCACAGAAGAGTTACTCCAAAGAATGATTTCCTCTTGTTGCAAAAGCTGGCTGAACATTCGAGGCAACTCGGAACAAAAATTGTTTTCTTCAGCAGTACTCCTAACGGTGGAGGCGTGGCTCTGATGCGGCATGCACTGATTCGTCTCTATCGCCTCTTCGGTGTTGATGCCAGTTGGTATGTCATGAGTCCGAATGAAGAAGCTTTCAAAGTGACCAAGCTCAAATTCCACAATGTGCTTCAGGCTATCGCTCCGAAATCCACGGTACTGAACAGTCAGGACAAGGCGGTTTATAAGGACTGGATCGGATATAACGCTGAATTCCTACTGCCTGCCTACCGGAATGCTGATGTCGTCATCATCGATGATCCACAGCCGTCAGGATTGATTCCATATATCCGCAAGGCCAATCCGCGTGCCAAGATCATTTATCGCTCGCATATCCAGATTCGTTCCGACTTGATTAGGAAAAAGGGGACGCCACAATCAAGAACATGGAGTTTTCTGAAGAAGAATATCTTGCTCGTGGATCTTTTTGTCAGCCATCCTCTGCATGAGTTCGTACCGGAAGATATTCCGAAAGAGAAGGTGGTCTATATGCCGGCGACGACCGATCCTCTGGATGGACTCAACAAGGAACTGACCCAGAAGCAGCACGATTGGTACCAGCATTTGTTTAATGAACTTTTGAGTCATACCGGACAGACCGTCCTCGATTTCAATCGACCGTATTTTATTCAGGTCGCCCGCTTTGATCCTTCGAAGGGCATTCCGGATGTCATTGAGGCTTATCGTTGTTTCCGAAAAAAGTTCGGCGATCTCGATAGGCCGCTTCGCGAGACACCACAGCTAGTCCTCGTCGGTAATGGCGCAATCGATGATCCTGAAGGGAGTGTTGTTCTCGAGGAAACTCTTATGCTTCTTGAAATGGAGCGGTACAGTCCGCTCGCCCAGGATATCAAAGTTATCCGTGTTCTGCATATCGACCAGCTCCTCAATATGCTTTTGCGCGATAGCACTGTGGCGCTTCAGCTTTCACATCGCGAGGGTTTTGAGGTAAAAGTGACGGAAGCGTTGGCGAAGGGTGTCCCGGTAGTAGTATACAGGACGGGAGGTATACCGCTTCAGATCAAGCATGAGATCAACGGGTTTTTAGTGAAGACAGGGGATACGAAGAGAGTGGCTCATCGTCTTTTTCAGCTTGTTACTGACAAGAAGCTCTATGAAAAGATGAGCCAAAACGCAGTTACCAGCATGAGCCATGAGTATTGGACGGTTGAAAATGCCATGAAGTGGCTTTTCCTTGCGACAGAGCTGCATGTTCGGGGGAATGTGACAGGAAACCAGCAGAACGTCCGTCGACTCATTGAAGCGAGTGAAGCGAGATCAAAAAAGAAGACCTTTTGAGATGCTTCGAGATCGGAATAAGTATCGAAATATGAGAGGGGGAGTGTTTCACTCGAAGTTTATGCCCCAGAGGGTAAATCCTGCCGCCAGAGCAAGTAAAAACAAGACTGTAACAAGCCTTGTTTTTTATACCCCCAACAGGACGGGAGAACCTGATATACTGGATATGTAAAAATGAGGACATCAGGGTAAATGGGGTGATGACTGCGATTGGAGATAAGGTTCTAAAGCCAAAAATGTCCTTTATGGCGTTTTAATCAATGTTATCAAGCATACTTTTTAAAGTCGCGCGAGCTTTTTTATGATTGGCGTTTTATAAACATCGCATGTCGTGCTATATACTGCAGTGTAAAGAATATCAAGTTGTCTTTTGGTAATTTTACTCAACTCGTTTATTTTTTAGCCAGCACTTGTGTTTTTTCGTAGAATCTTATAAACTGAAGATATGTCTCCATTTGATACTCAAAATTTAAGAAAATCACTAGAGATTTTAGGCTTCAGACCGAAAGAAGGGTCTGATGGTATTTGGTGTAAAAAATATGTGGGAGGGTATGAGATATCTATAACTATCACAGATTCTTTGAGAACATCGAAGATTAATTACGGTGAAAAAATTAGATGTTATCGAGCTACCACTTCTAATTTTTCCCAACCAGAATCATTCGTTGTTCTTGAGTGTGTTAATAGGCTTCTTGAAAAGGGTTACTCGCCTGAGAATATAGAACTGGAAAAGGACTGGCCACTTGGTCACAAAACCAAAGGATGTCTTGATATTCTTGTTTTAAATGATAGGCGACAGAGTTTTTTAATGATTGAATGTAAGACATACGGTAACGAACATCGGAAAGAAAAAGAGAAAATGTTCGAAGACGGAGGCCAGCTGTTCAGTTATTTAATCCAAGAAAAGACAACAAAGTATCTTTGTTTGTACTCGTCTACAATTAAGGATAATCAAGCTATTTTTGAAAGTGATATCATTCGTATTTCTGATCAGATTGTTAGTTCAAAAAACCAACAAGAAGCTTTTGAGGTTTGGACGCCACAAATATTTGAAGCAAAGGGAATTTTTGAAAATGATGTTACACCGTATCATATTGAATTCATAGGAATCTTAAAAAAGGATCTGAAAGATTTGACAGCAGATGATGGCGGTTATATTTTTAACCGATTTGCAGAAATCCTAAGAAGGAACGTTGTATCAGATAAAACAAATGCATTTAATAAAATCTTCAATCTTTTTCTTTGTAAAATTGTTGATGAGTTTGAAAGAAGTGAAAATGATAAAACTCAGTTTCAATGGGGGGAAAGTGAAAAGAATGAGGATGTGATGTTGCGTCTTAACGATCTCTATAAAAGAGGGATGGATAAGTACTTGGGTTTGAAAATCTCTGCAGTTACTAAAGATGAGTTAGAGAAAGTGCTCAATATGGTGAGCGCTAGTGATAAGAAGGCTGAGATTGAAAGATTGTTTATTCAGCAAAAGCTCTATTCAGGCAACGAGTTTGCTTTTAAGGAAGTTTTTGATAAAAAATCATTTGAACAAAACGCTATCGTAGTTAAGGAAGTTGTAAAGCTTCTAGAAAAATATCGAATTAAATATTCTACCAAACAACAGTTTCTAGGAGATTTCTTCGAAAAACTCCTAAATACTGGTATTAAACAGGAATCTGGACAATTCTTTACCCCAATTCCTATCACGCGTTTTATATGTCGCTCTATTCCTATAAAGAACATAATTGAAAGGAAGAATGCCGATCGTGAGGAAAACTTTTTACCTTACGTTATTGACTATGCCTCAGGAAGTGGACACTTCTTGACAGAAGTAATGGATGAAATAAATAAACACATATCTGTAATTGACGAGGATTGGATAAAGGGAGGAGGATTGGCAAAAAGAAATTTTAGCGCTCTAAAGAATGAGTATCTATGGGCGAAAGAATATGTGTACGGAATAGAAAAAGACTATCGTCTGGCTAAAACCACAAAGATTAGTACATTTTTGAATGGAGATGGGGACGCAAATATTATTTGTGGTGACGGTTTGGATAGCTTTAATACGAGCAAGGAATATAAGGGAAAGCTTTTAGTAAGTTACGATGGGGTAAATAATGAGCAATTTGATATTCTAGTTGCTAATCCACCTTATTCTGTAAGCGGTTTCAAGAATACCTTAAAGAATGGGAAAGAAACATTTTTCTTGTACCCCCGACTGACTGAACAAAGCTCCGAAATCGAATGCCTTTTCATTGAAAGAGCGAAACATCTTCTAACGGAGGGTGGCTGTGCGGGCATTGTTTTGCCTGTATCAGTTTTAACGAATTCCGGTATCTATTCTGACACGAGGAGTCTAATTTTGAAAAACTTTGATATCAAAGCTATCGTTGCTTTTGGCAACAATACTTTCATGGCTACTAACACTAATACCGTAGTGGTCTTTCTTCAAAAAAGAAACGAAATTAATGCACAGAATTGCGAAGAAATAGTGGATCAATTCTTAAAGAACTTTAGGGACGTTGCTTGTAATAATATTGAAAGAGCCTTTTCAGCTTATGTGCGTGAAATAAACGGGGGGATCTCTTTTAATGATTATATCGACTTGCTGAAGGGTAAGTTTGAGAATATAGCAGAAAGTGCTCTGTACAAGCATTATAAGCGTTCATACAAGGATGATGGAAAAAGTAACGGAGAACAATTCTTGCAATCTATTATTCAGAACGAAAGAGCGAAGCTAATTTCATTTATGCTCACTTATAATAAGCAAGTTGTATTAGCAAAATCTGGAGAGCGTAGTGCAGGAAAAAGATTTCTTGGTTATGAATTTAGTAATCGAAGAGGGTATGAAGGGATAAAAATCAATAAAGATGAAGCTGGCAAAATCATCTCAAAATTATACAGTGAAGATGATCTAAATGATGATTCAAAGGTGAACAGTTATATTCTTAAGAACTTTCTGAATCAAAAAATAGAGAAAATAGACGATGAATTAAAAAGTAATCTTGCTGTACGAAATTTGCACGAATTGATCGACTTTTCGTCAGGTAAGTTTGATCAAAAGATTATTCTTTCATTTAAAAAAAAAGTTAAACTAGTTTCAAGATATCCGCTTAAGCCACTAGATGAGTGTGTTTCGGTTATAGATAACGGAACAAATGCTCCACAAGGGATTAAGTATTTTGAAGATGGTAAATACCCGTTCATTCGAGCTGGTAATTTGAATCACAAAGACGCTCATGGATACGTATTCCCAAATAGAGAGAGCTTCATAAATGAAAAGGCGCTGAAAGATCATAAGCTAAAGGAATTTCCTTCTGGCACTATTCTGTTTCCTAAAAGCGGGCAATCTGTGAATACCAATAATATTGGAAGATTGGATTCTTCTGCCTATGTCGTAAACCACCTAGCGTGTATATACGACAAGGATCCAGACCTTCTTGGTTATCTTTACTACTTCCTTGAAGACTATAAGACATCAAATCTTGTTAGGGTTGATTCAAATTATCCATCTATAAATCTCACTGAAATTAAGGATTTATTCTTACCAATTCCACCAAAAGAGATTTTATCTAAGATTAATAGAGATATATCTGATATTGAAAATAAGCAAAAGGGGGCTATTAAAATCATTGAGACTTCAAGAGAAAGAATTCGAGGTATTTTTAGCGACCTATTTACTAAGCATAGCAAAGAGCTTCAGAGGCTTGATGAAGTGACTTTAATGATACAAAGGGGTAAAACTCCCAAATACGGAAACTCTAGTCTTCAGATAATAAAATCGGGTCAAGTTAGAGGTTATGATGATTTTGATTTTTCGGAGAAACACTTTGCTTCTAAGGAATTCATTGTAGATCATAGAAAGTTAAATCAAGGTGACATTCTTATTAATTCTACTGGAGTTGGAACTGCTGGGAGGGTTAATTGTTTTGATTTAGATGGAGATTACACGGTAGACAGTCATATTACTATTGTACGACCAGATCAAGCAAAAATAATACCTAAAATCATTCTTTATTCCCTTGCCTATATTGGCTTTGATGTCCTTGAAGAAATGGCGGAGGGGCAGAGTGGGCAGATTGAGCTTGCACCAGAAACAATCAAGGGGTTAAAAATTCCAGTTCCAGATATAAAAGTTCAGGAAAAAATTTTGGTAGAAATTGAAAAGGCAGAAAAAGATATCAATTCCAGTGGAGTTATCATTGCCTCTGTTTCAGAAGAAAAATCAAAGCTTTTGAATGGGATTCTCTATTAAGATGAGTGCTTTTATAGGAACTTAATTAGTTGGATTATATCGAAAATATAAGTTATGGCTAATCCTTTTACTATTCGTATATATGTTCCAGAAGGAGACTCAGAAGGTCTTCGGATTATTGATAGACAAAGTTCCCCGAGCAAGTTTTTTGCTTTTCCAAGAAATAAGTGGGACCAAATAAAACATCGTCCAGAACTAACTGGCGCAGGTATATATATTCTTACTGGATATTCAAAGTCTGAAGATGAATTACCAACTGTTTATATTGGACAAGCCGATACTGTAAAGAACAGAATCGAACAGCACTTAAAAAATAAAGATTTTTGGGACAAGGCTGTTATTTTTGTTTCTGATAATAAGATAAATTCAACCCATGCAAAATGGCTTGAACACAAACTTATTGATAGGGTTTTAAAGGCAAACAGAAGTATTGTAGAAAATGGTAACAATCCGCAGGAACCAACCATATCTGAAGCCGAGCAGGCTGAAATGCAGGTTTTTCTCACCGAGATTTACCAGACCTTGCCACTTGTTGGTTTGAGAGCATTTGAAATTCCGAAAGCCGTAATAGAGCCAATAGAAGAAAAAACGAAAGAAGTTAAAAATACAATAGTCGTTCCTGCCCAAGAAGAAGGGTTCAATCGTGTCTTTCTTGGAGAAAATTCTTGGTATGCTATCAGGATATCCGGAGGAATGATAGGGGGTATAAAATATATTGCGGCTTATCAAACTAACCCAGTATCGGCAGTGACACATTACGCTAAAGTTGAGCACATAGAGCCATATGGGGAAGAAGGAAAATACAAGCTAGTCTTTTCTGAGCCAGCTCACTTGCTTGAAAAACCTATACCATTTGGAAATACGAAGATGGGGTCAATGCAAGCATCTAGATATACAAGTTTTGAAATGCTGAATAAAGCTAAACAGGTTTCTGACCTATTTAAAGAAAAGAGTTAATAAACTAAATCTATCCCTGTAATAGTTCAGTTGCTTGTTTAAAGCAATATTTTGTATTTGGATAAGATATACTAAGATCCAGTGTTCCGAAATCATCCCAAAGTGTTAGCAGAAGAAAACAACGTCCGAAATGGCGTTGTTTTTGTATTTATTTTGAAACCACGATCATAACGGACTTTTCCTCATCGATCGTATTGGTTTTGTGATTCCAATCTGCTCCTGCATTTTTGATCGTAGCGAAGGAGTATGGGTAGTTTTCGCCGCGCTTCGTGCCAGGCTCATTGGTAATCATCTTCTCCTTCGTGTAGCCTCGGATGACGAACATATGATAGATCGGTCCTGGTTGGCGAAAGTAAGGGTTGCCGAGCTTTCGGCCATTGACCGGAATGATGACCATCTTTTTTTCCAGAAGCGCGTTTTTGATGTCTTCTTCCATGAAATCCTCGATGAGATCGGCTTTGAGATGATACACCTCACGGATCATTTGCGCCGTTTCTTCGGTGGTGGTGTTGAGGGAATAGCCGAAAGTTTTTTCTTCCCACTCCGCTAGGTCAGCCAGTTGTTTTTCTACCTCAGACGCGGGTAACACTTTTCTCGTATCGCCGGAAAAGTAGGCAGCGACCATAATGGCACTCGCCTCTTCACAGGCCTCATTGTGCATCTCGTCCCAGTTGGCGGTGGGAGCCTGGACAGTGAACGGTACTTGGAGCAAAAATTTGTCCGGAACTTTTTTGGGAAGTTTGTTTGAAGAAGAGTCCGGTGGTATGAAGAAAGGTTGTGGTTCCGGAAGGGATGAAGAAGGTATGATTGGTAAAAGAGAAGCTGATTTTCTTTCATACGTATACAACACCGCTCCGCCGATAATAAGCGCGATGAGAAAGAGGGAAAGAATACTCCATTTTTTGAGATTCATACTTTTTGAAATGAAAGTGTAAGAAGGCGTTGAGAGAACGTATCGGTATCTTAGCAAGAGGATGATCATCCATCGAGATGAAAGAATGAAATCACCGGGTATTTTCCACCGTTCGCAAACGTCGTGGTAGGAGAGACAAGAGCAGAATGAGTTCGGTGAGACTCGCTAAGAAAAAAGAGAAAGGCAGGGCGACGATACCGAAGCGTGGCGTCAGATATACGGCTCCACCGATGGCGATGACAAGTCCGATGATACTCAAAACAACGGGGATGAGGGTGTTTTTGGTGGCATAGAAGGCTCTGGCGAGAAGATGAACGAGGGATTCCGTCGGCATAGCGAGAGTGAACACTCCCAAAACGAGAGCCGTGCGAGCCACGCTTTCTTGGTCGAATGCTCCGCCACCCAAGATGATCCGGATCAGCGGTTCACGGATGAGAAAAATAACGATGGCTGCAAAAATACTCCCGCCCAAGATGAGCCAAAAAGATGTTCTTAGTGCTTTACGGAATGATTCTATGGTTCCGTCAGCCACCGATCGGGCCAAGAGAGGAAACGTGGTAGTGGCGATCGTAATGCCGATAAGACTGACAGGAACACTCTCGAAGTTTCTCGCAAAATTGAGAATGGCGACGGAGCCTGGCTCGAGATGGGAGGCGACGATGGTGAAGGCCCAGAAGGTCGCGAGTTCTACCGGATGGCCGAACATTTTCGGTAACATCAGGGAAAGCGTTTTCTTGAATTCCGGTCGCTTCGGATAGAAACTCCATTTCAATTTGAATCCAGAGCGTAGGACGTCGAAGAGTCGCACCGAGAGATGAAGGAGCGCTCCGAGAAGCGTGCCCCAGACGGCACCCATAATACCGAAACGGGCAGAGAGGAATATGGTGCCGAAAATGATACCGAGGTTATAGAGCACGGGAGACAGTCCGTAGTAGAGAAATCGACGCTCAACGATGAGGAGCGCCCCCAAGGCGTTCGAAGCGCTGAAGATGATCGGAGAGAGAGCGAGATAGCGGAGGAGCTTGGTGACCAGGAGCTGGTCTTCCGGTGCGAATCCTGGAGCGACGAGGGCACTTATCTGTCCGGCAAAGACTATGATCACAAGAGCAGAAAGAGTCATCGCTCCCATAGCCCCGGTTATTACTGTGCCGAGATATTCTTCCGCTCTTTTGCGATCAGATTTCAGGAGGGGAGATATGATCGGGACGAAAGCGGCAGCGATACCGCTGGCGATGAAAATATTGAAAAGGAGATCGGGGAGTAAAAATGCGGCATTATAAGCGTCGAGCGATCGAGATGCGCCAAAGCTCTGGGCGAATATCCGATCACGCCAAAGTCCTGCCCCATAAGATGCAAAAGTGGTCATTGCCAGAATGATACTCCCCGTAGGAAGAAAGCGAAGGAATTTGTTCATAGAACCAGTATACTCTCATTTTCGGATGAGAAGGGAGGATGGTAGCTGTAACCATAGAGAGGTTCGAACTTCTTCCAACGCTCGGGGCAACTAAAAACAAGGCTTAATAAAGCCTTGTTTTTATGTTACCATTACGTAGGGTTAGAACCTGGTATAATGAAACTATGGAAAGAAAGTGAAAGTATATGAACACATCAAAGAAAATAGTACTTGTGGTATCGGGGGTATGTATTATCGTTGGAGGAATATGGTATTCGCGTGGTATTCAGATCGTAGGAGATGTGAAAATTCCGAGCATTCCCAAACAAAGCTGTTTGGAACATAATAAAGAAAAACATATGAAAAAGACAGCGGAAGAATTGACACAGTACAAGCGAGCATATTTCGCCGGCGGGTGTTTCTGGTGCACAGAAAGTGATCTCCAAAAAGCACCTGGCGTGAGAGAGGTGGTTTCGGGGTATGCGGGGGGCACGGTGGTGAACCCGACCTATAGTGATGTGACGAGTGAGAAGAGTGGGCATCGGGAAGCGGTGGAGATCTATTATGACGGAGATATCACAACCTATGAAAACCTCGTGCACTATCATCTGATGCATATCGATCCGACGGATGCCGGTGGACAGTTCTATGATCGCGGAGAAAGCTATCAGGCGGTGATATTTTATACTTCCGAAGAAGAACGATTAGTAGCCGAGCGAAATTTGCAAGCATTGAATAATGCGCAGATTTTTAGTAAACCAGTCGCGGTCAAGATATTGCCGTACAAAAATTTTTATAGTGCTGAAGAATATCATCAGAATTATGCGGAAGAAAATACGGTGAAATACTGTGCCTATAGAGAATCGAGCGGTCGAG
>PFVP01000012.1 GCA_002790675.1 Candidatus Moranbacteria bacterium CG_4_9_14_3_um_filter_45_14 | reverse complement strand
TAAAACTCACTTCTATCTTCCGCTCGATATTCAAGGATGTCATTCAGCTTGGCAAGGCTCAGGGCGGATCGACTATTACACAGCAGTTTGTCAAAAATTCCCTGCTCACCAGTGAAAAAACCCTTCTCCGCAAGGTCAAAGAAGTCATTCTTTCTCTCGAAATAGAGACGAAGTTTTCCAAAGACGAAATCCTTGCTATGTATTTGAATGAGATACCTTATGGCTCGAACGCTTATGGCATCGAAGCTGCGTCTCAGACTTTTTTCGGGAAGCCGGCTCGCGAACTGACGCTCGATGAGGCTGCTCTCATCTCATCCCTCCCTCAGGCCACTGCCTATTATTCACCCTACGGCTCACACACGGACGCTCTCATCGGACGAAAGGACTTCGCTCTCAAAGCAATGGCGCGCCTCGGATATATCACGGAAGAACAATTGACGGAGGCTATGAATACCAATACTCTCGATAAGATACAGCCACAAAAGGATATCATTGCCGCTCCGCATTTCGTTATGTATATCAAGGACTATCTCCAGCAAAAATATGGTGATCAGGCCGTCGAACAAAGCGGTTACAAAGTGATCACTACTCTTGATTGGGACAAACAACAAGTCGCCGAACAGGCGGTGCGTGAGGGCTCTCTCAACAACAAAAAATGGAAAGCTGCCAACGCCGCTCTCGTGGCAATGGACCCCAAGACAGGACAGATTCTCGCTTTGGTCGGTTCCAAAGACTATTTTGGCACGTCAGAGCCGGCTGGTTGTATTTCTGGAAAAACCTGCGTTTTCGAGCCAAATTTTGATGTAGCCATCGCACAGAGACAGCCTGGATCTTCTTTCAAGCCGTATGTGTATTTGGCAGCCTTCACGAAAGGATACCTCCCCGAAACCATTCTCTATGATACGAAAACCCAGTTCGAGACAGCAGAGGGAAAAAGCTATGAACCGAATAACTACGATGGGAAATTTCACGGACCGCTTCCGATGATGAAAACTCTCGGTGGTTCCCTCAATGTTCCCGCAGTCAAAACCCTCTATCTGGTCGGGGTGAATGATGCTATTTCACTGGCAAAGAATCTCGGCATCACCGGCCTCAATGATCCTTCCCGACTCGGCCTCTCTCTTGTCTTGGGTGGCGGCGAAGTAAAACTCCTCGATCATGTCAGCGCTTATAGCACCCTTGCCACCGGCGGTATCAAGCATCAGAAAACGGCCATTCTTCGCATTGAGGACGCGAAGGGAAGTATGCTCGAGGAATTCAAACCGGATGCCGGCGAACGTGTGGTAGAGGAAAAATATGTCGCTATGCTCGATTCTATCCTCTCCAATAACAACAATAGAGCCTGGGTATTCGGCGATAATTCCCCTCTCCGTTTCGACAATCGTCCTATCGTCGCAAAAACAGGTACTACCAACGAATTCCGTGACGGATGGACTGTCGGCTATACTCCCTCTCTTGCTGTCGGCGTATGGGCGGGAAATAATAATAATGCACCTATGGTGACCGGATCAGATGGTGTCAATGTCGCTGCTCCGATCTGGCGCGCTTTCCTCGACCAAACACTCACGAACTATGCTATCGAAGATTTCCCCAAATATACTCCTGAGGATGAGATCGGTGATGGGGAAGAAAAAACAAACAAACTGATGCTTGCAGGCAAACTCGAAACAGAAAAGAACCTGAAGGTCTGCGGTATTCCAGGAGACAAAGGGAGTTATTGTCTTGCAAATAAATATTGTCCTGATAGCGAGGCTGATAAAAAGGATTTTGTAAGCACTCACGATATCCTCTACTACGTAAATCGTGATGATCCACGAGGGTCTATTCCCGACAAACCGGAAAGCGATCCGCAATACAAAAATTGGGAGAAAGGTGTGGAAGAATGGTATAAAGGTCAGAAAGGCTCCACGCACGGTTCTCCTCCTACGGATGAGTGCAAAGAAAGTGATTTCAAAAAATTCCAACCGAGCATCAGCCTGACGACCGCAGTGAGCTCATCCTCCGCATCCATAATCCTGAGTGCGGATGTAAAGGCTCCTTACGGTGTAAATTCCGTCACGTATTCCGTAAATGGCTCCGAAGTAGGCTCGACGTCTTTCAGCCCCTATTCAATCAGTTATACCGTTCCTGCCCCTTCTACCATAATCATAGAGGTTGAAATCAAAGATACAAATGGTAATATCGCACGCGATAGCAAGAGTATGAGTGTCAGTTTTTGAGATTTTTTACATCTGTTGGGTGATTTTGATCTCTTTTATTTCCTCGCTCCCTAAGACTGCGTTCATACGCTCTGCAAGATGGACACGTGTGAGATATATCTCGCTTGCCCACAAGGAACTCCGCGGTGAAAGAAAGAGTTTTTTGTCTTTATAAAAGCTCGGAATGATATTTTCTCCGCCACGCACGCCGTATTCTTCCACTAAAATACGCTTCGCAATGTGAAAAATCGTTTTTTCGTCGATTCCTTTCAGTGGGCTATGTTGTTTTTTAGGAAGAAGTTCTTTTAAGGTACGCATAGAAGTGATTATTCACAGAAAAAAGATATATAATTATCCCTCTATTACTTCCGAATAGGCATCATAATGTAGAAATAACTTTCAGTGAGGACGGCATTTTCTCTATTATGTATACGGAGTGCCGCCGGGGTAGATCCGTCATTGGCCAGAAAGAGAATTTTTTCACCCACAAGAACATTTATCCCTTCCAGGACATATCGTGGATTAAAGACGATAGTGAGCGGTTCTGTACCATGGAGTATTTCTATCGGCAGTACGGTCTTATTTTCCCCGATTTCCTGTGATGCTGACGATATGGTGCATATTTTTTCTTCTGGTTGGAAAAGAAGTGTTATTTCTCCGGAATTATACGAGGAAAAACTGCTGGCTATTTTGACCGCTCTTTGGAAAGATTCTTTTTCCAAAATAACCTGGAGAGAGAAGTCTTTTGGGATTATTTGCTTATAATCAGGGTATTTCCCATTGATAATTCTCGATACGACCTGTACACCATCTATTTCAAAGAATATCTGATTCTCTTTCAGAGCTATTTTTATATCCCTGCTCTCAGGTGTGATAATATGGATGATTTCGTGTAACGTATTCCCAGGAATAATGAGCGAAGGATTTTGAGAAAGGAAATTATCATACTCGCTTCCTTGCTCTGTGAAAGGAATTATTTCTTCAGCAAGACGGAAACTGTCTGTGGCAGCAATTTCTATTGTATCCTTATGAAAGAAAATATGCACACCTGTAAGTTCGAGACGCGCATTATTCGAACTGATACAAAATAAAAGGCGAGAAAGGGCTGTTTTAAGTTCTTGCGCCGGAAAAGTAAAGAAATATTCCTCCTTATATTCAGGAATAATAGGAAAATCCTTCCCATTCAAGCCTTTGATTTTTATTTGATATGAAGTGCTTATTATTTTTAATCCTTCATTATCACTTTCTAATTCAAGGATATCTCCTAAAGGAAGGTTGTGTATAAAATTACTCAACAATTTTGCCGGTATAGCTATTTTCCCTTCTTTTTCTATTTTTGCTCCAATAGAGGTAATTATTCCTATTTCCAAGTTTGTTGCAGAAATTTTCAACCTTCCATTTTCTGTTTCTATTAAGAAATTACTTAAAATAGGAAGGGTTGCTTGTTTTCCTGCTATTTTTTCCAAATACGAGATGGCTCGATTGAGATTTTCTTGTGTACAAATGAGTTTCATAAGATCTTGTATTAATAGTTTCTTTTAAATTATATTATAAAAATTTCTTATTACCATTAGGGCTGTGAATATCTGGATAAGTCATAATAATGCTTTATAAAAGGTATTGTTTCTAAGAGAGAAGAAATGTCTTATAAAAGAAAAGTGGTGGAAAAATATCTTTTTAAAAATAATTCAAGAAGAATCATTTTTTATCCACAAAACTTCTTCTCTTACACAAACACTCTACACGACTTTTGGTAAGTTATACAAGTTTATACACCCTGTTAGAGAAAAACACAACAATATTTCAAGAAAAATAAAACAACTTTCTTATTAAAAATATAAATTACCACAAAACAATATCTGTTTTTCTCTAACGGGGTACATCAAACCGGATAATAAAGACGCTCCTTTAGAATGTTCAACTCTTCTTTCAGGCGTGGGCGAGAATCTTTATTTTTGTTTATTTTTTCAAATGCGTGTAGCGCGGTCGTATGATCTCTTCCTCCCAAAATATCACCGATGGTTGAAAATGGAGTTTGAAGTTCGGTTCGGAGGATATACATCATTACCTGGCGTGGGTGAGAGATTTCTTTTTTTCTTCCCTTTTTTATGATATCTTCCTTGGTAATATTATAAAACTCGGTGATAACACGAAAAATATCATCGACTTGGATAGTCTTTTTATTATTTTCGATGAGTTGAGAAAGTATTTTCTCTGTGTTCTCTAGGGTAGGCGAGATTTTATGAAATTCACAGAAAGCGATGACTCGGTTGAGAGCCCCCTCAAGTTCGCGGATGTTTTGAGTGATGTTTTCAGCGATGAAACGTATGGCCGGAGCGTCTATAGTAAAGCCTTTTTCAGTGATTTTTGATTCCAAGATAGCCACTCTTGTTTCGAAATTCGGACGACTGATATCAGTGATCATACCGCCTTCGAAACGTGAGCGGAGACGCTCTTCAAGAGTAGGTATGGCTTTTGGCGGTCGGTCACTTGATATGACAATCTGCTTGTTGAGCTGATAGAGCGAGTTGAAAATATGGAAAAATTCATTCTGGGTCTTTTCTCTTCCGGAAAGGAATTGGATATCATCAATGATAAGAAGATCCATCTGTTGATAATATTCTTTGAATTTATCTATTTTCTGGCTCTTGATGGAATCTACGAGCTCTGTTGTAAAGCGTTCTGAATTGATGTATTTGATTCTTTTTTCAGGTGAATTCTTCACCACCTCATTTCCGATAGACTGGAGCAGGTGGGTTTTTCCCAGTCCGACACCTCCATAGATGAAAAGAGGATTATAAGCCGTACCGAGATTCTGCGAAACCGCATAGCAAGCTGCGCGGGCGAGATCATTATTTTCTGCGACGATGAAATTTTCGAATGTGTATCGATTATTGAGATTGGTTTCATGGAAAAGAGGTGTGGATGGATCCGATTCGGTAAAAAATGGTTTTTCAATCAGTTTCTTTCGGACGAATCCCACGGTCTCGGGTGACTTTACGGCGTCTATATTCTTAAGAGAGTCTACGGTTGGCAAAGAAGAAGTAAGTTTTTCCGGCGCAATGATACAGCGGATGGTTTGAATATCACCATTGATGCCCTTGAGAGCACGTAAAATATAGAGATTATACTTGTTTTCAAGCCATTCTTTTGCAAAACCATTTGGCACCCCAATAGTCACAATCCCATCTTGATTGCTAACAATACTCGTGTTCCTGAACCAAGTAATAAAATTAGCACGGGAAATAGAGAGCTCCATCTGTCCCAAAACAGCCTTCCATAACTCCTCGTTTGTCATAAAGCAAAGCTACCATTAGAGAGTACAAAAACATCAAATAGAATTATATCACGGCCGTATAGGTCGGCATAGGGTGAAAAAGTGTACGAAGTGTGGATAAGCGGTGTATAACAAGAGAAAAGGCTCCATCATTGACTTTCTTTCTTTTTCTGGTACACTAGAAAAACATCCAATGACTTAAAATCTAATGTTTATTATATGCCGAAAAGAACCTATCAACCAAAAACCCTCAAACGTGTCAGACGACATGGCTTTCTTGAGAGAATGAATACTGCTGGAGGAAGAAAAGTAGTGGCAAATCGCCGTAGAGACGGAAGAAAAAAATTGACGGTAGCGTAGAATATGTTAAAGAAAGGTCTGCGTTTGCAAAAAAAAGAGGATTTTGATAGGGTCTTTCGCTTCGGTAAGCCTCTTTTTTTTGGAGAAGTCGGTTGCCGGTATTTGCTCGACGCTCCATCGATACGATTAGGGTTCTCTCTTGGTAAGAAGCACCTCCCTTTAGCTATCGATCGGAATAGGTTCCGAAGAGTGTTCTCTGAAGTGTTTTATAAGCATCAAGAAGAGTGGCCGCAGGCGGGAGATATCCTCTTTTTCCTTGTAAAAAAGCCAAAAAAGGTGGATACTAAACAGACAGAGAAAATAATGCAGAGTCTTTTTCAAACCATAAACAAAAACCGTAAAGCATAAAACAATATGATGCATATTTTTGATATTTCTATCTATCAACCTCTCTATAACGCCCTTATATTCTTTTATAATGTCGTTCCGGGATATGACTTCGGTGTGGCCATTATACTCACAACGCTTGTTTTGAAGTCTCTTTTGATACCCCTTTCCAAAAAACAGATAGAATCACAGAAAAAGATGCAGGAATTACAGCCACAAATCAAAGAGCTCCAGCAAAAGCACAAAAATGATAAGGAGAAACAAACAAAAGCGCTGATGGAGTTTTATAAAGAACACAAAACAAACCCGTTCTCCGGATGTCTCCCACTTATCATCCAATTGATATTTCTTATTGCCATCTATCGGGTGATTATCAATATTTCTCAGGCTGGTTTTGTGGCTAATCCAAGCGATTTATATACATTCATACCTAATCCGGGCGCGATCAATCATCTCTTCCTTCATTTTGTAGACCTCACGAAGCCAAATTATGTATTGGCCTTCCTTTCAGCAATCGTTCAGTATTTTCAAACAAAAATGCTTTTTCAAAACCAGAGCAAGCCCGAAATCAAGAATACCTCTTCCTCTGAACCCGACTTTGCGACTATAATGAATAAGCAGATGTTGTATCTGGGTCCGGGACTGGCATTCTTTATCGGAGCGACATTTCCAGCCGCTTTGGCTCTCTACTGGTTTTTCTCGACACTGTTTATGCTCTTTCAGCAGATGGTTATCTTTAAACCGAAACAAGAGAAATAACGTATGAATAAGCTACACCAAGAAATCATCAAAGAAACTGTCGTAGAGTTGTTGCAGAAGCTCGGTTTTGAGGCTTCCGTCGAGGTAACGGGGGAACAGGGAACCCCGAACATCTTCTTTTGTATGGCTCGCGTAGAGAAAGATCAGAATTTTCTTATCGGTCAGTATGGGACGAATCTTGCTGCTGTCCAGCATCTTGTCCGTGTAATGCTTCGCAAGAAAATAGAAGAAAGAGTGAATATCGTGGTAGACGTGAATGATTATTTCCTTGAAAAAAGGACAGTGCTCGAAAAAGAAGCAGAAAAAGCCGCTTTTGAAGCTTTGGAAAACAATATTTCTGTCGCTCTTCGTCCGATGCTTCCATACGAACGCAAAGTAGTGCACTCTTTTCTTGCAAAAAATCCGAATGTCAGCACCGAAAGTGTCGGGAGAGGAGAAGAAAGAAAAGTGATGGTCAGCCCGAAAATAATAGAGAACGGATCGGCCGACCTTATTTAAGGAACTTGTACAATCAAATAAAATGAAAAAGCAATGGCCCTCGCACATAAAATTGCTTATAACGTTGTCTTCAATTCTTTTTTGAAAGTATTTTCAACAGTAGCTCTTTCCCTCTATTCGATTCGTTTGATCACTGGATATCTCGGACAGGATGGTTTCGGCAAGTATTCGACCGTACTCGCTTTTTTTGCTTTTTTTTCCGCTTTGGCTGATCTAGGGTTGAGTTCGGTGACGGCCCGCGAGATTTCTCGTGAAGGAGCGGATGAAGGCAAGATCCTAAGCAAGGTTCTGTCCTTACGGCTGACATCCTCCCTCGTTGTTTTCTTGCTGGCACCATTTTTGGTAGTATTTTTTGATTATCCGCGTGATTTGAAAATCGGTATTTTTATCGCTGCTGGGGCGATTCTCTTTTCCACGCTTTCATTGATGTTGAATGGTATTTTTCAGAAACGCGTGGCGATGGACAAGGTGGCCCTGGTAGAATTCCTTGGAAAACTTTTTCAGGTTGCCATTGTTATTCTCGTTGTGAGGGCAGATCTCGGCTTTCTTGCTATCGTTTCCACCCTTCTAGCATCACTTTCTTTCAATGCCATCATCGTTTTTTTCTTGAGCCGTCGCTTCGTGCAATTCTCTCCGAAGGTCGATTATGCTTATTGGAAAAAATTCCTTTATGAGTCTCTGCCGATGGGTGTGACCGCCATTATCACGTTTACCTATTTCAAAATGGATACCATCCTCCTCTCCGTCCTCCAAACGAGTTCTCATGTGGGTATCTACAATGTTGCCTATAAAATTATGGAAAATCTCATTTTTTTTCCAGCGATGCTTGCCGGATTGATCCTTCCGCTTCTTTCACGATTTATTTACACCAATCGAAAACGCTTCGAAGACATCGCTGATAAAACGTTTAAAGTTTTCGTTATCATTGTTATACCAATCGTAGCCGGCACGTGGTTTCTGTCAGGGAACATTATCCGTATCGTGAGCGGGGACACCTTCCTCGAATCCGCCCCCGTCCTACAGATTCTTATCTTTGCGCTTGGATTCATTTTCTTCGGAAACTACTTCAATATGTTGCTCGTCGTCGGTAACGCTCAAAAAAAGCTTATGCAGATGCTTTTTTTCGCCGCCATTTTCAATCTTCTTTTGAATGCTTTTCTCATTCCACGCTTCTCATATACAGGAGCGGCTTTCGCTTCGCTTGCGACTGAGATGTTCGTCGTCACATTGACGAGCCTTCTTGTTTATAAATACGTCCATTATATTCCCTCTTTGGAAAGTACAGGGAAAATTCTTTTTTCTGGAATGGTAATGGGAGGTGTTCTCTTTCTCCTTTCTCCTTATTCATTTTTCCTTTCCGGTATAAGCGGAGTCGGTGCGTATATCGGGATGCTCTGGCTGACAAAAGCGATCAGTTCGGAGGAAATTATGAGTCTTTTCCAAAAAGAAGAAGATACCCCTTTCTCTCCGGTTGAACCCATAGAAACACTGAACCCATAGGGGTACCTAACGAGACCTATATGACAAATGTTCC
The DNA here is from genome assembly GCA_002790675.1 of Candidatus Moranbacteria bacterium CG_4_9_14_3_um_filter_45_14. Taxonomy (GTDB): domain Bacteria; phylum Patescibacteriota; class Minisyncoccia; order Moranbacterales; family UBA1568; genus UBA1568. The sequence goes on along the minus strand of PFVP01000012.1, from coordinate 1,604 downwards.
GAAGGTGGGCATCATCGTTTTGAATTATAACGGGGATAATTGTCTGTCTTCTTGTCTCTCCTCGCTTGATCGGCTTACCTATCCCAACAAAGAAATTATCGTGGTTGACAATGGTTCCTCCGATGATTCCTTCTTTTCGGCAGAGGCATCTTTCCCGCAGTTTACATTCGTACGCAATGGAAAGAATGAGGGATTCGCGAAAGGAATGAACATCGGGATGCGATTGGCCTTTCTTCATAATGCGGACTGGTGTATGCTTTTCAATTATGATGCGGAAATCGATGTCCAAGCGCTCTCTTTCCTTATGACCGTTGCCCAAAAAAATCCGCGCGCCGGGCTCCTCAGTCCTGTGATATATGAAAAAGGAAGCAATCATCTTTGGTTCGGAAAAGGCAGGATAGAATTTTTGCGTATGCGAGCGACGCATGAAAAGCCTTCTTCGGAAGAGCTTGCGTCAGAAAATTACCGGAGTGAATTCCTTACAGGGTGTTCACTTTTGGTAAAAAAAGAATTGGCCCTGGCTATTGGTTTGTTCGACGAACAGTTTTTTCTTTACTATGAGGATGCTGATTATTCTTTACGGTCGACACAAGCTGGATTTGAGAATTGTGTCGTACCACAAGCTCGGGTGTGGCATAGCGAAGAAAGCAAGACCAGCCCCCAAAAAACATACTTTCTCGTGTATTCAGGACTTCTTTTTTTCAAAAAGCACACCCCATTTCTTTTACAGCCATATATGGCGCTGTATGTTACAATACGAAGGGTAAAAAACTTTCTAGACAGAGTATTTGGGAGAGGCAATACCGCCGAAGAGGTACACCGCGCGTATAAACAATTCTTCTATGAACACTGATCCTCGCATCTCTCTCATTTTTGTGAACTACCAGAGTGTTCGGTACCTTAGAGAGGCCCTGGAGAGCCTTTTTTCTTTTGAAACAGAAAAAGATTTTTTTGAAGTGATTATCGTGAATAATGATAGTACGGAACGGTTTGCTCTTGAGGGATTAAAACAAGCGTTCCCCCTTCTTTTGATAGAAAATAGCAAGAATGTCGGATTTGGTTGCGGTAATAACATCGGAGTGAGACAGGCTCGCGGGGGTATTGTGGGATTCATCAATCCGGATATCCTCTGGACAGGAACCCATCTGTTCGGTATAGCGGGCATTTTCGATGAAAAAAAGAAAATAGGTGTCCTCGGTATGAGAATGCTCGGTATTGATAGGAAAGAAGAGGCATGGAGCGTTGGCAAAGAGCCGAGCCTGATGAACCTTTTTTGTAACAACGTTCTCCCTTTGCGTCAGGCACGGTGGAGGACACAAGGGCTTTCTTTTCCGGATTGGGTCAGTGGTGGGGCGCTGTTCATCCGAAAAGATCTCTTCTCCGCTATTGGAGGTTTCGACGAGCGCTTTTTTCTCTATTTCGAGGATGTCGATCTCTGCAAAGAAGTTCGTGCCCTCGGTTTTTCTGTCGCACGTCATACGGAACACTCTCTCATCCATCTCGGTGGAAGAAGCAGAACTTCGGCGCAGGTTCAAAAAAGGCACTTCTACGCCTCTCAGAAGAAGTACTTTGAAAAGCACCGGCCGGTATGGGAGAATAAGGTA
>PFVP01000041.1 GCA_002790675.1 Candidatus Moranbacteria bacterium CG_4_9_14_3_um_filter_45_14 | reverse complement strand
TTCGCTCATTCCTCCATTCTACCAGACCTGCTCTGCAGGTCATAGTTACCCCGGAGCAGAGCTCCGAGGAATTCTATCGATTAAAGAGGCTCGTGCCGATCATCGGCCCGACACCGAATCCGCTTTCACCGTACACGCCGACAAACACTTTTTCAGTGACGTCTTTGTGGACGTACCCGGTGAAAAACCATGGTTCTATCTTCTCATTGCCGTAGTGCTCGGCTGATAGATACCCTTCCAACCCATCCTTGGAATAATATATCCACGGATTGACAGTGAGGTGACTCGTTTCGTCGAATCGTGCCGATCCGACACCGATGGCCACCTGCAGATCGCCAAACTTCTTCCCAACGCCGGCATACGCGGAATGGAAACCTCCGTCAATGTGGAAGGCTCCGAAACCGAAAACGGAAATATCACCGGAATCCGGTAACATCTTTTTTTCTACATACAACTCCTCGGCGAAAAGCGGTTTTCCATTCCCCGCGTTCACCTGCTCGGTGGCCTGAATGAACAGATCACTGTTTTCTTCGGCAGCGAACGCTGGAACGGAAGCAACAAGTGCCACCACCACCAAAACCAATAAGCGATACATCATTGTCATTCTCCTTGTAAAGGTACCTCCGCCACACATCACGCCGATATGGCCTGAATCTTTGTGACTGAATATTATAGCATCTTTCCAGAAAAAAATCAATAGGGCACCGTATTTTCCTTTCTAGAAAGGAAAAATCCCCACCCTTATCGAGATGGGGAAGTTCTCTCTTGGAAATCTTTTCTTCTCTCAATTAGCGAAAGAAGGAGAGGAATTTTCCGAAGATACTAAACTGATTTCCTTCAGAAGCAACATAAGCAGAGAGCTTTGACGCTTCACTACGAAGAACAGCAGCACGGTCTACGAGGATTTGTTTCACATCTGGGTCAGTTACCTGAGTCGAAACTATCATAAGAGCATCAGCACGAGTCATCATCGCTGTCGTCTGAGCAGTCAAGCTCTCAAGAGCGTTGAAATCAGGACCAAAGACTGTTTTGATAAATCCACTGCGATTTTTGATATCACCCAAACTGGTTGCGATAACGGCTGTGGATGAACGATGTTCACGAGCAATCTTCTTTACTTCTTGTGCGATACCATTTTCATCGCCGTCTTCGATTTCGGCCACATCGTTCAAATCATCTTCGAGATCATCTGAATCTTCTTCGTGATCCGCGAAAAGATCATCATCTCCATCAGATCCACCAAGAGCAAAGATGGATTGTTCTACGAGATTTTTCAATCGTTCTGCTTTCTTCTTCACTGCTTTGAAGGCCTCTCTGGTAACGATATCCGATGCTTGCAGAATGGCAAAATCTGCCCGCAGTGTCGAAAGCTGTGCCTTGAATGCAGAAGCATCCCCACCCAATGATTCGAGAATGACGATCTTCTGAGAGGCTTTCGTCAATTTCTTCGAAACTTCTGCTATTGCTTCAGCAGATTTTTTGGTAAATTCCAAGTCTTTTTCGGTAAAATGAGCTTCCTTCTTGATTTCTTTCGCAAGTTCCTTGGCTGCTTCGAAATTATTCGCATCGAATGAAGACCCTACTTGAGCAATACTAGCTTCAGCAAGAGCCAAGCGTGCCAAGGCAGCCGTCACATCTGCTCCTTCTACCCGCTTTTCTAATATGTTTTCTCTTGCTTTCGCTATCTCTTCTTGCAGTTTAGTCAATGTCTTATTTCGATCTTTAAACATACCATTGTCATCTCCGTTCACATCTTCTGTGTCTTCTACATCATTCACATCTTCTGTGTCTCCATCAGTATCCTCTCCTTTATTGGAGTCGTCATCAGAATCATCATCGTTTTCAGAACTTTTGTTCGAGCGCTCAAGCTGTTTCTTGGCGTCTTCCCGTTGTCGTTCTGCTTGCTTTTTGACAGATTCATTTTCCTTCTTTTTGTCACTATCATCATTTTCATCTTTCTGATCATCTTTATTGTCTCCATCATCATTTTTGTCTTCATCTTTCTGATCATCTTTATTATCTCCGTCATCATTGCTATTTCCACTATCATTACTGTCGTCGGCCAAGCTCACCGCCGTGATTTGTGACTGATTCTTCGTAATAATCGATGCCAGTGCTACGAAAACACCAAAAGACATAAGAGCTATGACCAATGCCGCGCCTGTTCCCATTTTTTTTGTGTTTGTTTTTTCCATATACTTTTTTTACCAAATCAAAACTATTTATCTTATGAAAAACCCTACCAAGGAAAACTTCCATTTTCCCCTCTGCTTCTTGAGACATATGACTCCTTCTTTTCTTACACTCTACAACTTCTCGACCTCTTTTTATTATACCACAATTCTTTGCAAAAAAAAATGAAGCTGTCAACCCCACAAAAATAACCCTCAAGCCAGTTTCCGAAAAAGCTCGATCGTTTCTTGCACGGTTTTTTCCCATTTAAATTTTTTGGCTTGCTGCTCGCTCTTCTTGTGAAGAGTATTGGTGAGTACCGGATCGAGGAGTACTTGTTTCAAGGCTTGGAAGATTTCATCCGGTTGATAGGGATCGATGAGGATACCGGCATCCCCCACTATTTCCGGAAGCGATGAAGAATGAGAAACAATCACAGGCACGCCACAGGCCATCGCTTCGAGCGGAGGAAATCCAAACCCTTCATAGAACGATGGGTAGACGAAAATACTGGCGAGATTGTACAGAGCGGATTTGTCTTCGTCAGCGATGAAACCAGGGAGAATGATTCTCTCTTTATACGGAGAATGAGCGATCGCTTGGAAGGTTTCCTCATATTTCCATCCACGAGTGCCTGCGATAACGAGAGCATATTTACTGAGTGTCGGATGACCCTGCGCCTGGAGCGCATCGTAAGCGGAAATAAGAGCAGGAATATTTTTGCGTGGTTCGAAGGTCGCCAGAGAAAGAATGAATCTGTATGGCAGATGGTATTTTTCCTGCACGCGTACGAGATCCGTATCGTTGTGACTCATCGTATGAAACTGCTCTCCTATACCGCTCTGAATGACGACTACTTTCTCCTCTGGAACGCCATACTGATCGATAAGATCATTTTTGGTCGATTCGGATACGGCTATGACTTTGTCTGCAGACAAAACAAGCCTTTTGAAATGAATGAAGAAATGCCAGATCCTTCTTTTGAATGAAAAGGTGTCCGGAAAAAGTTCAAATGAGAGATCGTGAGCCGTGACTACCAGTTTCGTTTTGCGCGAAACAGAAGCGAAATTCAAATTGGGAAGGAAAAAAATATCCGTACCGCCGATGAGCGTATCCAGTTTTGGAAAACGCAAGTACCAGAGGGACAGATTGAGGAGCTTATTCGGGAAATGAGATGTCTTCAATACAACATTCGGATATTTCGTCGCCCAGGAGAAATCTGGCATCTTTTTCTTCCACGCATTGAAAAAAAGAATGTATTCATTCTCCGGATGCTGTTCGAAAAAGCCTGAAAGAAGAGCCAATGTATATTCTTCCACTCCGGTACGTTTCCCTTCTGCCAAACACCGTATATCGATCCCTATCCGCATCATTTTGAAAAATAATGTTTTATCAAAGCTACCCAGAATCCAACAAAGATTCCGAACATCAGTCCCACAGCTAGAGCGAAAAGAAATGCGATACGCACATCGCGAATCACCGGGTCACTGCCTATCACAACAAACCAATTCGACTCTTTGCTCTCTTTGTTCAGACTGTCCGTATACTGATTGAGAGTGATGATAGTGGCGCCGGAGATCTTTCGCAATACTTTTTCATCCGCGTTGCCATAGGTCACTTCTATCATTTGTGAAGAAAGACGTTTAGCTCTGAAAGTACGGCTGAGTGTCCGCGTACTCAGAGCTTTCGCATCGATGCCAACAGCAGTGTAGATATCCTCTACCACACGTGGAGAACTGAGCCAACGTACCACCGTATCAGAAAATCGCTCATCTGCCTGCAAACGATAAAAACCATCAAACGTATAATCTGGCGTGTTCTGAACACCGGCACGTCCGATGTTGAGGAGCAGTGTCGCCTGAAAATTTTCGGATTGATTTTTCTGCCACACACCGGCGACAAAAACGAACACAAGAACAGTTATGAAAAACCATTTAATCTGTTTTCTGAAAATATCGATATATTCCTTGAGTTCCATATTATCTCTGTTGTAGATGCTTGTTTACGGCATTCTCTATGTAGTCCTTCATTGTAGCCTTAAATCGTTCTTTGTCAAAAGGAACGGCCTTGTTCCTGATATACTCAGGATCATAGTCAGTGTCACGAAAATGCTCTACGGCACGGACAATAGCCTCTGATGTCTGTTCATCGAAGAATACACCCGTCTTGCCCTCCTCCAAATGTTCGACGATGTCCCCCACCCGATATGCGATGAGCGGTCGTCCGGACGCCATCGCCTCGATAGCCACAATACCGAAATCTTCTTCTTGGGGGAAAACAAATCCGCGACATTTGGCATAATACCCTGGCAGATCTTCTTCCGATACCCGGCCAAGAAATTCTATCGTCGATCCGGCCATTTTTTTCAAGCGATCCATCTCTGGTCCACGACCGATGATCTTGAGTGGCAATTTCAAACGATTGAATGCTTCGATAGCAATATCGTGCCGTTTGTAGGCGATAAGACGGCCGACAATGAGGAAATAATCCTCGTGTGTTTCTGAAACGTGAAAACGATCGACATTGACAGGAGGATGGATGACTTGAGCGTCCTGCTGATAATATTTTTTGATACGCTTCGCGACGAAATGTGAGTTCGTCAAGAAATGATCGATGCGATCAGCTGATGATCTGTCCCAGAGACGGATCGGACTCATAAAAAATGGCACCAGTCGCTTGATGAACTCTGGGAAACCGAAGTCTTGGGTGTATTTCTGACAATCATCCCAGGCATACCGCATTGGCGTGTGCATATAGCAGATATGCAGTGTCTCGGGACGAGTGATGATGCCCTTGGCATAGCTCGATGAATCCGACAGCACGATGTCATATTTGCTGAAATCGAATTGCTCGATGGCAAGTGGCATCAGTGGCGGGAAGAAACGATGGCGTTTGCGTGAAAATGGGAGATTTTGGAGAAACGATGTATAGATCCGTTTGTCTTCAAATATCCCATGCATCGCCTCACGATCATAAATCAGGGTATAAATCGGCGCATACGGAAAAAGTTCGGTAAAGGCTTCGAGTACACGCTCTGCTCCACCGTATTGCACCAAATAATCATGCACCAGCGCTATTTTCATACTACAAGAGCAATATCGGCAACTTACAATCCGTAGAGGTTTTTGTTGTTCACGTGCTCGTCGTAGGTGACAGAGAAAATAGTTTTCCCTGTTTTTGGATCACTCAAGAAATAGAAATAGGGATTGCTCTCCGGAGCAAGGGTCGCCTGAAACGAAACCAGTCCAGGGTTCCCGATCGGTCCTGGAGGAAAGCCAGTGTTGATGTAGGTATTGTATGGTGAAGGTGTCCGCGTTTCATCGAAAGAATACTGTGTCCTGTCGACACCGAGAATATACTGGAGTGTCGCGCAACTCTGCAATGCCTGACCGACGGAAATTCTCCGAAGGAAGATATCGGCGACTCTCTTGCGATCTTCCATCGATTTTACTTCATTCTCTATGATGCTGGCGAGCGTCACTGTTTCATAGATGCTGTGTTTCTGTCGTATGGCGGACTGACGGAGCGGTACATCAAACTTCTTGCCGAAATTCACAAGCATCTTCTCAATAATAACTTCGGCAGAAGCCTCCGGATCGAAAAAATAGGTATCCGGGAAAAGAAAACCTTCGAGAGATGTATCGGCAGGTGCGTCTGCAAAAAAATCGTATTTCTGTCTCCATTCCGGTTTGGGTTTCTGTACGAGAGCGAGAAAATCCGCTCCGGGGAGATCGTTGGCTGTCAATCGCGCTGACATCTTCTTGCTATTCCACCCTTCGGGAAATGTTACCTTGATATCACGAGAAATTACCTTGCCTTCAGTGATCATAAAAGCGATTTCTGTAACGGTCAAACTGCCATTCAAACTATATGTTCCGGCGACGAGCGAACGAGTCTTCTCTGTGCGAGCGAGGTGCCACATAAAGGTGAAACGTGAAGCGATAAGGCCGGAACTTTCCAAACGCTCTGATAAACTGAAAACATTTTCCCCCTGATTCACTTCAAAACGTTGATTGTCTTTTCTCACGCCATACGAATGCCCTTCTGCGTAGGAAAGATAAAAGAATGCCCCGACGGTGAGAAGCGAAAGTGTCAAAGCGATGATAAGGAATATGCGCACACGCGAAAAAATTAAAATGACTTCTGAATGAGAGGGACAAAAACGAATCCGGGAAATGCTTCTTTATAAAAATCGTTTTCTCCGCGCTTCTCAAGATACACGAGATAATTGTGGATAGGAATGACCATCTTCCCTCCGATTTTCAATTGCTTCTTGAATGCTATGGGAACTTCATCGGCACCGGCAGAAACGAGGATGCGATCATACGGCTGTAATGGTGCATAGCCCTCATTCCCATCGCCCAAGATGCACTTCACAAGTCCGGAACGCACAAAATTGAATTTTTCTACGTTACACTGCGTCATAGCATGCAATTCCGGAAGAATTTCAACAGCTATAACTTTACCCTTGTCTCCGGTAATATGCGCCAATAGCGCGCTCGTCCACCCTGACCCACTACCGATATCCAATATCCGCTGTCCCGGCTTGGGATCAAGCAGTTCGAACATAATCGCAACCGTCGATGGCTGACTGATCGTCTGTCCAAAACCGATAGGAAGAGCTATATCTGCACCTGCCTGCTCCTCGAACTCTGACGGCACAAAATCCGCACGAGTGATCTCGTTGAATGCCCGGATGATCAGTTCTGATTTGAGATACCCATTGCGAATAAGAATTTCAATAAGTCCGCTCTCCATAAATACTGGAAACTATAATCCGATTACCTGGATAAAGATGTCTCGCTTGCGGGAACCATCGAACTCTACGACGAAAATACTTTGTCGCTCTGTCAGGAACAATTTGCCTTTCTCCACGGGAATAGTCTCGCTGTTTCCGAGAAGGATGGCTTTGCAGTGAGAATGGCCGTTGCTCCGTCCGTCTGAAGTGGACTCACGACGAAGTTCGAAAAGATCGTGGGAATAATGATCATCGACAGGAACAGCCTTGTACAGAATACGCATAAAATCCTGGATGAGCATCGATTCATTGTGATTGATGGCAACCCCCATAGTCGTATGGGGCACGAACACAAGCACCTGCCCTTCCCGTATACCCGAACGATCGACGATTTCCTGTACATTGTCAGTAATATCCATAAACTCAATCTGGGTCTTGCTTTCCAAATCGATTTTTTCTTTATGAATTTTCATACTGTTTATTTTTAACGACGAACCTTCGAAACCTCTTGTTTAGAGACTCTCTATTTCGTTCTTCAATTTATCTTTTGCTTGGGCGCCTACGAATTCTTTCACGACCTTTCCATCTTTGAAGACCTTGAGTGTAGGGATAGACATAATGCCGTACGTCTGAGCAATATCAGGGTGTTCATCGACATTCAACTTGCCGATCTTGGCCGTCGTCATTTCAATAGAGAGCTCTTCGATAACCGGACCCATCATCTGACAAGGCCCGCACCACGGTGCCCAAAAATCAACCAAAACCGGCTTGTCACTTTTCAAAACTTCTGCCTCAAAATTCTCTTTCGTAAACTCTATCGCCATAACATTATTCATAAAACATATTATGTCTCTATTATACATAAAATAACCGCAAAGAGCAAAGCCGGAATCATTTCTTGAGAACGGCAAGGAAAGCGCTGCTTGGAATGGACACTTTACCGATATCACGCATCTTTTTCTTCCCTTTTTTTTGTTTCTCGAGAAGTTTCTTCTTGCGCGAAAAATCCCCGCCATACAAGCCTCCTGTCACGTCCTTACGAAAGGCGGAAATCGTTTCGCGGGCGATGACTTTACCGCCAATGGCGGCTTGGATCGCCACAGCAAAATTCTGTTTTGGAATGACTTCCTTCAGTTTTTCCACCACTCGTTTGCCTTCACCGTAAGCATCACGGCGAGGAATCATCCGTGCGAAAGCATCAACGCGTTCATTGGCGACAAGGATTTCCAATTTCACCACATCACTCACGCGATATTCTATCGGTTCATGGTTCATCGAAGCATATCCCGAAGAAGCGCTCTTCAATTCATCATGAAAATTCACAATCACATCCATAAGCGGTGCCTCAAAAGAAAGGAGCACACGTTCTTCATCGATATACTCGGTATTTTTGTATTCCGCACGAATCGATTGTGTCAGGCTGAGAACATTTCCGAGATATTCGCTCGGTGTCACGATAGACAGTGCGACATACGGTTCATATATTTTTTCGATACTGGTCGGATCAGGCAGATTGGTCGGCGAATAAAGCGGAATGCGATTGGAATCGCCGTGGAGTTCGATCTCATACACGACCGATGGTGTCGTAATCGTCGGACTGAGGTCAAATTCACGTTGGAGTCTGGCCTGAATGATTTCCAGATGAAGCAGTCCCAAAAAACCACAGCGAAAGCCTCTGCCGAGAGCTTGATTGCTTTCCGGTTCGAAGGTGAATGCCGCGTCATTCAATTTCAATTTATCGAGTGCATCACGCATCAATGTATAATCATCGCCATCGACAGGATAGAAGCTAGCATATACTTCCGGTTTTATTTCTTTGTACCCGGGCAGACGTTCGGCAAGAATTTTTTCTCGCTCTTTGGGTTTCCATGTCACCGTATCCCCCACCCTGCAATGCCCCACCTCTTTCAGTCCTGTCGCGATATAACCGATATCCCCTGCGCGCAATATATCAGTCGGAACGAGATCCGGATGAAACGATCCGACTTCCACGGTTACTCCCTCTTTCTCCGTACCCAGCATATAGAGCATATCATCACGTTTCACCGAGCCATCAACCACTTTCACATACGCCACCACACCTTTGTACGTATTGTAGACGGAATCAAAAATGAGCGCGCGAAACAGTTTCTCTTCATCTCCATTCGGTGCCGGTACGAAATCGATCACTCGTTCCAATACTTTCTGCACGCCGACACCCGTCTTGCCGGAAGCGAGCAGGATATCTTCTTCTTTGCAACCAAGAATATGCACGATTTCTTTTTTGGTTTTCTCCACTTCTGCATTCGGCAAATCGATTTTGTTGATAACAGGGATGATTTCCAGCCCTTGCTCGACTGCGAGATAAAGATTGGCAAGTGTCTGCGCCTGAACTCCTTTGGTGGCATCGACAAGGAGGACTGCTCCCTCAACAGCGGCCAATGAACGAGACACCTCATAATGAAAATCCACATGTCCCGGCGTATCGATCAGATTGAGATTGTACTCCACTCCCTTATACTCATAATGCATCTGCACCGGCTGAAGTTTGATCGTAATGCCACGTTCACGTTCAAGATCCATCTGATCGAGCAATTGCTCTTTCATCTTACGTACTTCCACCGTTTTGGTCAGTTCGAGAAGACGATCTGCCAGCGTAGACTTGCCATGATCGATGTGAGCGATGATGCAGAAATTCCGGATATTCTGTTGTCGTATATGTTCATTCATTCCGTAAGGGTTCACCCCAATGTAATAGCGTGCATTCCATGCACGCTTACGGGTTGTAAAACAGACCCGTATTACACAGGGTAAAGCAAAAACGCACCAAAAGCAAGCCTTCGTTGTCTATTTTAAGCTCTTTATCTCGATAGCTCTACCACATTCAAGCAATCTTTTTCCGCTCCAGGCCTGTCTGCCGACAGGCAGGCTCACCGGCTTTCCTTGCTCACGAAAAATATTCCCTCACTCTACGGCATCCATAGGAAATTTTTCGATCAAAGAAAGCCGTCTCAGACAAGTGGAGCAACCAACAAAAAATTCTTGAATGGGTAGATCACAGAAACGCAATTCCAATTGCAAAATTCTACCAATCCCCGCGTTCCGGGTGATCTTCGGCGAGGGCGGCTGTTTCCGGCTGACGCAAGATCTTGCACAAGAGGAAGCGTTTCACCATCGTGAGTTCATCCACTTTGAGCCAGTGACAGATGACGACAAATGATACACCGCCTATGATCAGACCGGTCAGAAGCTGTAAGAACACTTTGGCGAATGTATCCAGTTCGTTGATGGTCAAAACGAAAATCGATTTGGAAACCTGCGCGATAAAAGCGGAGCACAACGTAGCAAAAAGAATTTTGAGTATAGGAATGAGAAACTCTCGATCATTCCACATCGCCAACCTTTTACGCAGAGCGATATAGAGAAGCACGAAATTCAAGATGCTACCCACTGAAAAAGCGATGGCCAAACCGAGCACAGAGTATTCCGGTAACAGGAAAGGAATGAGAACAATCTGTATTATCGCGCTCCACAGAGCAATATAAAACGGCGTCTTGGTATTCTGCAGAGCGAAGAATGCCCGAGCGAAGAGAGGTATCAAGCTCTGAGCGAAAAGACTGATGGCAAGAAACTTCAGAACCTCGAAAGTGAGGATCGTATCTTCCCAATCGAAATGCCCCGTACCGAGAATAACACGCACGAACTGGGCGCGGAATATAATGATGAAAAGTGAAAGAGGCAAGACGAAAAAGAGAATACGCCTGGATGTCTCTGTCAATATCGCAAAGAAATCTT
>PFVP01000057.1 GCA_002790675.1 Candidatus Moranbacteria bacterium CG_4_9_14_3_um_filter_45_14 | reverse complement strand
ACAATTTCGTCCTGGTCCGGGAAAAGTGTTGATAGAAATGCCCGGTGGCGGAATGAACGGGGATGAAATGAAGGAGGATGCAATGAAACGTGAGTTGCTTGAAGAAACTGGCTATACAGGTGATGTCCAATTCGTTGCGGAGATTTTGCCCGATGCGTATTCGACATATACGAAAAACTTTTTCGTCATAACACAATGTGAAAAAATTTCTGAACCACAAGTTGAAGACAACGGAGAAGAAGTGGAAGCGATACTGATGAGTCTGGAGGAATTTCGCAAGCATATCCGTACCGGACAGATGACGGACATCGAGGGAGCCTACCTGTGCCTTGATTATTTGAATTTATTGTAGTTTTTTGAGGCAACGCAATCAAGACATCTGCGGCAAGAATTTTTCAGAGAGGCTTGAAACTTTTGCGAGCATGGTTCCGGCGTTTCGCCAGATCGCAAAAGTTTTAGGAGTGAAGTCCGTCGCTGGACGGACGAGTGTCTCTCTGGAAGATTGCTTGCCGTCAGATGTCTCTCTAAGAATCTTTACTAAAAATATTCAATGGAAATCCGTTACAATGCCATTATCCTGAGGAAGAAAGAGGTCGGGGAAACCGATCGTCTGTATACGCTGTATACGGAGACAGCCGGCAAAGTTTCGCTGGTAGCCAAAGGCGTACGGAAGTCTGAGGCCAAACTGGCCGGACAGCTCGAAACTCTGATGCAGGGGTTCGTTATCGTGGTCAAAGGACGTGGAACAGGGAGAATCGCTGGAGCGGTAGCGGAAAAGAATTTTTTGTATCTGCGTATGGATGGGGATATTTTGAAGCGTGTACTCGAAACCATTAATATTTTCGAGCGTTTAGTCGGATGGGATGAGCTGGATCGGGCACTCTTCCAATTGCTCGGAGAATACCTCTCTTTGACAGATGATCTGGCGAAAGAGGGGAAAAAAGAGAAGATATTTTTGTTGACGGAGGGTTTCCTCGTACAGCTTTTCGCGCATCTGGGGTATACGATCGAAACCGGTCAATGCGCCGTATCGGGAGAAAAGGTGCGATCGGGAGAACGATACTTCTTCAGCCCGAGTGCCGGTGGTATACTGGCCGAGAAATATATCCATACCACGGAAGGCGCTTTCCCTGTCAGTGAGAACACGATAAAACTCATCAGACTTTTCCTCTGCAATCGTTTAGATACATTTTCTCGAGTGAAGATAACAGAAGGAGGATTGCGTGAGGTGAATCTCGTCGTTATGCGTTTCTTTCAGTGGATTATGCATTGATGAGTTGTGAAAACCCCTCATTTCTGATAAAATTGTAGGAGACAAATACAAATATTGAACAAAAAATATGGCTCTTGAAGATCTGAATGAAAAACTGTATGGCCGTGATATCCATCTCGATCGTACGGAGAAGCATACCCCATTTGATCCGGAACGTGGCGGAACTGATTTGAATGTCGAAGGGCAATTCCGAAAAGATGAAGAATGGCAGGCTCCTGTTCCGAAAACTGATCCGATCAAAGTGTTGACGGACGTCGCAACGAACAAGCGAACGAAAAAAATAGCTTTCTTTCTGGGAGGGTTGGCGGTTATCCTCCTGCTCGGGGGGACGGTCATCAAGATACGTACGATGATTTTCAGTGAAAATCAGGTTGTCGTATCGATTTCCGGTCCGAAAGATGTCGCGAGTGTCGAGGTGACGACCTTTACAGTCACGTATGCCAATGATAACTGGGCAGGATTGGACAATATGACGCTTATTCTCACATATCCGGAAACATTTCATCTGCAGGCCGAAAATACGATGCGCGTCAGTGGATCACGGGCAGAAATTCCTATCGGAAAAATATCAGCGAGGGCTCAAGGGAAGATAATGGTAAAAGGGAAATTCTATGGTTCCAAAGGGGACAAGCTGGATTTGCGTGCGATACTTCGTTATTCCCCGAGTAATGTATCAACCATACTTGAAAAAGCGACACAACTTACCGTAACCGTAGGTTCTTCACCGCTTTCTCTCGAAATCACGGCACCACTCGAACTCGCGACCGGTCAGGATGTCGAATACCTCTTTGAGTATAGCAACAAGAGTGATTTGTCATTTTCCAATCTGCGGGTGAAAGCGGAATATCCTGACGGTTTCCGTTTTGTGAGTGCCGAACCGGCGCCATCGGAAGGGGAATCCGTCTGGTATGTAGGGAATCTGTCTGTCGGCGCCAAAGGGAAAATCACTATCCACGGAGTGATCATCGGGAAGAGTCAGGAATATAAAACCATTCGCGGTACCATCGGTTTTTTCGGAGGTGACGGAAAATTCGTTTCATACGAAGCGAACGATCGACAGATTCAGATGATTGTTTCACCTCTTTCTATTTCTCAATCAGTCAACCGTCTCACGGATATCGCGGTGAAAGCCGGCGATGTTTTGCAATATGCCATCCATTATAGGAATGATGGGAATATCGGTTTGCGCGATGCTATCATCACCGTTGAAATCGATCCGACTTTTCTCGATGTCAATCGGCTTCTGGTGGAGAATGGCGCTTATGATCCAGCTCGCAGAGTGATCGTGTGGAAAGCTTCTGATGTTCCTGAACTGGGAAAATTGGCACCGGGAGATGAAGGAGATGTATTTTTCAACGTACCGGTGTTGGAGAAGATCGATGTGAACAGCGGGAAAAATCTTTCCATCAAGACTGTTGCCAAAATAGACAGTCTTGACGTTCCGACACCCATCGGAGCGAACAAAATAATCGCAAGCGATAATTTATACGTGAAGTTGCAGTCTTCGGTGGTGGTAAGTGTGAGTACTCTCTATACTGATACTATTTTTCCTAATAGCGGTCCTATCCCGCCCAAAGCTGGACAAGAAACGAGTTATACCATACATTTGAACGTGACCAACTCCTCAAATGATCTCAGGTCAGCGCGTGTTGTGATCACGCTTCCGACAGGCGTGCGTTATGCCGGGAAATACTTCAAGCCGGAAGAGGTGCTCACATACAATGAACGGAGCAATGAGCTTGTCTGGGAATTAGGAACATTTTCAGCGACGGAAGGGAAGCCACACGAAATTGTTTTCCAGGTATCCGTTCTTCCTGGCTCGGATCAGATCGGGAACACACTGGATCTGATAAACAGCATCGTGCTCACCGCTTATGATACGTTCATCAAACAAGATATCCGTGTCGAGAAAGGAAGACAGTCCAACACCCTCGGTGATGATTCCGTGTACGGCTCTTTTTCCAATAATGCGAGTATGGTGGAGAAAGCTGACTAGAGAGGAGGGAGTATGACAGTATGGAAACAACGAGAAGAGAGTGAGGGGAAACGCAGAGGCGTCTTCATCACAAGAAAGGGGAGTTTGCAAACTCCCCTTTTTATGCCAGATGCGACCAGAGCGTCGGTGCGAGGACTGTCTCCGGAGGATGTGGAGAAAATCGGTACAGAAGCTCTTGTCGTCAATACGTATCATCTTTTTCTTCAGCCAGGCGAAGCGCTCATCAAAGAAGCGGGAGGAATACATACATTTATGCACTGGGACAGGCCGGTATTGTCTGATTCGGGAGGATACCAGGTATATTCGCTTATTCATAAAAACCCTGATCTGGGACGCATTACTGAAGATGGCGCAGAGTTCCGTTCGGTGCTTGATGGTTCGAAACACCTGCTCACCCCTGAACGTGCGATTCAGATCCAGTTCGATCTCGGAACGGATATGATGGTCGTCTTCGATGATCCGCGACCCAATGATGCGTCGGAAGAGGAGATCGTTCGAGCAGTTGATCGCACGCTCAGATGGGCGAAGCGTTGCCGTGATGAATATGACAGACAAGTGACAGCACGGGCATTCGATGATGATACCCGCCCGCTTCTTTTTGGAGTGGTGCAAGGGGGGATGATTCTCTCAGAGCGGAAGCGTTGCGCTCTCGGGTTGATCGAAATAGGATTCGATGGCTATGGACTGGGTGGTCGGCACGTGGATATGGAAGGAAAATTCTTGGGTGAGCTGATGACTGCACTCGCTTCGTTCATACCGGAAGACAGCATCCGTTTTGCCTTGGGCGTAGGGAAACCGGAAGACATCGTCCGTCTCCATAGTGTCGGGTGGGATATGTTTGATTGCGTCATTCCGACTCGTGAAGGTCGTCACGGACGATTGTTTGTCTGGAAAGAGGGGAAAAAAATAGATTCAAACCACCTCGATTTTTATGAAACAATAAATATAAATAATGAACAATTTACCAGAGATTTTACTTCGGTAGATCCATCGTGTGATTGTACGCTCTGCACTCACTATACGAAGGGCTATCTGAGGCATCTGTTCCGTGTCGAAGAATCTCTCGCTTTCAGTCTTGCTTCTCTGCATAATCTGCGTTTTTATGCGAAGCTTATGGAAAAACTTCGTGAAATGTAGTTTCTGTTACCCATTTATTGAATGGAGGGAGTATTTTATCACAAGCAATCCTCCTGAGAGCCATTCGTTCGTCCTGCTACGAACTTCTCTTATGAAACTTTTTAATCCATCGAAACGATGGAACCATGCTTAAAAAATTTCAACTCTCTCAGAAAGATTCTTGTGAAAAAATACTTTCGACAGAGAACAGTTTTTGACTTTTGGCTCTGGAAAGGGTAGATTGAGTGTACTTATTAATACTTTTTTATGGCAGAAGAAAAAAACGATTTGATGGAAAAAATCGTATCGCTATGCAAGCGACGTGGTTTTGTGTTCCCTGGGAGTGATATTTATGGTGGTTTGGCGAATAGCTGGGATTTTGGTCCGTATGGATCTCAGCTCAAAAAAAATATCAAAGATCATTGGTGGAAATTTTTCGTGGAGCAACGAGATGATATGGTGGGTCTTGATGCCAGTATCATTATGAATCCAGAAGTCTGGAAGGCAAGTGGGCATACGGAAAATTTTACGGATCCTCTGGTGGAATGTAAAGAATGTCACCGTCGTCATCGAGCTGATCAGATTGATGTAACGAAGGGTTGTCCGGATTGTAAGGGAGAACTTTCAGAAGCTCGTCCGTTCAATGGGATGTTGCGGACGTTTCTTGGTCCAGTTCAAGATGAAGGCGCTCAGGTATATCTCCGTCCTGAAACAGCACAGGCGATGTTTGTGGACTTCGTGCAGATTCAACAGACCAGTCGGAAGAAGCTTCCTTTCGGGGTAGCGCAGATCGGCAAGGCATTCCGCAATGAGATCACTCCGGGGAATTTCATTTTCCGTACGCGTGAGTTCGAGCAGATGGAAATAGAATACTTTTTCAATCCTGCGAAAACGAAATGGGAAGAAGCTTTTGATGTGTGGCAGAAAGCGATGGAAGAATGGATGGTGACTGTCGGTATCGATACGACGAAAACGCATATCGTAGATATTCCAGATGGAGATCGCGCACATTATTCCAAAAAGACAATTGACTTTGAATTTGAGTATCCATTCGGTCAGAAAGAATTGTTCGGTTTGGCGTATCGTGGAAGCTATGATTTGGAACAACACGAAAAAGTGAGCGGACAGGAGCTTCGTTACCTCGATCCAGAAACGAATGAGAAAGTATTACCACATATCATCGAACCATCTCTCGGTGTCGAGCGAGGAATGCTTGCTATTCTCCTCTCTGCTTTTGAAGAACAGAAACTCGAAGGGGATGATGTGCGTATAGTGCTTCATTTGAAACCAGCTATCGCGCCGGTACAAGTGGCGGTGTTTCCGCTGATGAAGAACAAGCCGGAGCTCGTGGAAAGAGCCAAGGAGGTATACAGTGCTTTGAAAAAGAATTTCCGTGTCGAGTTCGATGATAATGGCAATGTCGGCAAACGCTATCGCCGTCAGGATGAAATCGGTACGCCCTACTGCGTCACTGTGGACTTTGACACGATAGGACAAGGCGGAGACAAAACGCTCGAAGGCACCGTCACTGTCCGTGATCGTGACACGATGGAACAGACTCGTGTGAAGATTGAGGAACTCGAAAAATATTTCTTATAAGAATTTGCATGAATCAGAATGCTCAAGAAATCATCGAAGAATATCTGAACTTTTTCCCCAAAGAACAAAGAAGGCTTACAGGAATTACTGAAAGATTTCCTCTTGGTAAGAGTATTGTTTCTCGGACTGATTTTATTGGACATATTACGGTAAGCGCACTTGTTTTTTCTCCCGATAAAAAAAATGTCTTGCTCATCTATCACAAACAATTACAAAAATTCCTGCAGCCGGGTGGACATATCGAAAAATTTGACGCAAGCCTCTTTGATGCTTGTTGCCGTGAGCTTCGAGAAGAAACCGGCCTACAAGATATTAAGTCACTCGATCTTACAGAACGACAGATACCGATAGATATTGATATTCATTCTATCCCAGCAAATAAGAAAAAAAATGAACCAGAGCATTTTCATTATGATTTCTGTTTTGTCTTTGTCGCTCAATCAACAGAGATACAGATACAGAAAGAGGAGGTAACTGATTATAAATGGACTCCCCTTGGTGAGGTTACAGGAAATGAAAGATTGAGTAATATTTTCCAGAAAGTAAACCTTCTTTTTGATCAGAAGAAACCGATGATTTTTTTTCGGTCGATTATAGAACGCCCATATCAAGATGTATCATTTCTCGTTGTGACGCATCTTTTAAAGGATCGACCATTTTTTCTGGAAGCACTTTCTTCGCTTGGTAATATTGAAGGAATTATTCCAAAACCGAATTCTATAAATAAGGAAGTCCTAAAGGCAATCAGTGATAGATTTCCTATTTTACCACTCACGAAAGCGTCTTTATATGATGTTAATATGCTATCTCCATATATTGAGAAATCGAAAAATCGTATTGTCTTATTAGATATTGGAGGCTATTTTGCACCGATTATTAATGAATTGAAAGAACAATTCCCAGAAAAAATTATTGGAGTAGTAGAAGATACAGAAAATGGATATCAGAAGTACGTAGCGTTATCATCTTTGAACGTTCCCTTATTTTCTGTTGCGAGAAGTGTGCTCAAGGAAAATGAGGATTTTCTTGTTGGAGAATCTGTCGTGTTTTCCACAGATGCTGTGCTACGCGAATATAATATACTCTTTGACTATCTGCAGTGTGGGGTTATTGGATATGGGAAAATAGGAAAATCTATCACATTCAACCTACAAAGGAGAAACATAAAACCATACGTGTATGATATGAGAGCAACAAGAGAGGTGGAGGCTGTGAATAATGGCTGTTATGTCACGAGTAAGAAACATCTCTTAGAGGAATCAGGAATCATTTTTTGTGCTACGGGAAATGAATCTTTATCAACGAACGATTTTACTTCTTTAAAAAATGGAGTTTTTATTACCTCCGTTACTTCTTCTGATGATGAAATGGATCTCTCTTCACTTGAAAAAATCTATGCGAAACAGGAGGTAACGACTCATATTACGAAATATTATAATGACAATAATTATTTCTATCTTGTGAATAAGGGAAATGCTGTTAATTTTATTCACGGTGCGGTCGTTGGATCTTCTATCTTTCTTGTGCAAGCAGAAATTCTCCTTTGTGTATTGGAACTCTCTCAGAAAAAATGTCATAATGGAATACAAGAGCTTCACTATGAAAAGCGGGATGATATTGCTGAAAAATGGTTACAAGTGTTTAATAGGACATCAGAGGAATAGACGAAGAGAAAGCATAACGTCTCTGTAAGAGATACTATAAGTAATCAACATAACAATTTTCTATGAGATTCAAGAAACACACACTCAAAAATGGACTGCGAATCGTACTGGCACCGATGCCTGGGACAGGGACAGCGACGGTGATCGTGATGACCGGAGTCGGATCACGCTATGAGACACGCTCTGAGAACGGCTTGGCGCATTTTCTCGAGCATATGTTCTTCAAGGGGACGACCAAGCGTCCAACCGCGATGGATATCAGTAAAGAATTGGATGCTATCGGAGCCGAGTATAATGCGTATACGAGTAAGGATCGGACTGCCTACTATGCCAAAGTCGAGGCTCATCATTGGGAGACAGCTCTTGATGTTGTTTCTGATCTATTCCTCAATGCCAAACTTGAGCAAGAAGAAATTGATCGTGAGCGCGGACCGGTGCTCCAAGAGCTCAATATGTATGAAGATATGCCGATGCGTCACATCGGAGATTTGTGGGAGCTTCATCTCTATGGTGATGAGCCACTCGGTTGGGAAATCATCGGACCCAAGAAAAATATCAAACGTTTTCAGAGGAAAGACTTCATCAAATACCTGAATCGCGGGTATACGGCAGAGAATGTGGTCATTGGTGTCGCTGGGAATATCGATCCGAAGAAAGTAAAGAAAGAAATCGAGAAACATTTCGCCCTCATTCGGACGGGTAAGAAACCGACGTTTAAAAAAACAACCAAAAAACAATCAAAACCGGAAGTATTCGTACAGAACAAAAAGACCGATCAGACCCAGCTCATTGTAGGAGTGCGGGCGTATGATATGTATCATCAGGATAAATATGTTTTGGCTGTCCTTTCAACTATTTTGGGAGGTGGGATGTCGAGCCGTCTCTTTATGGCGGTGCGGGAACGGCGAGGATTGGCATACAGTGTTCATACGATGACAGAGAGTTATCACGATGCCGGTTATCTCGCGACGCAAGCTGGAGTAGAGCACGAGAATCTCGAGAAAACGATTGCTATTATTCTGGATGAATACAAGAGAATCACGACCGAAAAAGTCGAGACGGACGAGCTGAAAAAGGCCAAAGAATATATCAAGGGCAAGATGGCGATGGGGCTGGAAGGCTCTGATGATGTGGCAGAATATCTGGTGACGGAAGAAGCTGTCCGGGGAAATATTGTTCTTCCAAAAGAAAAAGCCAGGATGATTGACAAAGTGACCGCTTCAGATATCCTCCGTGTTGCCAAAGATATTTTCGTCAACAAGAAACTCAACCTCGCTGTTATCGGCTCCAAGGCAAATAAGGAGAAACTGACGAAGCTATTGAAGCTAAAAAGCTAATCAAGCTGTTTCTATGACTGTTGATGAACATGTGGAAGTTGGTACGAAGATTCTCTTGCGTACGACAATGATGATTGGCGTATTGTATGCCGTCTATCTGATTCGTGATGTGGTACTGCTTGTACTCCTTGCGGTGTTGACAGCGACCGCACTCGTGCCGGCGATTACGAAACTGCGTTCACTTGGATTGTCGCGCACAGCATCAGTCATTATTTCGTATGTCCTCCTTTTCTTCATCGGCATTCTCCTTTTGTCTGTTTTCCTACCGCTTTTCTTTTCTGAAATCAAACAATTTTTGGGGAATTGGCCGGAGCATATCAAACGGCTGGATAGTTTTATAAATGGTGCTGAAACCTATCTGACCAGTATCGGTATTGAATGGAATAAAGCTGACTTTACACAGAATGTTGATAGTAATGTTTCTTCGTGGTTCTCGCAGATTTTTTCGACGACCGTCAATTTATTTCAGAGTTTCATTCATTTTATTGGGTATCTTTTTCTTGCTTTGTATCTTTCGCTGGAAGAAAAAGGGATTGAAAAATTTTTTCTTGTCCTTACGCCCAAAAAATATCACACTCAAGTACTCTCGATTGCCGGTCGGATGCAGGACAAGGTCAGTCGCTGGCTTTTTGGGCAAATGTTATTGATGCTGATTGCCTTTGGATTGTATTTTGTCGGACTTTTGATATTAGGCGTACCATACGCGCTCGCCATTGCGTTCTTCGGAGGGTTGATGGAAATTCTGCCCTATATCGGTCCAGTACTAGCAGCCGTACCCGCCATTATTATCGGGTTTCTGGGCTCACCGGTACTGGGTCTTTCGGTATTGGTCTTTTATATTATTGCTCATCAAATAGAAGCGCATATCGTCGCTCCGCAGGTGATGAAACATTCAGCTGGACTCAATCCTGTTGTTCTCATTATCGCCATCTTGATTGGTTTACAGCTTGGTGGGCCACTCGGTATCATTCTCGCCGTACCGATTACGATGATCCTTTCTGTTTTTGTGGAAGATTTTGTTCTGAAGAAGAGCATCGAGAAAAGAGAAGAAACACTATGACAGAAAAAGCAGGCATCTTGTATATGGTAGCCACACCGATCGGGAACCTCGGCGATATCACTGCGCGCGCGCTCGAAACATTGAAGACAGTAGATACCATATTGTCCGAAGATACGCGCGTGACAGGCAACCTCCTGCGTCATTTCGAAATCAAGAAACCACTCATATCGTTTCACGAACACACGGAAAACGACAAGGCGCAGAAACTTATCGAACGGATGGTGGCAGGAGAGAGTATGGCGCTCGTGACTGATGCGGGCACGCCGGGGATATCCGATCCGGGCAATGTTTTGGTAGAGATGGCAGTGTTCGCCGGGATGAGAGTGGTACCCATTCCTGGTGCCAATGCTCTCGGAGCCATCGTGTCTGTTGCAGGGATTAATATGCGAGAATTTATGTTTCTGGGTTTTCCACCACACAAGAAAGGGCGTGAAACATTTTTCAAAAAAGTTGTTTCATCTGAATATCCGGTGGTGTATTATGAATCTCCGCACCGCGTCTTGAAGAATCTCGAACTTCTCGGGAGTTTTGATCCAGAAACAAAGGTAGTACTCGGACGTGAGCTTACCAAAATATTTGAAGAAGTCGTTCGTGGAACAGTCGGGGAAGTGAAGACATATTTCACTGAGCACAGAGAAAAAATCAAAGGAGAGTTCGTGATTATCGCATATTAACAAAAGAAAAAAGCCTGCTGTACGAT
>PFVP01000052.1 GCA_002790675.1 Candidatus Moranbacteria bacterium CG_4_9_14_3_um_filter_45_14 | reverse complement strand
CAACAAAAAATTCTTTCGGCTATTGAATCAAATAGAAGAAATTACGTCTTAAGGGAAAATGTAGGGTTTTCGTCTGTCCTTTTTTGTGCTAGTATGGAGAAGAAGAAAAAAATATGCCAGAGAAAAAAACGACGCATACAAAAAAAGAAACAGCAGAGGGCAGTCTCACCGGGTTGCTTATGGATGGCGTCGTTCGGAGCGTACAATCTCTCATCGATGGAGCACTCACGAGTGTGGAGCAGTCGATACAACGATTCACGCAGAAGCTGACACAACAAGTATTCCTCATTTGTTTCGGTTTTGTCGGCATCATATTCCTCCTGATCGGGTTTGCTCAGCTTTTGAGCGCAGTGTATCACATTCCCGGGTCAGGCGAGGCTATTATGGGGATATTCATTCTCATCATCGTTTTTGGTGTGTATGCGCTCGATCGTAAATAATAAAATAATTTAATCAAAAAGAGTATGGCGAAGAAACAATCAAACGTAGCGGGAGTAGCAGAGGTCGTGAAAGAAAAAGTGATGACACAGATGGACAAGACACAAGTTTTGGTCGAAAAAGAATTGGCAAAGGCGAAGAAACATCTCGAAGATACATATAGAACAGCAGAGAGTTTTGCTAAGAAGAATCCAGAGAAGGCCGCCGCTATCGTAGCGGGTATCGGAGTGGCTCTTGGGACAGCCGTTGCTCTCTTGATGAAGAGTGGAAAAAGCATTGCAAAGAAAGGAAAGAAGAAATAGTGTATTGAGATTCATTACGAAACCCGCCAATGAGGCGGGTTTTTTGTTTTGAACAGAGCGAGTGCGCGAAAGTAGGCTGATGGTGTTGTTCGCAAGAATCTTGCCGAGAAGCTTGAAGTTTTTTCGAGCACGGTGCTGTCGCCCCGACGGATCGAAAAAAATTCATGTAAGAGGTTTTCTCGCTGGGAAAACAACTGGTTCTCGGAAAGGTTGCTTGCGAACAACACCTTCGATAGCGAAAGAATTTGTTTCCTTTTATGAAATCATACAGGGTGTATACTGTATATATGGGACTCATCGGACTACTGGTTACAGTGCTTCTTATGATACTCGGAGCAGGGTATTTCTTTTTTGGTTCATCGAGTTCGCGGATATCATTGACCAATGATACGGTGTTGCCCGATATCACACAAGAACTTTCGCGTTATGAAGAGGCGAAGAAACAATCAGAGGATGTGAAAAATCTCGTAGAACAAAAGGCTACGGAGACGATGAAAAGTGCGGATGATCCTACTTCGGCTCCGACTCCGAGCGTTGAAATGAAGAAAGTCGAATCGGATATTGAGCAACCGGGTATTATTAATCGGCTGATGAGTACTGGTTTTTCTGTACCATCGAAGTCGCGTACTATTGATACGATCGTGCTTCATTCCTCGTATGATTTGAATGGTTCGGATCCATATTCAGTAAGTGGTGTCATCAAAGAATATACGGATTATGGTGTCTCTGCACACTATCTGATAGACCGGAAGGGGAATATCTATCGCCTGGTAGAAGACAAGAATATCGCCTATCATGCCGGGGTGAGCAAGATGCCGGACAATCGGAAGAATGTGAATGATTTTTCTATTGGCATCGAGATGATGAATACCGAAACCGGGCAGTTCACGAACGCACAGTATGGGGCGGTGAATAATCTCATTGCATCGCTCAAGAAAAAATATCCCATCAAATCTGTCGTGGGCCACAGTGACATCGCCCCTGACCGCAAAACCGATCCTTGGAATTTCGATTGGAAAAGGTTACAGTAATTTTATTATGTCATATATTTTTCATCTCAAGATTGAAAAAGAAAAAAGCGGACTTTCTTTATTGAAGGAGGATTTGGTTATGGGGAAAGTAGAATGGCAAGAGGGGCGGGATATGGGACGGAGATTGTTTCAGGGGATCGCAACGCTACTCAAAAAAAATAATTTGAAGCCGGAAGCAGTAAGTGATTTTGTGATAGATTCTGAAATTCCGGAAAACTATACATCGATACGTATTGCGGAAACAGTTAAGAAAGTATACGCATTCGCTGTACAAAGAAAAGAAGTTTAAATATGTTGAGGCTTTGTGAAAGGGTGCTTGCCTCGTGAGATAAGTTTCTTTAGAAACTTTAGAAATTTTCCAATTTTTAGCATTATTCGTAGAATGATGGACTTTACGAATTTCATCTCATGGGGTATACTTTCGGTGCGATCCCCCATTTTGGGGGATGAGTTCAAGACTGACTTGCTAGTACTGAACTTTTCAGAAAAACAAGCAAAAAATATTTTGATGCGTCCGAAAAACAAAGGATATATTTTGTAGTACAAAGGCTTTCTGGAGCCATTTTTTGGTTTTGCTTGACAATGAAAAAGAAGACTGGTATTATCAAGTGTATTCATCTTGTAATGAATACAGAGTCTGTTCAGAGAATCTTTTAGAGTATGAGGATTTTTTGAACAGATTCTAGAACTTTTCTGTCTCGTATCGCCTGTGGGTGAAAGGTCTGGATGGCGAGACCGAGTTGGGATGGTTGCTTAATCGAAAAAGCTAACATTCTCCAACACAATGGAAAGGACAAGTGCCCAATCCACAATAAAATAGTTTTATCCCATAATCTCATTTGTCCTACTTGTTTCAATTTCCCTTTTGAAACAAGGAGTGTCCACGTGAGTGCGTTTTTATGTTCACCAAAGAGAAAGCATTGCGTGTGAAAGATTCTTTCAGCAAAGAATCTTCTCTTTCGAAACGTCGGTTTTTCAATAATCGTATCACGGTTTCTCTGCCGGACTTGATCGAGGTTCAGACAGATTCATATAGATGGTTCTGGGAGAAGGGATTGAAGGAACTTTTTTCTGAGATCAACCCTATTACGGATTTTACGAGCAAAGATTTGGAGCTCACCATACAGGATTACTATCTCGATGAGCCGAAATACAATCCTCTCGTTGCCAAGAACAAGAATATCTCCTATGAAGCGCCACTCCGTGCCAAAGCCGTGCTTTTGATGAAGCAGACGGGCGAAGTGAAGGAACAAGAAATCTATTTGGGAGAATTCCCGATTATGACCGAGCGTGGAACATTCATCATCAATGGTGTCGAACGTGTCGTCGTCAGCCAATTGATCCGCTCTCCGGGTGTGTTTTTTACGATGGATTATCAGAAGGGGAAGAAGCTGTTCGGAGCCAAAATCATCCCGAATCGTGGAGCTTGGCTCGAAATAGAGACTGATCTTGACGGTGTGATTTCCGTCAAGATAGATCGTAAACGAAAATTGCCGATTACCGGATTGTTCAAAGCTTTCGGCTTTGATGAGAAGCGTATCCGCTCTGAGTTTGCGGAAGAGTCAGAAATCAAATATATCGATGCGACGTTCCTCAAAGATCCATCCAAGAATCAGGGAGAAGCCTATCGTGAAGTGTACAAGCGTTTGCGTCCAGGCGATCTCGCGACCGAAGAAAATGCCAGGCAGATGATTAACGCGATGTTTTTCAATTTCGAACGCTATGATTTCGGCGCTGTCGGTCGTTATCGTTTGAACCAGAGACTGTCTGTCGAACGGGAGGACACGGAAGAAAATCGCATTTTGAATATCGATGATCTCGTTTTGATCGTCAAGGAAATAATGCGTCTCAATAATGATCTGGAAGCGCATCCTGATGACATCGACCATCTCGGCAACCGTCGTGTGCGTGCTGTTGGAGAACTCATCCAGAACAAACTGCGTGTCGGTATGTATCGTATGGTGCGTAATATCAAGGATCGGATGAGTACTTGTGATCCAGAAACGGTTGTTCCCGGACAACTGATCAACCCTCGTCCAGTGGCGGCCGCTGTCAAAGAATTCTTCTCGAGTTCACAGCTCTCACAGTTTATGGATCAGGTGAACCCGCTGGCTGAGCTCGAACACAAGCGTCGTTTGTCCGCTATGGGACCTGGTGGTCTCACTCGTGAACGCGCCGGTTTCGAAGTACGCGATGTGCACCATTCTCATTATGGACGTATTTGTCCGATCGAAACTCCAGAAGGACCGAACATCGGATTGGTGGGTCATCTCGCCAGTTATGCTCGTGTGAATGAATACGGTTTCCTCGAAACACCATACTTGATTGTGAAGAAAGAGGTGTCTGCCAAGAAAGAAGAGCTCGTCAATCGTATACTCGTCGAAGATATCTCATCGGTTGCGAAAGCAGGCGAGATGTTGACGGAAGAAATGGCTGAGAAAGTGGCGGAAAAAAAGAAAGGTGGAATGGTGAAGGTAAAACCGTTCGTTACCTTGGGTATTGAATACCTGAATGCCATCGTGGAAGATAAGAAAACCATCGCGCACGCCGGTGTGGAAATCGATGAATATCACAACATTGTCCAAGAAATGGTAGAGGCTCGCGTGAAAGGTCATCCGGAAACGATCGAGGCGGAAGTAGTGGATTTTATGGATGTCTCCGTGAAACAGTGTATTTCCATCGCGACGGCACTCATCCCTTTTGTCGAACATGATGATGCCAACCGTGCGCTTATGGGTTCGAATATGCAGCGTCAGGCAGTGTCTTGTGTCGTACCGGAAGCCCCGATCGTCGGTACCGGTATCGAAGACAAAGCTGCTCGTGATTCCGGACAGGTGGTGCTCGCACAGCAATCAGGTGAAGTGATCGCTGTTGATGCCGGACATATTATCGTGCGTTCCAAGGCTCCAGCTGGTGCTAAGAAAGAGCACATCGATGTGGAATATATCCTGCAAAGTTTCGAAAAATCCAACGCGTTCACGAGTATGAACCAGATTCCTCGTGTAAAGAAAGGTCAGAAAGTAGAGAAGGGTGAAATGCTCGCTGATGGCGCATCGACGGACCACGGAGAGCTCGCTTTGGGTCAGAATATGGTCGTCGCATTCGTACCGTGGAACGGTTACAATTATGAAGATGCTATCATCGTTTCCGAACGTGTCGTGCAGGGTGACCGGTGGAGTTCTATTCATATCGAAGACTTTTCCATTGACGTCCGTGATACCAAGCTCGGGCCTGAAGTTGTGACGCGGGATATTCCGAATATCGGCGAAGATCGTCTGAAGAATCTCGATGAGAATGGTATCATCCGTATCGGCGCAGAAATTTCTTCCGGTGACATCATCATCGGAAAAATCACGCCGAAAGGCGAAGGCGATCTCACTGCTGAAGAGAGATTACTCCGTGTCATTTTCGGTGAAAAATCCCGTGACGTGAAGGATTCTTCTCTGTATCTCCCACACGGTGAGCACGGCAAGATCGTGAATGTAAAAATTTTCTCACGTGAACGCGGTGACAAACTTCCGATGGGTGTGTTCCAGCAGATCCAAGTATCGGTAGCTCAACTACGTAAGATTTCTGTTGGGGACAAACTCGCCGGACGACACGGAAACAAAGGTGTTATTTCCTATATCGCTGCCGCGGAAGATATGCCGTATCTGCCCGATGGAACCCCGGTCGATATCGTGTTGAACGCTCTCGGCGTGGTTTCTCGTATGAACATCGGTCAGATCCTCGAAACCCATCTCGGATGGGCTGCAAAAACATTGGGATACAAGGTAGCCAGTATGGCTCTCGATGGCGTATCGGAAGGAGACATCAAGAAGGAATTGAAAGCTGCTGGTCTCCCAGAAAATGGAAAAATCAGATTGACTGATGGTAAAACAGGTCAGCCATTTGACAATGAATCAACCGTGGGCGTGATGTATATAATGAAACTGAACCATTTGATTGAAGACAAACTCCATATGCGAAGCATCGGGCCGTACTCCCTCATCACCCAACAGCCACTCGGTGGCAAGGCGCAATTCGGTGGACAGCGTTTTGGTGAAATGGAAGTATGGGCACTCGAAGGATATGGCGCCGCATACACGCTCCAAGAAATGTTGACTATCAAGTCCGATGATGTATTGGGCCGTTCCAAGGGTTACGAGTCGATCATCAAAGGCGAACCGATCAAGAGTCCGAATCTTCCAGCTTCCTTTCACGTGCTCATCAATGAATTGAAGGGTCTCTGTCTCAACGTCGAACTCAAAGGAGTGAAAACAGAATCTGATGATGCTTCTCCGGAAGTCATCGTCGATACCGTCTAGCCTCCGCTTTCTTCTATCATTATCCAATCAACGTCAACGTTCAAAATTATGGAAAATATTACGAAAGTCAGTGATTTCGAAAGTGTCCGTCTGACACTCGCGAGCCCGGATCAGATTCTCGAGTGGTCGCACGGTGAGGTCACCAAGCCGGAAACAATCAACTACCGTACTCAGCGTTATGAACCGGATGGTTTGTTCTGTGAGAAGATTTTCGGCCCTGCCAAGGACTGGGAATGTTATTGTGGGAAATATAAAAGAATTCGGTATAACGGTATTGTCTGTGATAAGTGCGGTGTCGAAGTGACACGTTCCATCGTACGACGTGAACGTATGGGTCATATCAAACTCGCGACGCCAGTATCTCATATCTGGTTTTTGCGCGGTGTTCCTTCAAAGATTGGTCTTGTCTTGGGTATCTCTCCACAGGAGCTCGAACGCGTCATCTATTTTTCTTCCTACATCATTATGGAAGTGAATGAAAGTTTGAAAGCCCAATCCATCGAACAGCTGGAGAAAGAATACAAGAACAAGCAGAAGGAATTGAAAGGGAGTGGCAAGGAAACGAAAGTGTACGAAAAATCTATCGACGAATTGAAAGAACAATATCGTGCCACGAAAGAAGAAATGCGTAACCTCCGTCCATATCAGATTCTTTCAGAGGTGGATTATTTCAACCTCTCGAGTCGCTTCGGACAGATTTTCACGGCAGGTATCGGTGCGGAAGCCGTCCGAAAGATCTTGGGAAAAATCGACTTCAAAAAACAGTTGAAAGCTCTGAAAGCGGAATTGTCAGCCAATGAATCTGTCGATCAGAAGAAATTGCTCCAGCGTTTGAAGGTGTATCAGGGTTTCGGAAAAGCACACCTTCAGTTCGAATGGATGTTACCGACTATTATCCCTGTCATCCCTCCGGATCTGCGTCCGATGGTAGCCCTCGATGGCGGACGTTTCGCGACGTCTGATCTGAACGATCTGTATCGCCGTATTATCAACCGTAACAATCGTCTGAAGAAATTGATGGCTATCGGTGCTCCGGAAGTCATCACTCGAAATGAAAAAAGAATGTTGCAGGAAGCTGTCGATGCTCTTTTCGATAACAGCGCTCGTCGCGGACAGGCATCGGCTGCCGCTTCGACCGGACAGAGAAGGGCCCTCCGTTCTTTGGCAGACGCCTTGAAAGGCAAACAGGGTCGTTTCCGTCAGAACTTGCTCGGAAAACGTGTGGATTATTCCGGACGTTCCGTCATCGTCGTTGGACCGAAATTGAAACTCCATCAGTGCGGTTTGCCGAAGAAAATGGCTTTGGAACTTTTCAAACCATTCATCATCAATAAGTTGATCGAGAAAGAATTGGCGCACAATGTCCGTACTGCCGGCCGTATGGTAGACGCAGAAACAGAGGAGGCGTATGAAATCCTCGATGAAATCATCGAATACCACTATGTGCTTTTGAACCGCGCACCGACACTCCATCGTCTCTCTATCCAGGCATTCCAGCCAGTACTGATTGAAGGAAAAGCTATCCGTTTGCATCCGATGGTGTGTGCCGCGTTTAATGCTGACTTCGATGGCGACCAGATGGCGGTTCATGTACCGCTCACTGATCAAGCTCGAGAGGAAAGCGCGACGATTATGCTGTCATCGAAAAATCTCTTGAAACCTGCATCCGGAGAGCCGATTGTCACCGCTACACTCGATATGGTACTTGGTGTCTATTATCTCACTCATATAAAAGCAGAAGGTAAAGGCCAGGGCAAAGCATTCGGATCGATGGATGAGGCCATTCTCGCTTACCAGAATAATATTGTCGCTGTGAATGTCGCCGTGAAATTGCTCTGGGAGGGCAAGCTCATAGAAACATCTGTCGGTAGGATTCTTTTCAATGATATTCTTCCGAAAAGTCTGCAATTCTTGAATGAAGAACTGATTAAGAAAGATCTGAAGATCATTATGTCTCATATCATCGAGACACTCGGTCAGGAGGAAGCTTCCAAATTCGCTGATAATATGAAGGATCTGGCATTCCTCGCGGCATCCGGATCCGGTATCAGTTGGGGAATGGATGATTTGATTGTACCGAAAGAAAAGACTGTACTTATGGCTGAGGCTGAAGTACATATCGCAGAAGTGAAGAATCAGTACAATGCCGGCCTTCTCACCAATGAAGAGCGTCGCAACCGTGTGATCGAAATATGGAACGAAACCAAGAACAAGATTGCTGATGTTGTACGCAGTTCGCTCGATAAGGAAGGCCCAGTCTATGCGATGGTGTATTCCAAGGCTCGTGGTTCCGAATCAGTCGTGGTGCAGATGACAGGTATGAAAGGTCTAACCGCCGGCCCGACAGGAGAAACGATCGAACTTCCGGTCAAGAGTTCGTTCAAAGAAGGCCTGAACGTTCTTGAATATTTCATCTCGACTCACGGCGCTCGAAAAGGTATGGCTGATACCGCACTCCGTACCGCTTCTGCCGGTTACCTGACGCGTCGTCTCGTGGATGTGTCTCAAGACATCATCGTACGAGAAGAGGACTGCAAAGATACGGAAGGTGTCTATCTCTATCGTGAAGACTCGGATGCTATCGGGTATAGTTATGCTGCCCGTATCGAAGGTCGTGTCGTGATAGAGAATCTCAAAGATCCGGAGACCAAAGAGGTCATCGTGAAGAAAGGGACGCTCATTAACAAAGAACAGGCGAAGAGCATCGAAAACAGAAATATCGTCAAAGTAAAGATTCGCAGTCTGGTCACGTGTAAATCCCGTCGCGGTGTCTGTCGTCTGTGTTATGGTGTCGATCTCGGTCGGAGCGAACTTGTGAAGCTCGGCGCATCCGTCGGTGTGGTGGCCGCTCAGGCTATCGGTGAGCCGGGAACACAGTTGACGATGCGTACGTTCCACGTCGGTGGTGTCGTCGGGTCCGATATCACGCAGGGTCTTCCACGCGTCGAAGAAATTTTCGAAGCACGCGTTCCAAAGACAGAATCTATTTTGTGCGAAGCCGATGGACAAGTGAAAATGATTGTGAAAGATAATGCCAAAGTAGTGAAGATTACTGTTGAAGGGAATGATAAGAAGATGTATGAATATCA
Organism: Candidatus Moranbacteria bacterium CG_4_9_14_3_um_filter_45_14; assembly: GCA_002790675.1. GTDB lineage: Bacteria > Patescibacteriota > Minisyncoccia > Moranbacterales > UBA1568 > UBA1568. The sequence continues at coordinate 1,726 of PFVP01000052.1, read as the reverse complement.
AGCGCCTACCAACGTAGCCTTGCGTGTCAAAGAAGGCGATCTCGTCGGTGTCGGCGCGATACTTTCTGATGGGCACCTCGATCTGCACAAGCTTTTCACGGTGATGGGACAAGAAGCCGTCCATCGTTATATCATCCGTGAGATCGAAGAGATTTATGCTGCCCAAGGTGAAGCCATCAATGACAAACATATCGAAGTGATCATCCGTCAGATGATGTCACGTATCCGCGTGACGGATCCTGGCGATGCTCCTCTTCTGCCTGGCGATATTGTCGAGAAAGATCAGTTTCTCGAAGCCAATGAGGCGGTTCTCGCTTCAAATGGTCATGAAGCGATCGGAGACTCTATGGTTCTTGGCATTACCAAAGTGGCGCTTTCGACAGAATCGTTCCTCTCTGCTGCGTCATTTATGGAAACTGCTCGTGTCCTTATCAACGCTGCCGTAGCCGGGAAAGAAGATCGCTTGCGTGGTCTTAAGGAAAACGTCATTATCGGACGTCTTATTCCAGCTGGTACCGGTTATCGTGAACCAGAACAACCGAGAACATAGGAAGCCCTGCCCAGTCACATATTTAAGGAAAATGAATTTTTGTGTCAGTCTTAAGGCGTAGCCGCCTTCCGGCTCGTATCTGAAGAAATCGAACATCCTTGTTGAATATGTGACTGGGGTGAACATGTGCCTTACTCTTACCCCGTCTCTTTTGTTGAGAGGCGGGGTTTGTTTATTTTTTACGAAATATGGTATACTATCAAAAAGGGGGAGGAAGAGAAGGAGTCCTTAAAAAAAATCTACACAAAAAATATGAATACTGAAATTCGTCTCGAGAGGATCGCCATCATTTTTGTTTCGTTGCTTGGAGTCGCCATCATTTTTCTTTTCATCGGGAAGAGGAGCATCGAGGTGATTACACCTGTCGCAACGCCGAGAGCAACAAATCAAATCGTAGCGACGAATATGGAGCAGTCGCAAGAAAATTTCGCTGACCCGAATATGTACAAGAATATTACATACGGGTTTGGAGCTGTTTTCTTGGCTAAGGCTGCAACCGCCACGGAATGTTCACTCGATTCGCATATGGCGTATGACCCGATTAAAGAATATGTGTTCGCGGATCAGCCGATCAGGTGCGCTCTCCGCTCCGAGGATTCGATGGTCGTTTATAACAAACAAGGAGGACAACTTGCCACGATAGTTTTCGATTTGAACAAGTGTCGTGACGCCCAGACAGATCAGAGTGAAAAAGGTTTTTGTGCCACATACGATACAACGACTGAAACGGCTGGAAAAACGGCTGGGAAAAGTTGGCTCGCGAGTACGTGGACCAAGAGCGGTGATTTCCTCACGTTTTATATAGATCTGACTCTCGGTAAGAATGAGCACTGGAAATCCGACTACAAGTTCTTGGTATTGGAACGATAAAAGAGGGAAATATCCATTAGACGCTGACACTCTCCGTTCAGGGGAGTGTTTTTCGTTTGCGCGGCAGGTTTGAACGAGGTAGAATAGGGGATAGGTATATAACGAGTTACGTAACTAATTACGCATATGAAAAAGAGGGCAGTAGTCGATAAAAACACCAGGAAGCTGACGAAATTGGGTGGGAAGTCCATCGGATTGACCTTGCCTATCGAGCTCGTCCGGGAATTGGGCTGGCGGGAGAAGCAGAAAGTAGTGGTGAAGCGTGTCCGCGGCGGGGTGATAATCAAGGATTGGAAGAAATAAGAT
>PFVP01000036.1 GCA_002790675.1 Candidatus Moranbacteria bacterium CG_4_9_14_3_um_filter_45_14 | reverse complement strand
TTGTTTTATATCTGGTCTTTGAACAGACTTAACTATCCGAGCTGGTTTGGCTACGAGTGGTTTTAATCTTCCGAATGTTTGTTGTTTTGGTGCAGTATTTTTATACTGGTCAATCGGTATAAGAGCCATTATCGTGCAAATTGATTTTGTTTATTAGCGTTATTCAATAACTGGTCTAGATAACTTCCTGTTTCTGTTCCTATTCCCTGTTGAACTGCATTATCGGCTATTTCCTGCCACGAATACCCCTTTTCAAGAGCGTCCTGTGTCCAGTTGAAAATGTCGATTTCTTATATAACAAGGGAGATGCTGTCTTTCGAAATTTTTCGATGTTCATCAAACCTGGGGAAAAAATCGGTATTGTCGGACATTCAGGCGCTGGCAAAACCACTATCGCCAAGCTTCTTTTGCGTTTTATGGATGTGACCGGTGGTACGATCTCCATAGATGGTCAGGATATCAGGGAAATCACTCAAGACGATTTACGTTCCAATATCTCTTATGTTCCTCAGGAACCAGGGCTCTTTCATCGAACACTGCGAGAAAACATCGCTTATGGGAATCCGTTGGCGACAGAAGAAGAAATCATTGCCGTGGCGAAACAAGCACGCGCTCATGATTTTATTATACGGACACCTCTCAAATATGACACTCTCGTTGGGGAACGTGGAGTGAAACTCTCCGGTGGTGAACGTCAGCGTGTCGCCATCGCCTGAGCAATTTTGAAAAATGCTCCGATTCTCGTGCTTGATGAGGCGACGAGCGCCCTTGATTCAGAGAGTGAACGGTCTATTCGTGAAGCCCTCGATTTACTAATGAAGAACAAGACGACGCTCGTGGTAGCGCATCGTTTGAGCACGGTGCAGAAGATGGATAGAATTGTCGTTATCGAAGATGGGACTATCGTAGAACACGGCTCACACAAAGAACTTCTTGCCAAGCAAGGGCAATACGCCAGCTTCTGGCAACAACAAACGGATAGGTTTATCGAGTAGAAAGATACTCAAACTTGTTTTTGGAGAGCCTTTTTGCTATGCTGGGTGAGTATCTAAGCCATTGTTACTACAAATATGGAAGCAGCGAAAGAATTGAAACGCATTCTGATATCCGAAACGCCGAAACACATCGGTGAGGCGGTGAAACTTGCCGGCTGGATAGACGTGAGACGGGATCATGGTAAGCTCGTATTTCTCGATTTGCGTGATATGAGTGGTAAAGTGCAGATGGTGGTACTCCCGAACCATCCTGAGGCCACAGTGGTCGCACAGTCTCTCCGTTCCGAGTGGGTGGTAGAGGTGATGGGTAATGTGAACCTTCGTCCGGAAAAACTCATCAATACTGAGCAACCAAACGGCGCTATCGAAATAGAAGTACTTTCTATCACGGTTTTGAATGAAGCGCAAACACCACCATTTGATATTTCGTCTGACGGAAAAGAAATTGGCGAAGAACTCCGTCTCAAATACCGCTATCTCGATTTGCGTCGCACGCGTATGCAGAAGAATATACGCACGAGAGACAAGGTGATTACATTCTTCCGCGAATATATGCATCGTGAGAATTTCGTAGAGATTGAAACGCCGATGCTGATGAAGGGTACGCCGGAAGGATCGCGAGAATATCTCGTGCCATCTCGTTTAGAGAAAGGAAAATTTTACGCATTGCCACAATCGCCACAGCAATACAAACAGTTGTGTATGGTGGCTGGATTTGAAAAATATTTTCAGATTGCTCGTTGTATGCGTGATGAGGATTTGCGAGGGGATCGTCAACCGGAATTCACACAGCTCGATTATGAGATGTCTTTTGTGGTGCAGGAAGATATATTGCAGTTCACCGAGAAGATGTTTTTTGAGATAGTACAAAAATTGTTTCCGGACAAGCAGATCTCACAGACACCGTTTCCACGCATCACCTACAAAGAGTCGATGGAAAAATACGGCAGTGATAAACCGGATATGCGGAAAGACAAGAACGATCCGAATGAACTGGCTTTTGCGTGGGTGGTGGATTTTCCGATGTTTGAGAAGATGGATGATGATACTATTCAGGCTGCGCATCATCCATTTTGTTCTATCAAAGAAGAAGATGTCGAGAAATTTATGCGAGGAGAAGATCTGTTTAACATCCGAGCGAATTCGTATGATCTCGTGCTCAATGGGTATGAATTGAGTTCGGGTAGTATCCGTATTCATAAAGAAGAGATACAAAAACAAGTTTTCAAATTGCTCAATATTTCCGAAGAGGAACAGAAAGAAAAGTTCGGGCATATGCTCGAAGCTTTCACATTCGGTGCTCCTCCTCACGGAGGGTTCGCTCCCGGTATTGATCGTGTCGTTATGTTGCTTCAGAATGAGCCGAATATCCGTGAGGTGATTGCTTTTCCGAAGACAGGTGAAGGGCGTGATCTGATGATGAATGCTCCTTCTTCAGGATTCACGAAACAAATCGCTGAACTTGGCCTGCGTATCGTTACTGAAGATAAGAAATAAGGATTCTTAATGTATTCTTTGTACTGGAGTATTTCGAAGAAATAGGATAAAATGAAGGATGTCCTGTTTTTTGTTTGTTTTTTCTCCTATGTCACAATTTGAGCGTTTTGTTAAAAGTCTTCAAAAAGGCATCATTGGGCGGTTTTTCGGGAATTTGACCCAAGATATCGGTATCGATCTCGGTACGGCCAACATCCTCGTCTACGTACGTGGCAAAGGCATCGTCATCAATGAGCCTTCTGTCGTGGCCGTCAATCAACGGACAGGTCAGATTTTGGCTATCGGACGCGAGGCCAAAAAAATGGTCGGCAAGACTCCCGGCCATATCATAGCGACACGACCGCTCGTCGATGGCGTGGTGAGCGATTTCGAAGTGACACAGCAGATGCTCCGTTATTTCATCAACAAAGTAACCAAAGATAATTTTTCTTTCCTTCGTCGTCCGCGGGTGTTGATCGGTATCCCGTCCGGTGTTACCGAAGTGGAGAAGCGCGCGGTGATCGAAGCGACGCTCAACGCCGGTGCGCGTCAGGTGTTCCTCATCGATGAACCGATGGCGGCTGCTATCGGTGCGCGATTGCCGGTCATCGATGCGACGGGCAATATGGTTGTGGATATCGGCGGTGGTACAACGGAAATTGCTGTCATCTCATTGGGAGGTGTCGTCCTTTCACGGAGTCTGCGTATAGCAGGGGATGAGATGAATGAAGACATCGTCAGATATAGTCGTGATGAATTCAATATTTCGATCGGTGAGCGGACAGCTGAAGAAGCGAAAATCGCCATTGGAAGCGCGTATCCTCAGCGCGAACGATTGACATTTCCTTTGCGTGGACGTGATCTCGTTTCTGGTCTACCCAAAGAAGTCATCGTCACGGATGAACATATCCGTGAAGCACTCTCGCGATCGACACGTATCATCGTCAATAGTGTCAAAACGATCGTGGAAGAAACTCCGCCGGAACTTTTGGCAGATATTATGCACAGAGGCATCATCCTGGCTGGAGGAGGAAGTCTTATTAGAGGTTTGGATAAATTGATCGCCAATCAGACGAGTATCCCTGTCCGTTTGATGGAGGATCCTCTCACGGCTGTCGTCCGTGGTACCGGTATCGTTCTTGATGATATGGAACACTTGAAAGAAGTCCTCATCGGAGAAGAAATCAACAGACCGCTTGGATAATTCATTAGATTGTTCCATTTATGGCTGTGCGAAGAAAATTCATCCAGACAAAATTTTTCCGAGCGCTTATCGTTTTTTTCGTGTTGTGGATCGTTCTCTCGTTCGGTCCGGTATGGATACTCGCGCCTGTACGTACGGTTGTGATGACGGTGACGTCTCCGTTTCAGAAAATTTTCTCCGTGGTGGCGTTTGAATTGAGCGATATCTACCACTTCTTCACATCTATCGGTGAAATCAAGAGTGACAATGAGCGATTGGAGAAAGAACGGTTGCGTTTGCTCGTCGAAAACGCTCGGTTTTTCGATGTGAGCAGGGAGAATGAGGAACTCCGGAGAGAGATAGGCTTATTGCCGAGGGATGCTTTCACGCTCACATCGGCTGCTATTATCGGTCGGGATGTATCCGGTCTGGGGAATTGGATTTCTATCAATCAGGGATCATTTGGGGGGGTGAAGAAGGGGATGTCAGTGATCGTGGACAAGGGTGTACTCATCGGGAAAATAGCAGAAGTCTTTCCCACGACGGCTCGGGTGATGCTTCTTTCCAATCCAGAGAGTCTTATAAGTGGTACGGCTCTTGATACGGAAGCGACCGGAATCGTCAAAGGGGAATATGGTCTGGGACTTCTTTTCGATATGGTGCTTCAGACAGATACGCTCAAAGTCGGAGATTCGGTCGTGACATCAGGGCTTGGTGGTGATGTGCCAAAAGGGTTGCTCATCGGAACCTTGCAGAATATCCATTTATCGAGTGATCGACTTTTCCAACAAGCGACTATCGTCTCTCCGGTACGGTTCGATCGTATCCGTTATGTCTTCGTCATACAAAACACCCTTTAGATATGAAAATATTTTTTTTGCGGCTACTTTTTATTTTTGTGCTCGTTTTTTTCGAATTTTCTTTCCTCGATATTCTGTTCCCATGGATTTCTGCTCCGATCGTTCTTATTGACTCGATCGTAGCGTGGGCGCTTCTTGTCAGTTTTCCGCGCGTACTCTTTATGACCATCCCGCTCACAGCTTTTTTCGATATCGTTTCCCCTGAATCACAGGGGATACTTACCTTGTACGCCGTACTCCTCGTCTATATGATGAGTTTTCTTTCTCGTCGGCTCCTGCTCGAATACCGCGGTATCAATATGGCTCTGTATGCCTTGCTTTCCTCTCTCGGTGTTTTGGGATTTACGTTTTTTGAATTCATTTTCTCTCAAGGAAATCCATTCCTGTGGACCAAGGAGATAGTCGCCACGCTTTCCTTTCTTGTACCTTTCCGAGATGTTTTTTTCTCGATGCTTCTTTGTATTCCGCTCTTCATTTGTGTGTACTTCCTCATCAGATGGTTTGAGAAGTATATGGACTTTATCGTCCAAGGAGAGACTCTCCAGATGAAATAATTTACCTGAACACCACTTGCGATGCCACTTTTTGTCAAGAAAAATAAATACAAGTTGGAGCGACGCGGTATGGAAATCGATGATGCCGTGTTGACGATGACCGAAAATGGTGCTGACAAGATTGAGTGGCCACTCAATCGTTTCTTCACGAACCTCTTCTGGTGGTTTATGATTGGGATATTCTGCATACTTTTCTCACGTGTCATCTATCTGAATATTTTCAAGGGAGCAGAATATCAGGAAATAGCTGAACGGAACAGTCTCCGTGCCATCGTTATTCCGGCTCCGCGCGGTATCATCTATGATCGCTTTGGCAAACAACTGGTGTCCAATACACCGAGTATGGATGCGATTATCGTGCCGATCGACATTCCGAAAGAGAAAGAAAAGCAAGATGAAATAGCACGCCTTCTCATCTCTACTTTTTCATTGGACGGGGGAGTACTCGATGAGATTTTCCAGAAGATGGATCAGCGTTCGCTCCAGCCCATCCTCCTCAAGGCGCAGGTGAGCCAAGAAGAAACGCTTCTCTTTTTGAGCAGAAGTCGAGAGTTACCGGGAGTGAGTCTCTACAAGACGACACAGCGTCATTATACGGATAGCCTCATATTTTCTCATCTTCTCGGGTATGAAGGGAAAATTCGCAAGGAGGAACTTGTTTCGCATCCGGAGTACCTGTTGACTGATTCCATCGGCAAACAGGGAATAGAGAAAAGCTATGAATCATCGCTCCGAGGGACACATGGTTTCCAACAAGCAGAAGTGGATTCTTTGGGGCATGTGAAGAAAGAGCTCGGTATTGTAGTCCCTGTCCCTGGGAGTGATCTGATACTCAATATCGATGCCGATCTGCAAAAAAAGATTTCCGATAGTTTGCAAACACTTCTGGAGAAAGAGAATCTGAAGCAAGCGGCAGCGATAGCGATAGATCCGAGGAATGGAGCCGTACGCGCCATAGTCAGTCTGCCGAGCTTTGATAACAATCTTTTTGCCACAGGAATTTCCTCGAAGGAGTATCAATCTCTCATCGATGATCCGTCGCTTCCTCTTTTCAATCGTGCCATCTCTGGTGAATATCCTCCGGGATCGACGATCAAACCGGTTCTCGCTTGTGCAGCACTTGCAGAGGGTGTCATCACTCCCTCTACCATCATCAATGGTTCTGGTGGTGTGCTTCGGATCGGCAATTTCAGTTTTCGCGATTGGACGATTCACGAGCCGAGCACTATCCGTCAAGCGATCGCACAGAGCAATGACATTTTCTTTTATACGATCGGTGGCGGTTATGGCGGTATCACGGGACTCGGTATGGAGCGTATGAAGAAATATGAGAATCTTTTCGGGTATGGAAGCAAGACGAATATCGATATGCCGGGAGAAGCTGATGGTTTTATCCCAGATCCACAGTGGAAGAAAGAGATCATCGGAGAGCGTTGGTATATCGGCGATGATTATCATGCGGCCATCGGGCAAGGATTCGTGACAGCGACACCGCTCCAGATACTCAATTCCGTTTCGGCTATCGCCAATAGAGGTACGCTGTATGTGCCGAAGGTTGTTTCTCAAATACGTTCTGCAAGCGGAGTGGTGACGAAGGTTCCCGCGGAAATTCTGAGGAAGGATTTCATCAGTGAAGATATTCTCCGTATCGTACGCGAAGGGATGAGAGAGACAGTGACAGAAGGGACAGCGCAATCTTTGAAAACCCTTTCGGTAGCAGTCGCTGGAAAAACAGGTACGGCGCAATTCGGCAATAACAACAAGACGCACGGTTGGTTCGTTTCTTTCGCACCTTTTGAGAACCCCAGTTTGGCTATGATCGTCCTCGTAGAAGGGCAGGGGGTAGAAGGATACAATGCGGTGCCTGTCACGCGGGATGTTTATGATTGGTATTTCTCTCAAGCGGATATTTCTCAAAAATGATGAATAGAGGAGAGGGAATTGATCAGTGATTACACCGTTTAAATGGCTGAAATGAGCATTATTCTTTGAAGAGGCAGAGGGTATTGACATTTGTTCCATTTTTGGTACTATGGATGAACTTTGTAGTATCTTCTCTCCCTTAGGAAAGAAGATTTTGTTTGATAAATAAAATGAATGTAATACCATGTCGAGAATTTTTACCGAGGAGGGTTTGAAAAAATTGAATGCCGAGTTGGATGAACGCAGGATGAAAATTCGTCATGAAATCGCTTTTGCTATCAAGGAAGCGAAAGAGCAAGGCGATCTTTCTGAAAATGCGGAATACAGCGAAGCCAAACATCATCAGAACGAGAATGAATCCCGCATCGCAGAACTTGAAGATATGTTGAAAGATTCTGTTGTCGCTACTCGACAGAAAAGTTCTTCGACGATCAGTATCGGTTCGAAACTCGTGGTCAAGGTGAACAATAAGGATCTCCAATTTGAGATTGTCGGTTCCAATGAAGTGGATCCGGCTTCGGGCAAGATTTCCAATGAGTCTCCGCTCGGAAAAGAATTTATCGGCAAAGGCAAGGGTGACACAGTAGAAGTGAATGTTCCCGCCGGTGTCATCAAATATAAGATTGTCTCAATTGCGTAACGTTTGACAATGCGGTACTCTTTTGTGATCATCCCGGGTGAAAGCTCGGGATTTTCTTTTTTTCTTGTATTTTCCTTTGCATAGGGTATAATGTCTTTGTAATGTGAATGTTTTTAATGGATGCGTTTTTATGCGTGAGGATATTGTTGTGACGAAAAAAGACAAGCTTGCCAAGCTGACAACGGCATTCGGTACGGCATATCCGGAATCATCTCTTCGAACGCACACGAATAAAGATGTACTCGATCAGTTCGATCGCTTGAATGGTACTGATGGAAGAGTATCCATTGTTGGTCGCGTCCGGTCGCTCCGTGTGATGGGCAAGATCGCCTTTTGTCATCTCGAAGATGGGACAGGGAAGATTCAGGGATTTTTCTCTTTGGAAACATTGGGCGAGGAAGCATTCTTCCTGTTCAAGGAAACGGTTGATCTTGGTGATTTCCTTTCTCTGACGGGTTCGGTGTTTTTGACGAAACAGGATGAAAAAAGCGTGCGTGTCGAAAAGTGGCAGATGCTTTCGAAATCTCTCCGACCGATACCGACAGAATTTTATGGACTGAAAGATGAAGAAAAACTCCTTCGTCGTCGGTACCTCGATCTCCTCCTCAATCCGGAGACACGGGAACTTTTCATAAAGAAGAATCTTTTTTGGCAGACGATACGCACAACGCTTTCGGGGGAACATTTTCTCGAGGTGCAGACACCGGTGCTTGAACATACTCCTGGGGGAGCGGAAGCTGAGCCGTTTGTGACGCATCACAATGCGCTAGATCAGGATTTTTATCTGCGTATTTCGTTAGAACTCCCTCTCAAGCGTTTGCTCGTCGGTGGCTATGAGCGTGTGTTCGAAATCGGACGTGTTTTCCGCAATGAAGGCATCGATCGGGAACACTTGCAGGAATTCGATCATATCGAGTTCTATGCCGCGTATATGAATATGGAGCAGGGTATGGCACTGACAGAAAAATTGTTCAAGGATGTCGCCCGTGCAGTTCTCGGTGATACGATGCAGTCGCAGTATGAGGAAAATACCATCGATTGGAGCAAGCCATTTTCGCGAGTGGATTATTTCACCGAATTCGAGAAAGAAACGGGCATCGATCTGTCTTCCGATATCAGTGTTTTGGAATTGAAAAAAAAAGCGGATGAACTCGGTATCAAATATGAAAAGAATTATGGCAAGGGTCGTATGATTGATACACTTTACAAGAAAACAGTGCGTCAGAAGTTGATTCAACCCTGTTTCCTGATTGGTCATCCGATAGAAGTTTCTCCGCTTGCCAAAATCGATCCGAAGAATCCTCGTAAGACACTGCGTTTTCAGCCGGTTGCAGGGAAGAGTGAACTCGGGAATGGGTTCGCGGAATTGAATGATCCGATCGATCAACGTAAGCGGTTTGAAGAACAGATGAAACTCCGCGAAGCAGGAGATGCTGAAGGGATGATGCTTGATGAAGATTTCTTGCAAGCACTCGAATACGGTATGCCCCCAGCGTGCGGATTTGGTCTGAGTGAACGTCTGTTTGCCATTCTGATGAATCGTTCCGTTCGAGAGACGGTCATTTTCCCACCAGTCCGAGCGAAAGAGTAAGGAGGATAGGGTGATTAGTCAGTTCCCTCCAGAGGCGGACAGGGGTTACCCGCCCGAACGACTGAATCGTTCAGTCGGGCGGGGAGCATTGCATTCACAGCTCGTTTGTTTGGAAGTATTATCAGAAGGGTAGAGAAGGTCGCATAGCTCAGTTGGTTAGAGCGTTCGATTCACATTCGAAAGGTCCCTGGTTCGAATCCAGGTGCGACCACTAGTCAGTGGTTCCCTGCCCGCCTTGGGAGGGGAATCCAGCATCATCCACACAATTCAAAAAATTTAAAGAAGTCACTTTTATGTTAGACATCCAATTCATCCGAGACAACAAAGACGTCGTAGCTCAGGCTATCAAGAACAAGAATATAGCCTTGAATCTTGAGGCGCTTCTGAAAAAAGATGAAGAGCGACGTGTCATTCTTCAGGAAATTGAAGAGCTGAAATCCCTGAAAAATGATATCAATGATCTGATACATCAAGCCGAGACGGAAGAAGAACGGGTAGAAATCATTGCCAAAGGAAAAGAAATCAAGATAAAGCTTGATGAGAAAGAGCCATTTCTCGACGTGATACAGAATGAATTTGATGTCTTGATGGCCAATGTACCAAATATCGTTTCGTCTGATACGCCTCTCGGTACGAGCGATGCGGAAAATGTTGAAGTATCCAATTCCGGGGCAGTGCCGACATTCGCATTTCCTCCGCGGACGCATATTGAACTTGGGAAGATACTCGACATCCTGGATCTGGAACGAGGAACGAAGGTCTCCGGCTATCGCGGATATTATCTGAAGAATGAAGGAACACTCCTCGTAATGGGATTGATGCTCTATGCTATACAAAAATTAGTAGCTAAAGGATATACCCCGATGATTCCGCCGACCCTTGTCAAAGGCTTTCCTCTTTTTGGCAGTGGATATTTCAAAGGCCTGGAATATGATGGGAATATCGATGAAATCTATCAGGTGGCTACTTCAGATAAAGAAGCGGATGGCAGCCCTGCGAAAGAAGAGAAATTTCTGGTCGGTACATCCGAACCGTCTCTCCTCGCGTACTATTCAGGAGAAGTACTCGAAGAGAAGGATCTGCCTTTGAAGTTTGCCGGTTTCAGCCAGTGTTATCGTAGTGAGATCGGTTCCTATGGAAAAGATACCAAAGGAATATATCGTGTGCACGAATTTATGAAAGTGGAACAAGTCGTCATCACCACTGCCGACATCGAATCCGTGAATACAATTCAAGATGATATGCTTGCTCTTTCAGAAGAGATGCATCGCGAGCTCGGTCTGCCATATCGGAAATTGCAGATCTGTAGCGGTGATATGAGCGCAGGTAAATATCGGGCGTTTGATCTGGAAGCGTGGATGCCAGGGATGAACCGGTATGGCGAAACAGGATCATCCTCAAATTTCCTCGATTGGCAGTCACGTCGTCTCAATGTGAAGTACAAAGACGCCAAGACAGGTGAGAAGAAATATGCGTATATGCTCAACAACACAGCTCTCCCAAGTCCGCGTGTTCTCATCGCTATTCTCGAGAATTATCAGCAAGCCGATGGGAGCGTGGTCGTACCGGAAGTACTCCGTCCATTCGTGGGCAAGGATCTGATAGGAGTGAAGAACAAATAACAGTTAACAATCAGCAATGAACAGTGAACCGAAAAAGACTCTCGATTGAGAGCCTTTTGTTTTTTATGGTGGGTGCGGGGGGAATCCTCCTCGCTCCGACTCAGAGCCGGGGCGTTACACACAGAATGCTCGCTTGCTCACATTCTACTCACGCCCTTCGATTCCTTATGGGTGGGTGCGGGGGGAATCGAACCCTCGACCGTTGGCTTAAAAGGCCACTGCTCTACCGACTGAGCTACGCACCCGAATTTTCATCTCTTACAGAACGGACAATTTCTCTTTTTATATCACAATAGTGTTCATTCTAGAGAATTTCCTATAAATAGTCAACTATTTTTCGATAGAATACGTTTTCAGGAAAATATGATACAATAGAAGAAAGTTATGGCTTTATATATACTATGAAAAAACAATTTCTTGGGGTGGTGGTTGGTTCTCTTCTCCTTTCCGGTTGTTCTTTGGGGGGTGTTCCCGTATCATTGACTGGCAATGAGAACAG
>PFVP01000024.1 GCA_002790675.1 Candidatus Moranbacteria bacterium CG_4_9_14_3_um_filter_45_14 | reverse complement strand
TTGATTGATACCGATGTTCCACGTGGAACATATTCAGATCGATTTTTGTAACCCACTCTCGGATATTGACAAACAGATTGTATTGTGTCATAATATTTTTTCTATTGTTTCTCTATGCAGTAACGGGCATTCGCCCAAAGCAAGTTCTCTACAAAAAAATGAATGTTGCTCATTACGTTACATAATCCATCCGCAATGATTTACCCACAAACAATACTTTTAGCATGGTAACCTCTACAGGTATAACAATTCATTGTGTATTTAATCTGATTGTATTGACACTGCGTTCGAAAATAATCAAAAAGAGGGAGACGGCGTATATCCACTTGAATTATATGAAATTGTGTTATAATAAAAATACATAAAAAACAAACAGAGCTATGTCAAAAATATTCCTTCCGAGCTTTTCAGAAAAGGGTACGAGGTTTACGCTCTTTCTTTTCTTTAGTTTACTCATTCTGAGTACGGCCGTTTTTGTTTTTGCCTCAGATACCACGAGTACGAAAAATATTTTTCAGGATGCCGATCAAGATGGCCTCGGTAATGATGAGGAGAAATTGTATGGAACAGACCCGATGAACAAGGATACGGATGGCGATGGCTATAGTGATGGAATAGAAGTAATGAGCGGTTATAACCCGTTGAAACCCGCACCAGGAGACAAGGTAATGAAGGAAAAAGATGCTAGCGTATCAACATCTTCTCAGGAGGGGGCAATCAATCTCACAGAACAGGTTTCCAGTGAAATCGCTTCGCTACTCAAAAGCACGAATAAGAGCGGACAAGAAATTTCTCTGGAGGATATCAACAACTCTGTCGATAAAGTGACGAGCGGTACTATCGAAGAAGTCATTCTTCCTGAGGTATCCGCAAAAGATATCAAGGTGAAAAGAATATCCAAAAACCTGAGCGAGAAGAGACAGTCTGAGCAAGAAAAAAAAGATGCGTTGGAGTATTTGACAGTACTTTCTTATTTGATCGCGAACAATTCTCCGAAAACCTTTCAGACACAGGATGATCTGAGTGCCATATTCAATGGCCTCTCACTCGAATCCATTGCCAGCTTGGCATCTGGCAATATGCAGGCTCTCGATGATCTGTCCAAGCGAGGAGAAAAAATGTTGGAAGAATTGAGAGACATAAAGGTACCGGAGAGAATGCTTGATGTACATATAAAAGCCCTGCAGTTGGCCAAGTACGCGATGCAGTTGAAAGGGGAGTTGAAGCCGTCAGATACTGATCCTTTGGGACAAATCGCGGTGCTTTCCAAAGCACAGGGATTCTTCGGCAGTATTACAGAGTTCAGTGATGAAGTATCGAAAAAATTGGCTGATCTTGGCATCGATACGATTCCAATTAATTTTTAGACGCTTATGATTTCAATACGGGGAAGAAAGAATTCAACGAAAACGGTGAAAAAAATGACGGCCTCTCTTTTGATGCTGTTTCTGAGCACATTCTTTTTTTCGATGCCTCAGCCAGCGAAAGCTGATTATTGGGGATCGACATACGCAGCAGCGATGATGAAACAGATGATGGAGCAGATCCAACGTCAGGTCGAAGGGGCTCTTCTCGGGACATTGAAAATGACGACTATACAGATGTTGAATAGCAAGGTAGGCCAGCTGGTCGGCGGAGGAACTGGCAGTCAACCGCTTTACATCACGAATTTCAATGAATTTTTGTACCAAACTCCGACACAAAATGCGAATCTCTATATGAATGATTTCTTCTCGATGACCACGCGAGGAAAAGGATCCACGGCAAACTACGCTCCTGCCGGCGGGAGCAATGGCATCGGTGACAACTATGTTTCATATCTCATTTCTGCGGCAAAGAATGCGACAACGGAAAACAATGGAGTAGCTGTCTATAATTTGGAGGAATATACTCCGAATCCCAGCACGATGTTCGCGACGGGCGACTTTCGAGGATTGAATGCTTTCTTTTCGAATCCTGCCAACAATACTTTCGGCTATACACTGCAAGCCCAGGAAGCATATCAAAACCAAATAGAAATGAACAGGCAAACAGCGATGATCAAGGCGATATCGGCAGGCGGTTTCTTGCCGGATGAAAAAAATGGAATGGTGGTGGCGCCGGCGGGAACCATTCAGGCCGCCGTTACCAATGTACAAGACTTGGGCAACAAAATGATCGCTACGGCAACGAATCCTGGAGAACTACTAAGCGGGGTAGTGTCGGCAATGGCGAATAAGCTCGTAAGCAATCTCATTCAGAATGGAGTCGGTGAAGTACAATCGAAAATCAATAGAGAAATAAGGAATATCGATGTCCAGGTCTCTCAGACAGTGAATGCACAAACCAAGACTTTCGGCCCAGCAGTACAATATATGGGTAATACGAATCAAAATGTGAATGTTGGTATCAGAACGAATACACCCGTACCGCCTGCGGCTATTTCTCCCAATCCTTAGTCCTATCAAATGTTTATCAAAAAAATACCCCTTTCTTCAAGAAGTGGGGTATTTTTAATTTGAACGAATGGTGGACAATACTGGATTCGAACCAGTGACCTTCACAATGTCAATGTGACGCTCTAACCAACTGAGCTAATTGTCCGAATAAGAAAATGCTGTTTCCTTATTGTGCTGGAGGAACTTCGGGGAGGACTTCGGCATCGAGACCGTTCTCTTTTTCTTTGACTGCTTTGCTCTGATCATACTTGCCTCCGATGGATTGGAAAAATGCGAGCCAAAGTGCCTGTTCAAAAAGAGCGAACCAGGTAAAAAAAACAAATGAAACGATAAGGGGGAGAACTCCTTCTCCGAAAGGGAGGGGAATATTTTTTGAAAGAACGGTAATACCTAGGATAACGAGATTTACGAGAAAAGTAAAGAGCACGCTTACAAGAAAAGTAAAGAAGATGAATAAGAGGTTGAGTGAGAAAAAACGGGAAAAAAGAACACCGCTGGTCTCGATAGATCCGCGAATGCCGAGCGGAGAGAGAAGGAGATAAAAAAGAGCAAATTGTTTCATCAGAAAAATAGTGAGAGCGATGGGAATGAAGGTAAGGGAGCTAAAAATTATAAGGGAGGGCAGGGCTCCTGGATTCGTTTCGGACGCGATAAGGAGAGGAAGAGAGAGGATCGCTATAGTCGCTATAAGAAAGAGAAGCGCTATGCACTCGAGAAAGAATGAACGTATGAAGTTGCTCCCTATGGCTCGGAGAGTGGTCGGATAATTCGGAAGGTTATTTTTATATGTGATGAAAGAAAGAGAAGCGATTAGATTGCTTTTTCCTACAATACTGATAACAAAAAAAATGAACAAACCGAGGAAAATATACCATGCTTCTTGCGGTGACTTCTGTACAATAATGTGGAAGAGTTCTTCCGGAGAAGTTGCCTCTCCAAAATCGGCATTCAGGTGATTTCCTGTGAGACCAGCAAGAGCCACAACGGATGCGAAAATCCACGGTAACTTCTTCACCCGAGAAGCAACCCACGCTTGGGAAAGAAGCTTACGGAAGTATACTTTTTCCATAGTTTACAAACAAAAATTTCTTACCGACCCCTGCCTGCTGATAGACAGGGAGGCGGGCGAAAATAGAATCGAAAAGGGTAGCAATCATCTCCCTACAAAAGAAACACTGCTTCCTCTACACCCTCTCTTCTTCAGGCACTTTTTCTACCGGAACTTTTCCGACAATAGCATCGAATTCACCCTTTTCAATGGTTTCTTTTTCGAGGAGCGTGCGTGCCAATGTATCAAGAGCAACACGTCTTTCGTTCAAGATTTTCGTAGCGCGATCGAAAGCGGTGTTGATGAGGAGGGAAACTTCCCCGTCGATATCTTGGGCGGTCTTTTCTGAATAGTCCCTATCCTCGTGTGTTTCACGACCTAGAAAAATCATTTCTTCCTTCTTTCCAAAGGTTCGTGCACCGAGACGGCTCATCCCGTAACGGGTAACCATATTGCGAGCTATATGTGTCGCACGTTCCAAATCACTCGATGGCCCGGTTGTCGTATCGTCGAAAATGAGTTTTTCGCTTGCGTACCCGCCAAGAAGCATCGTCAATTCATCCAAGAAATAATTGTGAGAATGGAGACTCTTGTCTTCCGAAGGAACAGCCAGCGTGTATCCGCCAGCATGCCCACGAGAAATAATCGATACTTTCTGAACAGGATCGGCATACAAGAGACTAGCGCCGACGAGCGCGTGGCCACCTTCATGGTAGGCGATGATTTCTTTTTCCTTTTTATTGATCACCCGGCTACGACGTTCCGGCCCAAGAATGACTTTCTCGATGGATTCCGTCAGCTCTGGCATATCAATAGTTTTTTTGTTGCGACGCGTAGCGAGAATAGCCCCTTCGTTCACGAGATTTGCGAGATCGGCACCAGAGAATCCCGGGGTTCGTTCCGCAATGACACGCAAGGAAACGTTCTTCTCGATAGGTTTGTTTTTCGTGTGAATGACGAGAATCTGCTCACGTTCATTGATATCAGGGAGATCCATCGTAACGCGCCGGTCGAAACGACCAGGACGGAGAAGAGCGGGATCGAGTACATCAGGACGATTGGTGGCGGCAATGACAATGACGCTCGTGTTGGTCTCAAAACCATCCATTTCAACGAGAATCTGGTTCAATGTCTGTTCACGTTCGTCGTGTCCGCCACCCAAGCCTGAACCACGATGACGGCCGACAGCATCAATCTCATCGATAAAAACGATAGATGGAGCATTTTTTTTAGCTTGTTTGAAGAGATCTCGGACACGACTAGCTCCGACACCGACGAACATCTCCACAAACTCCGAACCACTGATGTTGAAGAAAGGAACGCCAGCTTCACCGGCAACCGCCTTGGCCATAAGCGTCTTCCCTATTCCTGGAGGGCCGAGGAGCAATACTCCCTTCGGGATCTTCGCTCCCATACTGAGGAATTTTTTCGGGTGTTTTAAAAAGTCGACGATTTCTTCCAGTTCAGTTTTCGTTTCCTGTGCACCAGCGATATCGGCAAAGGTAGTGCGCTTTTTCTTGTCTTTCGGGTCGATCATACGGGCACGGCTTGTCCCGAAGGAAAGCGCCTGAGCATTACCGCGCTGTGCCTGACGGAGCATAAACCAAATAAAAGCTCCAATAAGCAGGAAGGGGAGCAGGAATGGCAAAATGGCAGAAAGCCAAAGTGTCCACCCCGAGTCTTCTTTGATGGCGATGGAAACATTGTTCACCCTTTCCTTGTCGATACCATAATTCGCCAGTGTCTCCGTAAGGGAGCTTTCAGGTTCCTTGCTGGCTTTCTGCTTGCTTCCATCTTGTAGCTCAATATCAAGGATATTGCTCTGAATAGTGATAGCCTTCACTTTGTCTTGATTGATTTCAGTGACGAGCTCGCTCAAAGATACACTTGCTGGTTTCTTGTCCGGTGACTGATAGAGAATGATGATGCCGGAGAGAAGCAGAAAAAGCAGGATAATGGTGAAAAGATTCTTGAGGATTTTTTCCATATGTGTAGGATCCAAGATGAATAAAAAGTTAAAATGACGTGGTCTGTCTCAAAAATTGAGTAGTCTCACTCTATCACCATTTCGAATAAATTTCAATCCCCTGAAGGTTAATGTCTGCGTTTTACTTTTTGTACTCTTGATGGCTTTCATAAGCTCATTTATAAGGTTCTTGTTTGGGTTTTTCCCATCAAGAAAGGGGCGTAATAGAGAACGAATTTCTTGATGAATCAGCGCCGTAGGAAGCTTCAGAAGTACCCTGCGTGAACATTCTACAGAGAAGGCCTCCTGTTTGAGAGGCAGTTTCGTCGGAATATCTGAAAGAACAGCATAGTCTTCGCCGAGAAGGATGGCCGTTTCAGCCAAAAGCTTCCTTGTTTGTGGCTGAAATTTTTCCTCAAGGAAAGGAATCAGTTCGCGACGGACTTTATTGCGAAAATAACGAGGATCGGCATTGCTTTTGTCTTCCCGAAAGGTGATGCCACGATCCTTCAGATACTGCAGGATATCACTACGACTCATTTCGATGAGTGGACGGATGATAGAACCATTTTTTGGTCGCATAGCAGAGAGTCCGGAAAGTCCGGAGCCACGTAAGAGCCGCATCAGAAACGTTTCTGCCTGGTCATCCTGATTGTGTGCAATGACAATATGGTCTGCATTCTTTTTTGTACGGAGTTTCTCGAAAAAAATATAACGGATGTCGCGAAGTTTTTCTTCTGAAGTATCCTGTAATTTTTTCTCTTGAGAAAGAACAGTGCAGGGGAGAGAATAATTTTTGGCACGGGCTTTGACAAGTTTTTCGTCAAGATCCGAGTCCTTTCCTCGTAAATGATAATTCACATGAGCGATATGGAAGGTAAAATTTTGTTTTTTCTGGAGGAGTGTCAGTACATCCAAAAGACAAAGACTGTCCGGTCCGCCGGAAACACATACGATAAAAGAGTCTCCTGTGTGCCAGAGCTCGAACTTGTTGACGGTGTTTAAAACCCGCTTGATAAAACGCCGGACAAAGGGAGAGGGTGGCGCCTTATACAGTGGTGGTGCGTTCTTTGATGATAGCGAAGATTTTTTGGATCGCCTCATCGAGCTTGCCTTGTTCGTTTTCGATGATGGAGTCATAAATATCAGTGTGTTTGAGCCATTCTCGAGTATATTCCATACGTTCGCGAAAATAATCATCATTGGCTTTTGATGCGTCGCGTTTCCGCAATCGGCTTTCGAGCACATCGAGGGGGGCATTTATAAACAATGCGATGATGCCGGGAAAAAGTTTTTTGGCAGAGACAACACCTTTCCAGTCCACTTTCCATATCCCGATATTTTCCGAATGAGCTATTCGATCCAGCTCCTCAGACGTGACGCCGTACAGTTCGTCATTTTCATTCGTTGAATATTCGATGAATTTTTTTCGAGCGATAGCCTGTTCGAATTCTTGACGCGAAATAAAATAGTAGGGGTGACCTTCCGTTTCCCCTCTCCTCGGGGCTCGCGTCGTAGTAGTGATGACTCGCGTGAGAGGCAGAAGTTTGCACAAGCCATCGATGACAGCATCTTTACCTGAACCGGCCGGACCAGAAATAATAAAAACATTTTTCATATTTTTCAATTTCTTTTGCAAAAACATCCCTGCCTACCGGCAGGCAGGCTGAACGAGCAGGATGTTTTTTGGCGTTAAGCCTTTCCCCCTTCAACTTCCTTTTCAGCCTTGGAAGCCTTTTCTTTTTTGGCTCCCTTCGTTTCTTTTGGAGCACTCTCTTTCACAGGCAGGAGGCCCATACGATGACTTTTCGGCTCGATGGAAAGAATTTTCCAAGAGTAGGTTTCTCCTTCTTTGAAGACTTCTTCAATTTTTTTGCCAGGATAGACCTCGGAAAATTCACTCACATGAGCCAGACCGTGAATATCTTTGTTGAGATAGACGAACGCTCCGAAATGATTGATCTTGTCCACTTTTCCAGGAACGGTATCATCCACCTTATATTTCTCGAGAACGGCGTTCCAAGGGTCTTCTTTGAGGGCTTTCATAGAAAGGGAGATACGTGTATCTTCGATACCGATAATCTTGGCTTCGACATGATCGCCTGTCTTGATGACTTCACGCGGGTCATCAATGAGTTGCCAAGCGAGTTCGGAAATATGTACCAATCCTTCAAGCTTTTCTGTGGACTTCTTCTCACCTTCTTTCGTGGCTGGAGTGAATTTCACGAAAGCGCCGAAGTCGACAACCCCGCTCACTTCACCACTCACTATTTCGCCGACACGGAGGAGATTGATGAGTTCTCGTTCTTTTTCGCTCTGTGCCGCCTTTTCACTGGCGATGAGTTTCTCGTTTTCACGATCAGCATCCAGTATTCGGACGTGTACCTCTTGTCCGATCAGTTTCTTGAGCAGATCGAGGATCTTATTCTTATCGCCATCTTCAACACGCGGGTAATGCTCGCTCGAAAGCTGAGAGACAGGAAGGAATCCGGCGATGCCGTTGATCTCGATCATAAGCCCTCCCTTGTTGGCTTCGATTACCTTCGTTGTGACAACTTCGCGATTCGTAAGTTTGTGTTCGATATCATCCCACGATTTCTCATACGAAGCCTCACGAATAGACAGCTCGATATATCCATCCTCATTCTCATAATCCATCAGTGTCGCGATGATAGTCGTGCCGACTTTCAATTTTCCTTCAGGACCGAGACCATCACGCATTTCTTTCCCGAGGACGATTCCCGTTCCGATAGATCCGAGGTCGATCAAGGCATAGCTTGAGGCGACATAGATGACGGTACCCTGAACGACTTCACCTACTTCGGGAACTTCTACCATATGCTTGGTAAGAAGCTCGTCCATAGCCGATAGATTGGAAGAAACCTTTTCAATTTGTGTAACTTTCACCATAAACGTATATATTGTTGCGAGTATGCCCTCCCTCGCGATAAAGAATTAAATTGAGCAAAAACCTTCTGTAAAAACAAAAAACACCATCGTACTCGGGTGTTTTAGAGAAACGACTGCGGAAATGAAGATTGAACCATCTTCGTATTCAGTTGTGTTAATCTAATTACCTCGAATATTCTCAAGCCCTAACAAGTATATATGACATTCTCTTTTTTGGCAAGCCTCACTATTCAAAAGACGGTCTGAACCCTCAGACGAAATGAGGCATCCCTACCAGAAAAAACACCTCTTACTCGATGTTGTTTTGTTTCTCGGTAAGACTCGTACCCAAAGCAATGAGAAGCCAGAAAATAAATGCCAAGTCGGTTTTAAAGAATGGTGTGTCGATCAAACCAAGCAAAAGAGAGAAGGAAAGTATTGAGATGAAAAGGGCGCTTAGCCTTCTCCTGCTCACATCTTCACTCTGTGATTTCTGAATGGTGAAGAGTCGCTTCAACCACATTGTGCACAACAAGACAAAACCGGAGAGTCCCACGAGGCCTGTTTCTAACCACAAGGCCAGATAGAGATTGTGTGGTTGTGGCACTGCCCACTCCAGATATGGCGGGAAATACGGTTGAAAAGAAAGATATGCTTCTTGGAAACGACCGATGCCGATGCCGAAGAGAGGGTGAAAAGAAATAATTTTCGTTGCGACGTCCCATATCATCAGCCGGGAGGACAGAGATGACCGCTCCTGCAAAGAACTGACGGCTTGCCATTTTTCACTTCCTGATTCGAAAAAAATAAAAATTCCGACAATGGCTATGAATAGAAATATGATGGCTCCTTTTTTTTTCCAAGAAAAAACCGCTCTATCAAGAAAAAAAAAGATGCATCCTGCTATGGCAATACTTGCCCATACCGCGTATGAATGTGTCAAGAAAAGCGTCATTGTTAGGAGAAGGAGAGTGAGGAGAAGAAATCCCTGAAGAATCTTTTTGCCTGAAACGCTTGGATGGAAAGCAAAGTAATGGGTGAAAAATATCCCCGGAGCCACAAAAAAAGCGAGATAATTCGGAGACGAGTACCAAGCGCGGAGACGACCGTCGAATGTCAGTATGTCCTGTAAAAGATATCCAAGACTCATCAAAGAAACCACCCCTATGACACAGAGCCAAACAAACACTATCAGCTCTATTTCTCGTTTGTCCGGTTTTGTCTCTAGCCAGAGCCATACGGCGATAAGGGGTATGACAAACCATGTTTTGATCATCCCGAGTCCCGTCCAGGAGAATGGGTTCAGAGAGAAAGAAAGCGCTGCGCCGAAAAAGAATAATCCTGCACCAAGAACCAATAGGTTGCGAACATCAATACGTGTGGAAGGCGCGAAGGCACCTCGCCACCATCCATACAGATAAACCACGAGGGCTGTTACTATCGGTATTTCAACGCTATACAAAGGGATGCCGAGAATGATCACTTTCAGATGTGCGAATGGAAGAAACAAGACACTCACCGCAATACAAATTTGAATGATGGTTTTTTCTTTCAGCATACGATGGAAATGGAAATCAATAATAAATACCGCCTGAAAAATCTGAGGGATAATACCGTTCTCTCCTTATTATACTGCGCTGAGAGCTATCAGAAAAAGAAGGAAGGGAAGTATATGCACAGAAAAAAGTGGCGTCTCAAAAAAAGCGTGAACAGAGAAAATGATGAGTGAAGAAAAGGATGCCAACCAGAGAACATCGTGTTCGCTTCTCCATCTTTTCCAGGCAGAAAGGACGCCAAAGAAAAGAAACCCGCAAAAAAAGAAAAGTCCAACAAGCCCGGATTCTGATGCTATATCCAGATACAGGTTGTGAGCATAGATAGGCTCTCGATAATCCGCACTCGGCTTGATGAAAAGGGGATAGTTTCCCAGACCCGTTCCAAAAATCGGATTGTTGAGAACAAAAACCGTGGCTTCTTGCCACAGACGGAGGCGCTCGATATTCGACGTATCGCTTTGTGAGAAACTGGAGAGAAGACGCGTTCCTACCGGACTGAGAAGCATCACGCCAGAGAGAACCATTATCACCGTTCCTATTCGAAACATCCGTTTTCTCCACTGAGAAGATTGCAAAAAAATCGGAACGAAAAATGCGCCCATCCCGAAAATCAATCCTCCGTATCCTCCCCGTGAGAACGTGAAGATATCCGCCAGAAAAACTATCACAGCGCCGATAGCCCAAACATACCGTTTCCCTGATTCATTCTTCAAAGACAGTGCGATGACAAGAGGAAGTGACATCCCCAGGAAGAAAGAAAACATATGGGGATCCGGAAAAAAACTTATTGCCCGCATAACGGTGTTGCCGGAAATATTCACCAGGAGGCTCGGGTACTCTGCCACTGTGGCGCTGAAAGTCGGGCCAAGAAAAAAAGGCAATACCTCTCTTACCCAAAAAGCAAATACTCTTTCTACACCGAAAATAAACTGGGAAAGAAATTGTATCAGAGCAAAAAGAGCGCTCAAGATAGCACCGCCCGCCAAAACTTTCAGTGCTTTTTCTCGAAAGGCAGGCTGACGGAGTGTTGCGAAGAAAACAAGAAAGAGAGGGAAGAAAGAGAGTAAAAATACGACTTTCCGAAATGCCCAGTTGGCATTTCCCGCCCACAGAATTGAAGCCATCGCCCACAAAAGATAGGCTGAAAAAAAGAACAGTGTCCGTGGCTCTGGCACGATGATTTTTTTTCTCAAGAGACCCCTCGTTCCCCATAAAAGAAAAATGCCGATAGCTAGCACACGAATCAAAGCCAGATCAATCCCCTCGGTCGGATGTAAGGCGAATTGGAAGGGAAGGAAGAAAAGGAAGAAAAGAATTATTTTTTCAAACATACTCATATTCTGTTCATATGGAAAAAAACTGGATCATTTGGAATACCTTATTCTCCCATACCGGCCGGTGCTTTTCAAAGTACTTCTTCTGAGAGGCGTAGAAGTGCCTTTTTTGAACCTGCGCCGAA
>PFVP01000030.1 GCA_002790675.1 Candidatus Moranbacteria bacterium CG_4_9_14_3_um_filter_45_14 | reverse complement strand
CTGCTCATCCGCTGATGAAACAATACGGCATCGATGCCGTTCCGTATGAACACGAAAAGATGGAAGAATGGAGAGACTCTCTTCGTCGCGGTATACAGTATCTCCACGAAGGAACCAATCTCCTCATCACGGGCGGAGTAGATGATGTCTGGGTAAAACCAAACGGTGAAATCATTATCGTGGACTACAAAGCGACATCAAAGAGCGGGGAGGTTTCTCTCGATGCTGATTGGCAGATCGGGTACAAACGACAGATGGAAATATATCAGTGGCTGTTCCGTAAGAATGGTTTCCGAGTTTCTGATACGGGATATTTCGTCTATTGCAACGGCGACGCTGATAAAGAAGCGTTCGATGGGAAGCTGGAGTTCGATATCAAAGTCATCCCATACGTAGGAGATGACGCTTGGGTGGAGCAGGCGATCGTTGATGCTCATACGTGTCTCGTAAGTGGCGATATACCACCAGCAGGCAATGATTGTGATTATTGTACGTATATCTCCGCAATCGAAGAAGCAGAACGGGAGAATATTTCATAACTTGATATGAAAGGAATGAGTTATCATCTCTATATTCTCAAATGTGCGGACAGCACGCTCTATACCGGTATTCACCCCGTTAAATAATTTTAAAGTATTTAGACTGGTATGTATTACGTTTATATATTACTGAGTAAGAAAGATAAGAATCGATATGTTGGTTATACGAATAATTTAAAATTAAGATTCGAGCAACATCAAAAAGGTAAAGTGGAATCTACCAAGAATCGGTGTCCATTCACACTGATTTATTATGAGGCCTGTTTGAATCAGCAGGATGCTACTCATCGCGAGAAGTATCTCAAAACGTATCACGGCAGTATGTTTTTGAAGAATAGGCTCAAATCTTATTTAACTGGGTAAACTACGGATGTGAAGCGGAGGGTAGAGGAGCACAACACTTCGACACTGGGGGCGAAGTATACTCGCGGGCGGAGACCGGTGAAGCTCGTTTTTTCAGAAGTGTTTCGTAATCGATCTTTGGCTTCGAAAGAAGAGTCGCGTGTCAAAAATCTTTTTCGTGCTGAGAAGTTTGTAATGATAAAGAAAAATAATTTGAAAAAAAAAGAGAAATAATGAATCAGTTATCTGTCATACTCACTTTTTTTGCTGTCGTGAATCTTGTGGCGTTTTTCGTTATGTGGCGGGACAAGGCGCGATCGAAGAAAGCCGGAGCGGAGAGAATCTCCGAGGGGGTGCTCTTTTTTATGGCTACGATGTTCGGGAGTGTCGGTGTATATGCCGGAATGTTTGCTTTCAGACACAAGACTCGAAAGTGGTATTTCATCATTGGTATCTCGATGCTCATCGTCCAAAACATCGCCTTTCTGTATCTAGTTATAGACAAACTTGCGTTTTTTATTTGAAACAGAGTGGTGAGACATTGAATGGTTACTAGAGTATACTTACACATATAATATTTCAGCGACCTCCTTATGAACAAGAGTCATCTCATATTTCTCGATACCGAAACAACTGGTATGGGTAAAGAAGATAGAGTGTGTCAGGTGGCCTATACGTATCAGGGAGAGGAATATGAGGCACTTTTCAAACCACCGATACCGATCACTATTGATGCGATGGTAGTGACGAATATCACGAACAAAATGGTGGCAGAGTGCGAGTCGTTTGTCCTCTCCTCAATGCATAAAAATCTGGAAGATATCTTTTCTTCTGATGCTATTTTGGTAGCGCATAATGCTTCGTTTGATAGAGAAATGCTCAAGCGGGAGAATCTTACTGTGAAGAGAAATATCGATACGTTCAAAATCGCCCATCATCTCGATACGGAAAATGTGGTTCCCAAAAAGAGTCTGCAATATCTGCGGTATTACTACGATCTCAATGTCGATGATGCTATCGCTCACAGTGCGCTCGGGGATGTCCGTGTCCTAGAAAAACTGTTTGATCGTTTTTTCGAAAAGATGCTTACAACAATTGGGGATGATGAAAAAGTTCTTGAGAAGATGATAGAGATTTCGTCGCGACCGATCCTGTTCGACAGATTCACATTCGGAAAATATATCGGGAGGAAGGTGAGCGAAGTGTCGCTGTCGGATCAAGGTTATATCGGATGGATGCTCAATCAGAAGATTATGACGAGAGAAAATGGGGGAGAAAACGATGAAAATTGGATTTATACGCTGGATCATTATCTCGTCCATTCGTGAGAAGGACTCGGTATTTCTTTTTTGTTGTGAAAGTTGTATAATAAAGACAGGGTTTTCGTAAGAATAACGGGTATTCCCCGGTTTTACCGGCACTCGCTCGGAAACGAGAGTAAACTTTCGTTTCACTCACTTCATTTGGTAATAAAAAACAGAAAAATATGTTTCAAATAAAGAAAGGGGTGTTGTTGGTTGCCGTGGTCATCGTCGTCAGCGCTTTCGCTTACTATGAGTACGCAGTGAAAATATTGCAGATAAATAAGAGTGATGATGTTGTGCCGGTGGTGGTGACTCCTCTCACTCAAGAGAAAAAAGTGAGTGCCGTGGCTACCTATATGGCTACGGAGGACAAAGAGGATTCGCTCCGGTTCGTCGTGACTGTTGATACGAATGGAATCATCACGGATTTAGCGACGTTGGATGCGAAGACAGGGCAGGTTCCTGAAAAGAAAGTATCATTCAATGAGCAAGTATCGGTTATGATCAAAGGGAAAAAATTGAGTGAACTTACTGCTATCGATAATGTCGCCAAATCGTCACTGACGACGAAAGCTTTCAACGGAGTGATTGATGAGCTGAAAGCGCAACTTTAATCAAGAAACTTTCATAATGGAAGCATTTTCTTTTACCGGATTGGGTACGAAATGGTCCGTACTTGTGGATGCAGAGTCATTTCAGAAAGAGCTGAAACATTCCATTCTTTGTTACGTCGAGGACTTCGAGAATCGTTTCTCACGATTTCTGCCACAATCAGAAGTGAATGCTTTCAGAGAATCATCCGCGGGTGAATATTCGGTTTCTCGAGAATTTTTGCAGTTCCTGACAGTAGCGGACAAGCTGCGAGTTTTGACCAGTGGTGTCTATGACCCTGCAGTTGCAACGTTACTCGAAAATGCCGGTTATGGCGCCAAAGAAAATATACGTTCTTTGGCAGAAAGAGAAAATACGCATTTACCTGTGTGGTCTTTGTCGGGTGACAAACTTGTGATTGATGGTCCGATCGCATTTGATCTCGGTGGTATCGGCAAGGGCTATTGTATCGATCGCGTGGCTGAAAGAGTGAGGTCTTTCGGCTGTGAACATTTTCTCGTGGATGGTGGGGGAGATATGGTGGCGACGACGAAAGCCGACGGCAGTCCATATCGCATCGCTGTCGAATATCCCGGGAAACTGGATACCGCCGCCAGCCTCATCAATCTGTCGAATCAAGGCTTGGCCGTATCGGATAGTTTCAGGCGTCGTTTCGGGAAGTGGCATCATCTTATCGATGTACAGAAGAAAAAGCCGGTAGAGCAGGTGATCGGTTGTGCTGCTCTCGCGGAGAATGCGTGGATGGCTGATTGTATGACATCCGGACTTTTCTTTGCTCCGGTTACAAAGTATCCTCTCTTGACACGGGAATTCAATGCTGAATATCTTGTTTTCCAAAGTGATGGTACAACCTTTGTGAGCGCCGGTTGGTCGGGAGAATTACTGTGAGAGTACTTGACAGGTTTTTGGTGGATGGTGTATTATTGTGTATGTAAGTAGTGTAAACAAATATATATGCAAATCCTCACACAAAAGCAGAAGATCGTCTTGCAAGCTATCAAGACTTATTTTACCGAGAACGGCGAGATGCCGACGGTACGGGAAATCAAAACCGAAACGGGGAAGTTGGGTTTGAAACTCAAGAGTTTGCGGAGCTTTTTCCTCTATCTCAATGCCCTGGAAGAAAAGGGCTATATCGAACGAACGTCAGAGGACAGAGGTATCCTTCTTAAGGGAGTGAATGCCGATACGTTCATACAGGTGCCGGTTTTCGGTGCATCGAGCGCAGGCGCTGCCACGATGTTCGCTGATCAGTACATAGAAGGCTATATGCGGGTGTCCAAGCGTCTCGTGAAAGACAGGAACGTCTTCGCAGTGCAGGTCTCAGGGACATCGATGAATAAGGCGAAAGTGAATGGCAAGACTATCCAGAGCGGGGACTTCATACTGGTGGATGCGCAGACGAAAGAGTATCATAATGGTGACCGGGTACTCGTGGTGATCGACGGACTGGCGACGGTGAAGACTTACCGTTCCCTCGATGGCAAGACCATCGCACTCCTCCCTGAATCGACAGACAAGATGCACAAACCGATTTTCTTGACACCCGAAGACAATTTCGTCATCAATGGCAAGGTCATCGATGTCCTCAAGATGCCCAAATAAATGAATATTTTCGAGTTGGAAAATAAAATAGTTTTTCGTTTGGTGGCTCTGTTCTGCGGAGGGCTTCTTCTGTTCGCTCTCATACTGCAATATTTCGTCTCGCTTACGCCGTGTCCTCTCTGCATCGTACAGCGCTTCTTCTATTTCTTGATCGGTGTTACGGCCTTGTCTGCTTCTTTTGGTTGGATAAAAGGTATACCTGTTTGGATGTATGGCTTCGCAATAACGATCCTTGCTCTTCTCGGCGGATTGATAGCCTTCCGTCAAGTATGGCTCCAACAGCATCCAACGCTTGCTGATCCGACGATATGTGTCGTTCCTTTCGGATCATTTTTGAATTCAGTTATCCTTTCGCTCGGTGGTACCGGAAGCTGTGGAACACGTGATTGGACGCTTTTCTCTCTTTCTATCGCTGATTGGTCGCTCCTTTGTTTCGTCTTCCTCCTTTCTGTCGTGATCTTTCTTGTTATCCGAGAATCGAAACAGGAGAATATGGGTGTATAATGAGCGTATAAAGAATATCAGACGCACGGCGAGGTCGATGCTGTGTTGATTAAAAAAAATAATATCAAATATATGAAATTACATACAATATCCTTCATTCTTCTCGTGGTTGGAGGACTCAATTGGTTATTGGTAGGGTTGTTTCAGTGGGATATAGGAATTTTTTTCGGAGGACAAGAAGCCACTGTCTCACGTGTGATATACGTGCTTGTCGGTGCCTCAGCCATATATGAGGTTTTGATTCACAAGTCTTATTGCAAAACTTGTGACACGACGAAGACTGCATAGATAGCGGTATTTTTATGGAAGAAACACGCATTTTTATATGTGTGTTTCTTTTTTGTACACCGTGATCCCGTGGTATAATAGATTATATGGAAAAAGGCAGAAAACAAGTTCGGAGGAGATGGCTCAGAAAATTGATGCGAGTGCATATGGTTGTCACGGGGTTTTCCTTAAGTGCTTATTTTTTGGTAGCATTTTTCGATCCCGGGTTTCTTTCTTATGATTTGCGTCAAAAATATCACGCTCTAGCCGATGATGTCATCGCTGTCACCGCGACGGTTCTCGACGTTCCGGTGAAACCTGTCGTGATCATTACGGCGCAATGTGTCGCCAATACTCTTTCTCTCGAACTGGACTGGGCGGATGATGCGAACACGTACACGTATGATATCGATCGTGACGGACTCCCTCTCGTCACGGGGATTTCCTCATCCGGGTATAGCGATACGGCTGTAGCTCTCGGGACTTCGTATGAATACACCGTGACAGCACAGGGTCCGATGGGGCCTGGTTTCGCAGTGTCCGATCCCGTTTCGATGACCACGCTCTCCGTCTGTGAAACGATTGTCACTCCTACAATCACCCTCACTTCATTCGATTCACGCAGTGTGGATTCGTATGGTGGCACCCCTCGCGTCTTTGATCGGCGTCCGACATTTGCCGGAACAACCAATATACAAAATGCCATCATTCAGGTCGTTGTCGGTCCTCCGTCGAGCTTTCTGTCGGAATTCACCGCGAACAGCAATGGTTATTTCTCGTGGCAACCTCCACTCAATTTTGCTTTCGGCACGCAAGTATTCACCGTAACAGCCATCGATCCGGATGATTCATCGCGGAAAGTGAGCACCTCTCTGCAATTTGAAATCAAAAAGAAAGATACGGGCACAAGTGGTTCGAATAGTTCAAGTGAAAAGAAGACAGCGAAGACGGTCATACCTTCTGTCGGAGAGTTAGAAGTAAAGGCACCGGTAGACTTCTCATTGTCAGTCCGTAATAGTGAGAAGAAAATTTTTCAGGGTGAAGCTTTGAATATCTTTCTCTTCATAAAGAATATCGATTCGAGATATCACAATACGAATATTCCTGTTCGTTATAGTATTATAGATTCCAAGGGAAATATCGTCATAACGCTCACGATGGAAGAACTCTTTCGAAGGGGAGCAGAGATACAGAGACAATTGGATCTCCCTGCATCTATCGCTTCGGGAAAGTATTTTGTGCAGACAGAAGTGTCATTCGATCAGATGAATGTGAGTCGAAGAGAAGGCTTTACGGTACTTGATGTACCGCTTCTTAATCTCGGCGGTGGAGCCTTTATTACCTATGCAGAAATCGTGAATAATCTCGGCTGGATAGTTTTGACTCTGCTCACACTTCTTTTGTTCTGGCTCTTTATGTTTATGAGAGAGTATGGAATGTATTTGCAAGCACTCCGGCATATCGCTGAACGACAACTGATGAACGCCGGTTTCATAACGAAGAGAAGGGAGGGAACCAAATGAATATGAAGATACTTTTTTTGGGGATGGATTCAATAACGGTAGCAATTTTTCTGCTTATCCTTGTTTTTTCCGTGGGCATAGTGTGGCGGGTAGAGAAGGAATTGGATCTGTCGTATAAGTTTTTCGTTGTTTCTGCATTATTCCTAACAGTAGCAGAGATTCTTAGTTTTTATGCGAATCAGACTTTGAACGTGGTGCTATGGGATAAAGGATTGAGGGTATCGGGGGCTATTTTCCTGCTCGTGAGCGTGATGTTGATGCGTGATCTCGTACGGAAACTGGATGGAGAAAAGGGCTTTACAAAAAAGTAAATTTATGGTAAAATAAATATCTGAAAGGAAACAATTATATGGCACATCTTACCACTCCAGAAATCATATTTCCGCTTGAACAGTACAAAGTAAATGGAGTGCCATTCGGGAAACGTTCTGTCTACGATGGTGTTTTGTGGGGTCTCCATCTCGGGGAAGACTGTGAAATGCCCGCAGGCACCGATGTACGAGCCTGTGGACGTGGGAGAGTGGTCTATTCGGCTCTACACCCAGGAACGAAAGAAAAGGGCAATTGGGGGCATATTATCATCATTCGTCATAAACAGGCGAAGACACGAAAGGTTTTTTACAGTATTTATGCCCACCTTGGGGTATGTTTTAAGCGTATCGATGATAAAGTAGAGCTCGGTGAACCTCTCGGGTTTGTCGGAGAAAGCAACACTGCCGAGAATGGATTTTGGGAGTCTCATTTACACTTTGCTATTTATACCGGTCCGTGGAAGAATGAGGTGTTGCCAGGTTATTGGAAGGAAGGGGAAAAACGGACACGGCCGGAATGGTGGCAGAGTCCAAGCGAATTTATTACAAACTACAATAAGGTATCTGCGTAGAGAGGAATTTTTTTAGAAAATCATCTGAGGGTGATTTTTTTGGTTTTTGTAAACTTGACAAAAAAGGTAAAAAAACCACTATCAAAGCATTTTTCGTTTTCCTTTAATGAGGAAATGATGAGCTCAGTTCTTTCGAAAGTAATCAATGGTGGACATTTTGTCTGGTGTCAAGAGTGTACCAAGTACGGAGAATGTAATCATTGCAAAGCTTCCGCGTACGTTTTTTCTTCATTCTGACGGTAGTGATGGCAGGAATTTAATTTTTGGTGAGTAATTTCACAGGGAGCTTGCCTCTCAAGGGTGATTCTTGGCATATGGTGGTTGGTTCCATTGGCTATGTAATAGGCTTCTCCGGTTCAAGCATTTGGCTCGCTATCCTCCTTGCTCGTTTCAATATTGGAGTAACGAACAGGAATACGGATAAAGCGATGGTATTTTTCCTCATCTTTGCGATTACTATCATTTTGGTCGAGACGGGAGAACGGTGGCCACAGGGAACACCGACCATTTTGCGTGGCAATCTCCTTCTGGGAATGGCTACTCTCGGACTTGGTGTCAATTGGTTTATTTACGCATTCTTTAAGAAGTTGGGGATAGAGCATTCTCACGGTCATTCACACCATCTGGAGGAACCGAAGGAAGATAAAAAACTCAAGGCGAATATTGCACATACGTTTACCGATCTCATCTCTTCACTGGCAGTCATCGGGAGTGCGCTTATCGCTCGGTGGTTCAATCAGACAGATTTTTTGCGTTTGGTAGATGTCGGTGTTCCGATTCTGATAATTTTCATTTTGGGCAATCAGATGTATGGGATCGTTATGGAATGGCGAGAACACAATACAATAATTGATTGCTGAAAAAAAGAGAAGGCCTTCCTTAGGAATATTTGAGGGAGGTCTTTTTCATGGAAATATTTTTCATTTTTTCAAAAGAAATCCCCTCGCCTGATATAAGGAAAGGGGAAAACAGTAGAGACATTCTTTGCTGATATTTTCAGGAACGTTGGGAGATAAAGTTTCTCACAACTGGGTACACGTCTTCGCGCCAGCGACTACCGCTGAAAATACCAAAATGTCCAGCTTCAACATCAAGGTGAGCTCGGTTTTTATCGTGTATTTTCGTACACAGATTGTGAGCGGCTCGAGTTTGCCCAGATCCAGAGATGTCGTCGTACTTGCCTTCGATGGTGAGAAGAGAAGTTTTTGAGATGTCTTGTGGACGTACGAGTTTTCCATTGACTTCCCACATACCTTTTGGAAGAGCAAAATCTTGAAATACCGTTTTGATGGTGTCAAGATAGTACTCAGCCGGTATATCGAGGACGGCGTTGTATTCATCGTAGAAACGACAATGAGCTGCTGCGTCGTCGCTATTGCCTCGAGTAAGATTGAGGAAATAGTCGTAATGAGACTGCATATGTCTTTCCTGGTTCATAGCGATGAACCCGGCGTGCTGGAGAAATCCCGGATAGACGGGTCGTCCTATACCGGGATAGCACAGTGGCACGCGGTAGATGACGTTGTCTTCAAACCAAGAAAGTGCTCGCGTTGTAGCCAAATTGTTGACTGTTGTAGGACTTTTGCGCGGGTCAATCGGACCCCCCATCATAATTACTTTTCGAGGGAGAGATTCACCAGCTGTTGCCATCAAAGAAAGAGCACCGAGTACTGGCACTGTTGGCTGACACACTGAGATGATGTTGGTTTTCTCTGGACCGATAAAGCGGATGAATTCTTGGATGTATTCCACATAGTCGCTCAGATGGAAAGGCCCCATCCATAGAGGGATCATCCGAGCATCAATCCAGTCGGTGATGTATACTTGATGGTCTTTCAGTAATTCCCTTACCGTTTCGCGGAGGAGTGTGGCATGATGCCCTGACAGAGGTGCTACCAGAAGGACAATTGGTTGATGGTTCATTCTTTTTGACGATCGAGCATCATCTGAAAATCGATTGAAAGAGATGAGCCGACAGAAGGGTTTCTGCATCATCATTTGTTCTTGAACAGTGACATC
This sequence comes from Candidatus Moranbacteria bacterium CG_4_9_14_3_um_filter_45_14, assembly GCA_002790675.1. GTDB lineage: Bacteria > Patescibacteriota > Minisyncoccia > Moranbacterales > UBA1568 > UBA1568. The sequence continues at coordinate 1,876 of PFVP01000030.1, read as the reverse complement.
GACGCCTTCGGTGTGTACGGTATGGATGTCCCAATCTGGTTTTGTATATTCCTTGGCGATGCGTTTGAAAAGCCCATAACCAGCTGACGCTGGACGCGAGAGTGGGGTATAGGACAGAGGTGATAATGGGTTACTCAAAAGTGTGAAGAAGAGATCTGCCATCCTTACCATTGGAGCAAGGAGGACACGTTGCGTTTCATGCAGTTGATAGAGTGGCATTCCCATTCCTTTGTGAATTGTTAAAAAACGAAAGAAAAAGATGTCTCTATTGAACCTTTCTCTACTTTGAGGATACCATATTAAGAAGAGAGAAAAAAGAAAACGTCAAGTGATATAAATAGCCACTTGACGTTTTTTCATTGGTGCGCTCGGAGGGGATCGAACCCCCGACCCTCTGGTTCGAAGCCAGATGCTCTAATCCACTGAGCTACGAGCGCATAATACCACCTACCTTTTATAGCCTATTTTTAGTTTTCCGTCAAAGAACATACTTTTGAAGGAGTGTCTGTGAGTATGGAAGTGAGCAATCAAAAAGGATTCGAGATACAATTCAAAAAAGGGGGGGGTGAAAATAGATACCAATTTAGCTTTCGAAAAACGAGGAATACTACAAGGTTAGACACAATCAGTATGCAGTATGATGAAGTTTTTTATCAGGTTGAACCATGCTAGAGTGTCTGGTATATCGAGAGAGAAACAAGCTCCTGTGGTAATGAAAGAAAGGCAATAAGAATATGAATTGGTAGAAATGATATTTTTATGATATCATTTTATCGTAGAAATTTATGTTTAGCAGTTTTTTAGGAGAAAGAGGATTGAAGACAGAATTATAAAAAATCATCTTAAGAGAGATAATTGTTTCTTTATTATGATAGAAGATAAAATGAAAGAGATAAAAAGTATCGCGTTCATCGTATTGGCTCTTTCGGCAGTCGTATACGTCTATCAATATGGACGTTCTGTCGATCAGACGTTTCCGAACAAAACATTTTCTGTCGACGGCGAAGCCAAAATGGAAACAGCAACCGATATAGCGACATTTACGGCGAGCGTCGTAACGGAGGGAGGAAAAAACGTTGATGAGATTCAAGAACAGAATGTGGAAAAGATGAACACCATCAATGCTTTTTTGGGTGAGCAGGGTGTAGAGAAGAAGGATTTGCAGACAAGTCAGTATTCTTTGACACCACGCTACACGTATTTCCCTTGTGACGGACGGATGGCTTGTCCTCCTGCGGTCATTTCCGGATATACACTCACCCAGACACTCTCAATCAAAGTGCGTAATCTCGGATCGATCGGTGATATCCTTTCCGGCATCGTAGAAAAAGGAGCGAACACCGTTTCGGGTATCAGTTTCACAGTGGATGATGATACGGATGCACGACAGGTAGCCCGTACGGAAGCTATAGCGAAAGCACAGAAAAAAGCTCTGGAAATAGCCAAGGCTGGAAATTTTCGTGTTGGAAGACTCGTTTCGCTCTATGAAGATTCCGCTGTCACACCGGAAACTGCTGTCGGTTATGGCGGTCTAGGTGGTGCTACGACTGATATGAAGTTAGCTACTCCTCCAGTGATCGAATCGGGAACTCAGTCCGGTACGGTGCATATAAATTTGACGTACGAAATTCTGAATTAAATATTCAATTGAAAATTTGTGAATAAAAAACTCTCTTCATAACGAAGAGAGTTTTTTTGGAAAATTCGATTGAATTGATTCTCTGTTTTGAATAAAATAAAACCCACAGGGGTGGCCATAGAGAATCCCTGCCTGTCGGCAGGCAGGCCTGCCCGTCCGGCAGGCGGGGAACTTTGATTCATACGAAATCCAGAAAGTGCTCAAAGGGGTGGCCACAGGGAATCGAACCCTGATTCA
>PFVP01000026.1 GCA_002790675.1 Candidatus Moranbacteria bacterium CG_4_9_14_3_um_filter_45_14 | reverse complement strand
GTAAAAAAGATGATCAAAGATACACGGGATATACTAAGAATTTAAAATTAAGATTTGAGCAGCATTGTAAAGGAATGGTTCCATCAACGAAAGACAGACGGCCACTAAAATTAATCTATTACGAAGCATGTTTAAGTCAACAAGATGCCACTCACAGGGAAAAATATCTCAAAACGTATTACGGCAAAATGTTTTTAAGTAAAAGACTCAAATCTTATTTGACGGGGTAAATCCAATGAAAAATCGGAAGAATAAAAAATATCAGTCAGTCATCACAACACGCATCGTCCGATCAGCGCACCGATTGACTGTGGCCGTTTTGGTGTTGGCCGTTTTCTCGGGTGTGATCTCTATCGGCGGGACGAATGCCGGTTTCTCCGATCTCGAGGAAAGTACGGGGAATAGTTTCACCGCCACCAGTCTCGATGGGGAAGCGACCTACATCGAGCGTTTCAGCGTAACCGGGATGAAGCCAGGACAAGAACCGGATCAGAGAATTATTTTTTCCAATGTAGGGAACTTGGATTTCCGTTATAATGTCAAATACCGTAAGACCAGTGGCGATGATATTCTCTGCGATGCTTTTCTCCTGACGGCAGAGAGGAACGGAATCAAAGTCTACGACAAATTGCCACTCAAAGATTTTGCTGTCAATCAGTTTCCTTCTCCAGGGACTCCTTTTCAGATTGCGCGCTCTGGAGAGGACACCTGGGATTTCACAGTGGAACTCCCTGCCGATGCCGATGGTACTCTGGAACACAAGTCTTGTCAGTGGGATTTCGATTTCACTGCTTGGCAGACCAACCTGCCCGACGCCACGGATGGTTTCTCTGATGTGGAAAGCGTCGGCACACACAGTATCGCGACGGGTGAGTGGCTCACGGCCGGTGATGTCATCATCAATGAAGTGATGTGGATGGGTTCGGTTGGAGATTCGGATGACGAATGGATTGAACTCAAAAATATGACTGCTTCCGATATCAATCTTTCCAACTGGGATATCGAAAATGGAGGTAGTGGCTCAGGTCATATTGAGATTCCGAATGGTTACAGCATCAAGGCGAACGGCTATTTCCTCATTACGAAGAAAAAATGGGATGAGACGGCGATCAAACTTGCAAACGACCTGGCCCACGATAAGGGATACACGCACGTTGCAGGAATGAGTCTCCTTAATGGGGGAGAACAACTCACGCTCGAGGATAAGGACGAAAATGTCATCGATCTTACGCCTATAGGTGAATGGCCGGCAGGCAGTCATGGATCGAGTACACCGCTCGAGCAGTCGATGGAACGCAATGATATTCCGGGGGATGGCACGCTTCCTGCGAATTGGCACACTTGTGTGAGCGGAGTATGTAACGATGGCACGTATTGGGACACAGTAGATGGCAATAATTTCGGTACACCGCTCGCATCCAACCTCTCTCCGATCGTGATGAACGAATTCGTTCCGAATCCGCTCGGTGATGACGATGCTGATAGACCGGATGGCGAGTGGATCGAGCTTTACAATATTCTCGACACACCGATCGATGTGGCCGGCTGGTATTTCACGAATAGCGATGGCGACAAGATTGTGATCACCACTGCCAATACCGCGAGCGGAGAGACACTGGTACCCGGCAATGACCGTCTGGTGGTCTATCTCGAACAGGCATTCCTCGGCAATGATGCTGATACCCTTTCACTCTATACTCCGCTCCTGACACCGGATGTCACGACTGATGATGTACAGGAGGACGTCTTCAGCTATCAGGATGTCGCGGATCTCCCCGAAGGCAAATCGTTTGCTCGCTTTCCGGATGGCGAAGGTATCTGGCTCGATCCGGAAGCCACGCCCGGGGAAGAGAATGTGATGAGTGAAGAGGAAATGAAAGCCTTCCGCCTCGAGGCGTATACAGTTTGTTTCGAGGGGGAGAAGTTGAAGGAAGACACTACCGAAAATATCTGTTCTCCGATTTTCCTCACCTATATTGATATGCTCAAAGAAGCGGATGATACGACCATTACAGACTCGGCTATTCTCGAAATTCTCGAGGTGATGCGTCTGGCAGAAGAAAAGAAATTGGCAGAGATGCTTGCAGAAACCACAGTGATAGACACCGAAATAGTTCCGGCAATTGATACGCCAGTAGAAGAAAGTGCTATCGTTGATCTGACAGTGAGTGCTGACGAGACCGTGCCGGTAGAAGAAGATGTGCCACCAGTTGTCACAGACGAAGTCGTCACACCTGAGCCGGTCGTTCCTACTTCAGATCCGATATCGACAGAACCAGTAGTGGTACCCGAAGAAGAAGTGACGACCCCTCCCGAGGAACCGACTGTGGAAGAAGTTCCGGTAGATGAGATAGCTCCTGTCGAGGAAACGCCTGTTGTCGCACCGGAAGAAGTTCCCGTTATTGAAACCCCTGTCAATTAGTCTATGAAGAATCTGAAACGACAATTCACTTTCATCGGAAGTTTCATCGCTCTCACATTTTTCGTGTGGGTAGCGCCGGTTCAGGCCGTCGATCCGGATCTTATCGATGTGGTGGAAATCATCGGAACCAATCCTTTCATCGTTCATACGAATATCCTCCCAGGGGATGCTTTCACAGATATTATGACGGTGAACAATCTGACAGGGACATCTCAGGATATTGTTATGGGGCTCGATATCGATCTGTCGGAGGGGATTGTCCCTTGGCCTCCTTTTGAACTCGAAGAGAAAATCACTGTCAAAATAGAAAAAGTGGGGAGCGGATTCCTCATTCTTCCCGGACCGGGTGGAGATACCATAGCGACCCTCCAGGAACTCGATGACACGGTGATCGGGCTCGGCGCCATCGCGGGAAGCAGTGGTCAAGTCTACAAGATTTATGCCACTTTTGATCCGAATGCCGGAAACGAATACCAGAATACCAAGGTCTATTTCAATATCACGATGAGCGTGGATATCCCCGATCTCCAAGGAAGTCTGCTGATAGCGAAAACCACTGACTCTGTCGCTCCCGAAGCGCCAGGAAACGAAGTGGGATACACACTTCGGGTTACGGCCATACACGGAGGGGTGAATGATGTCGTATTGACCGATCTGCCACCGGAGGGTTTCGCCTATGTGTTTGGTTCGGGTACAGGTGCTCCTTTCATTCATCAGTATGCTTCGCCTGGTGTATGGGATCTCGGAGATCTGGGAGAAGATGAAACTGTCACAGTCACCTACAAGACGAAGATCAGCGGAAATCAGGATGATGGTTTGTATCGGGATATCGCTTTTGCTACAGGTACGAATGGCAGTGGCGCCCCTGTCATCGCTGTTGATCAAAGTGATGCCGATAATTTCGTTGGGACCGAGGTAGCAGTCGTTACTCCTACATCCGAGTCGGTTCAATTGAAAGAAAAAGACAAGACGGATACCACGACCAAACGGATCATCAAGCGTGTACTTGGTGCCTCGATACTTCCGGCGACCGGTGCCCAGATTTCGTGGGTGATACTCGCCCTTGTACTGTTTGTGTCGGGTCTGGGAATGATGATGTATGCTAAAAGGAAAAAAGCTCTGGCTATGAAGAATTCAAATAAGATAATCACGAAGATAGTATTCCTGTTCGTTCTCGGAACATCTGTTCTCGCTCTGCCTTCTCAAGCCAGTGCCACCACAGTCGATCCGCGCATCTCTGTCCGTATCGAAGCGCCGGAATCCCCATCGATGGAAAGCGCGTTCGCTATCGGTTTCGTGACGCTCGATATCGGAGGAAGAGATCTCTCTGCACAGTGTTATCAGACTGGGGATGTACCGGTGACGACAGCGTATGTACACAATAATGGTGGCAATTCAGGGAACTGTCTCATCGATCTGCCGGATGGCACGTATCAGTTTTATGTGAGAGCCAGTTATGAAGATGAAGAGGATACGGTATTTGAAAACGTGAGTGAAACGGTGACGGTGGAGATAAAAGCAGGCACTCCCGGTACTCCTCTCAACTACAATCGTGAGAAAAACAGTTGCGGGGTATCGTTTACGACGGCCAATGATGGTTTGACTACGAAAGTAGAACTCTATCGTTCGACAGAGAATTCGTTCGTGGCTGATGCGTCGACGTTTGCCACAACGCTTGCCATCGCTCCGAACACGAACGGCGCGATGATCGATCCCGGAGCTGATTGCAAAGACTATTTCTACGCCATTCGTGCAGTGAGCGTTTCTGGTGCCGGATCAGGTTTTGTCGGTGATGACGATGTGACGGTCAAACACAAGACGAATACCAAGACGGTCACGGAAACTGTTGCCGGGGGAGTCGGAGGAGCTATCCCTGTCACGGGCGGTGGCGCAGTAGCAGGTGGAGAGACGACCGTTCCTACGGCAGGATCTGTAGAGGGAGCGGAAACGGAGAATGTTTCAGGCGAAAATGGATCGGTGCTCGGTGAAGGGACGATAGCAGGAGATGTGAGTTCTTGGATAAGCAGCCATCCGTGGTGGTCTGCTCTTATCGCTCTTGTTTTGCTTGCTCTTGGTTATCGCGGTTACCAGGTCTATCAGAAAAAGCGAAATGAACAATCCCTTCAGTAAAGACAATCATTTCCGTATTGTGGAGAAGACAGGCATTGTTCTCGTAACAATGTCTGTCATCATTTTCTTGCTGACTTTTTATCCTGTGGTGAAAGAAGAATTGAAATATCAGTTTTTACCGAAACACAACAACGCTTCCGTCGTGACTCGTGAAGAAGCGTCGAGACAGATACAGACAGGGGAGAAAACAGGAAGTGATATCATCTATCCAGTGGATGAGGGTTTCGGCATCGTCATCCCCAAGCTCTCTGCTAATGCCAAAGTCATTCCTGATGTCGATTGGATGAACGAAGCGGTGTATCAGAGAGCTTTGACCAGAGGAGTGGCACAGGCGAGAGGAACAGCCTTACCGGGAGAGGCGGGCAATGTCTTCCTTTTTGCTCATTCGGGGGTTGACTTTTATAAGGCTGTTCGTTATAATGCCCAGTTCTATCTTTTGAACAAGCTTGTGATCGGAGATGAGATCGACCTTTTTTATAACAAGCAGAAATTCACATATCGGGTGAGCGGGAAGAAGACGGTTTCACCCGAAAACGTCGAGTATCTGACAGGCGACAGAGAGGAGAAAACACTGACGCTGATGACGTGCACTCCAGCCGGAACGACACTCGAACGACTCATAGTGGTTGCGGATCAGGTGGAAAGCGATTAAATATATTTATATGCAAGAACTGAGTGCAAAAATTTTGAAAAGTGTGAGAGAAAATCTCGTGGTGGTTTTTCTGGGATTGTTCCTTATTATCGATATCTTCTCTTTGTCAGCCATTACGTACAGGGGTTCGGATGCCCTTTTAAACATTTCGGGACAAAGTGCGTCGTCCGTGAATACTGAGCGTGCCGTACAACCTCTCGTTTCGAAGAGTATCCCCAAAATTTCAGAGATCAAAGGTCCTCGCATCGATGATGAGGCGGCGATGATCGTCGTAGAAGAAGCTCTCTCGGCACAGGCGCAGGCGAAAGTATGTTTCAGTCTGCCGGTGGAAATCTGGGTATTTCTTCTGATAGCATTCCTCGCACTGCTCATTTTCAACCTCACATACCATTTCGGACAGGCGATGAAAATCCAGTGGGGATGGGAACTCGCCCTTACGATTCTGCCTCTCGTAGCGTGGTATGCGTTAGATGAGTGTCGTACCTTCGTCTGGTTCCCTTTGCATATCATCGAGATGGGAGTCATCATCTACGCGCTGTATCTGTATTTCTTCGAGAAAAAATTTGCAGGAGAAAAAGAACAGACAGAGAGCTTGTTTGAGAGATCATAGTAAAATCGGTGTTAAAAAAGCGTTTAGTGTGGAGTTGTGAAAAATATCATAAATGTGTATTATATAAATATGGCTAAAACAACAAAAACTCCAGTTTTCTTTATTGCAACCAAAACTCATAAAGAGCCGGTTGTGGTTAATTTTTATACCAAAACAGGGAAAATGGTTTCTTTTGATACGGTTCAAAAAGTTAAAACAAAAGAAGGAGTTCATTTTTATACAAAAACTTCAAAGCAGTAATGTCTAAAAAACAACCATTAACCACTATAGATTTTGATTTTGGTGTTGGCGAAGTAATTCCTGCTACGCAAGAAGCTCATCACAGTGATGGATTTGATGAGCAAGTGCGAAAAACAGAAAAAGAAGGGCTTGCTGTTTTTAAAAGAATTCTTGGTAGCACACTTGATTCACAGCTAACACAGAATGAACAGTTTCCAAGTGATGGGGAAGTTTTTGTTTTTATCATCCAATATTTTGCTTCTGATAAAGAGTATAGCAGGAGAGATGTGGATAATATGGCAAAGACGATTCTCGACGTTTTAAAAAATAGATTCTATATGGATGACAGTCAGGTCAAAACACTTCTTGTGGGTAAAAAACTTGAAAAGCGAGTGCCTCAAAATTTTGCGTATGTTGCAATTAAACGATTAAGCGCTTCTCAAGATGTAGATGCACTAAAGATATCTGGTCTTGAGCGGTCAGTCTCAATGTTTCAAGAGCTTAAAAGTAAAAAAGTTCTTTAGTAAATATTCTTCTAAAGCTTGGCGAAGTGGACGCTTCTTTTGATAATAAAAAAACCGCCTTGCGATAAACGCAGGGCGGTGTTTTTTTGGTTCAAGAAGTCTTTTTTACAAGAGACCCATCTGGCCAAAGAAGGTAAGGCTTATGACAGGAACGAGAGCAAGCAAGAATGCAAAGCTTATCTCATCGTTTTTTTCCGCCTCTTGCGCCACTTGTGCGCATTTTTCGCATCCGCCTGTTCCACAGGAAGTATCGGTGCTTGGTGTCTCCATAATTGGTTCCATACTCTTTTATATTAATGTTTATAGTTGCTAGCGAGTCCGCAAATGAAAATTGATTTTCATTTGGGACGAGTGACGCAACTTCAAGCGTGATAACGCTTATGTTTGCCTGCCTACCGGCAGGCAGGTTTTTATGGTACCCAATTCGACTTTTGGGCTTTGCTTAGTGCAAATTGAGAAAGAAAAAACGGATGCCTGACAATGACGCCATTCACCCGCTTTTCACTTCTCAACATAAGTAGTATAGCAGAAAATTGGGCTCCCGTCAACCCTTGAATTTTGAATTCTCTTCTGAAATGCAACTATGCAACGGCCAAAAGAATTTTTTGTTAGTTGCTCCACTTGTCCGAAAGAGCTTTCTTTGTCCGAAAAATTTCCTATGGATGCCGTAGAGTGAGGGAATATTTTTCGTTAACAAAGAAAAGCTTTTGAGTCTGGAGCAGAGACAAAAGATTGCTTTTGACTGTTGCATTATGTGGAATCAGTTGCACTTCAAGGGAAAATGTAAGGACTGATGATTTTGGTGATTTCGATTCTTCGAGTATAATGAAGGAGAAAAGAAGAAAAATGATAAGAGATTTACCCCGTGAAATCTGACTCTGTCAGTGCTTCGCAATTTCACTGGGTGAAGATAAGCGATAAGAACTATGAAAAATATGCAGAGTAAAATTCTCGGAGTGCTCTTTCTTGTAGGAACGATATCTCTTGTGGGTTGCACGACACCCGAAGTGAAGAAAGAAGCACCGGCGAAAAATGATTTGTCATTCTATCCGGATACGAATAAATCAGAAGGAGCGACGTCACAGGCAGTGCCTGAAAAGGAGACACCGCCGACCCCGACTCCTCCACCCGTTAATATACTGAGTAATAAAAAAATGTATACAACACAACCAGCGATGACGATCGATGTAGTCAAGACATACAGTGCGACGCTCAAAACTGATGTGGGAGATATCGTCGTCGACCTCTCTGCCAAGGATACCCCGATAACCGTCAACAATTTCGTTTTTCTGGCACGAGAGAAGTTCTATGATGATACTATCTTCCATCGTACAATCAGCGGTTTTATGATTCAAGGAGGTGATCCGGATGGAACAGGTATGGGTGGTCCGGGATACAAATTTGCCGATGAACCGTTCACGGGAGAATATACCAGAGGGACGCTGGCTATGGCCAATTCCGGACCGAATACGAACGGCAGTCAGTTCTTCATTATGCACAAAGATACAGCCTTGCCGAAAAGTTATGTAATTTTCGGACACGTGACTGCTGGTCTGGATGTCGTTGACAAAATTGCAGAGGCTCCGACCATACGCGGAGGGAAAGGATCATCACCTATCACCCCGGTCGTCGTGAAAATGATTGTTGTGACAGAGAAATAGTTTTGAAGAGAAATAAGTGATGCAGGATGTATGATGCGTGATAAAAAAAACGAGGGAGGCCTCGTTTTTTGGTGCCAAAAAATATGCTACAATGAAGGAAATATTTGATACGCTATGATATCCTCACCAGCATCTTTTTTTTCGCGTAGGCTTCTTGTGTTCGTAGCCGCGTTTTTTATTTTCGTAGGTATCGGAGGAAATGCTTCTCTGCCGGTATATGCGGAGCAGGCTCTCTCACAGGAAGCGTTGGTGGATTTGGTCAAGTCATCGATTGTCCGCATCGTACAGCATGTCAGTGGCACGGCCAGGATTCCTCATATCAAGGTGGATATACAGAGACGCTTGGTGGCTATATTGCCAGATAAATGGAGCGAAGTGCCGGTGGATGAGTATCTGGTGGGGAGCGGTTTCATCATCCATCCGGATGGCTATATCGCCACCAATTCGCATGTTGTTTCAGAAGAGACGGTGAGAGAAACGTTGGCGTCTGATAACGCTTTGGCGGGGTTGTATGAGAATGCGCTCACCCTCAGTGATGTGGATATGCAAAGTTTTCTCAAGACAGAATCAGAAAACAGTTTCAGCAAAAAGGTCTTGCAGTTCGTCATCGATCAGAGTGTTTTCGATCTGACGAATGAAGTGGCCGTACTCCGTCCTGATTCTCTGCAGAAGTCGATACCGGATCTCTCGAAGGAGGGTTTTCCTGCGACGGTAGTTTCGGTGAATGATCATTTTTCGGAAGATGAGAAAGACGTCGCGCTGATAAAGATAGATGAATCCGGTCTGCCGGCACTGGCTTTGGGAGGAGGAACGCTCGCTGTCGGGAAGAAGGCATTCATCTTCGGTTTTCCTGCCACTGCGGAGCTCAATTCAAATACTTCTCTGGAAGCCACATTCACACAAGGTGTGGTGAGTTCCATCAAGCAGTCTCTCGATAAGAATTTCAAAATCTTCCAAACGGATGCCAAAGTATCCGAGGGATCGAGTGGTGGCCCACTGTTCAATGAACAGGGTGTCGTGGTCGGAATAGTGACTTTCCAGACCGATGAGATGGATCGATCGCAAGGGGACAATTTCGCCTTCGCTTTGCCGATAGATTTGGTACAGGAGATGGCCGGACAAGCGGGCATTTTCCCTTTTGAAGGAACATACGGAGAGAATTTCAAGCAAGGTTTTCAATATTTCTCTCAGAAACAATGCGTCAAGGCAGGAGATGCTTTCCATCGAGCCATAAGCAAAAGCAACCCTGTTTTCGTTGCGGAAGATATGCTCTACACATATTTCAGGCAATGCGATGATCTGCAAAAGACGGGGATGGCACTGGACACTCGTTTGGATGAGCTGAAAGGGCTTGTCAGTATGCTGGGGAAACCGCTTCTCTCCTTTATCGGTATCATACTGTTGTTTTTCGTGATTTTTAGCGTAGCGCTGTATTGGGTGCTCCGTCAGGTACGACGCGAAGAGCAGGAGATCCTCGTTCTGAAAACACGCTTGCACACGAGTGAAGACCTCCTGAAAAAATATGAGGACATATCTGAAGGAAAAGAAAAATAAAATCATCTATGATACGAATTTCTGATATTTTGTGGAGCAAAGAATTCCGCTTGCCATCCTTGGTTGTCATCTGTATTTTTCTTGCGCTCATTCTCGGAGAACAAATGGTGTACGGCATAGCGATTCTTCTCGGTATTCTCCAATTGGTATTCGAATCGTATGAGCGGATACGGAGAAAACGTTTCAATCTGGATTATCTCGCTTTTTTGGCGCTCGGAACAGCCCTTATATTGGGTCAGTTATTGGCCGGTGCCGTTGTCGCGTTGATGGTCGCAGTCAGTGCGGCGCTCGAGAGATACGGTGCCATTCGGGCAGAGCAGACACTGCGGAGTCTCTTCGAAAATATTCCCAAGATGGTTTTTCTTGTCACCCCATCGGGGACGCACGAAGTCTCTCTTCAGGCGATACGAAAAGGAGACATTCTGCTTGTTCGACAAAATGAGATGCTCGCATTTGATGGGTATCTGGTCTCGGATCGCGCCCTTCTGAACGAAGCGAACTTAACAGGGGAGATGGAGCCTGTGGTGTACAGAGAGACTGCTGTTCTCAAAAGTGGTGCGGTCAATGTCGGTCAGGTACTCCAGATGCGGGTATTGGGAGATTTCGAACATTCGAGTTATCGGAAGATTCTGTCTCTCGTAGAAGAGGGGAAATCCCATCCTGCTCCGATGATCCGTCTTGCAGAGCGGTACAATATTTTCTTCACATTTTTTTCGCTTCTGCTTTCATTCGGAGCCTATTTTTTCTTTGGTGAATGGGAACGTTTCCTCGCGGTGCTGGTGATTGCGACACCTTGTCCGCTCCTTATTGCCGCTCCGATAAGTTTTATCGGTGGGTTGAACAAGGCGGCACGGAAAAATATTATCATCAAAAGTCCGCTCATCCTCGAATTGCTCGCCAAAACCAAAATGTTTTTTTTCGACAAGACGGGCACGCTCACGCTCGGTATCCCTCGGTTGAAGAAAATAGAACTGCTCGACAGAACATTTTCGAGGGAACAGGTACTGTCTATCGCGACAGCCCTCGAACAGCATTCGTTTCATCCCATTGCGAAAGCCTTTGTGAATGAGCATACTTCATACGAAGGGGAGCTTTTGGTAGCAGAGAATGTAGAAGAAAAAATAGGGGAAGGAATTTTTGGGACGATAGCGGGGAAGGAATACGGGATTGTCCAAACGAAAAAAAATACGGGTAGCGGTATCGTAGTTGATCTCGTTCTCTCTGCTACGCCGGTTGCTCGGTTTTCTTTTGATGATGAAATCAAACCAGCAGTAGGGGATGTCTTTGATTATTTGCGGAATCGTGGATACACGCTTGGGATTCTGACCGGGGACAAGAAGAAGAATGCTGATCGACTCTTTGGGCATTTCAAGTTACCGATTTATGCGGAGTGTCGTCCGGAAAGAAAAACAGAGCTCATCAAGCGGTATCAAAAGGAAGGGAAACTCGTAGGGATGGTCGGCGATGGGATGAACGATGCTCCGGCACTCGCCCTCGCAGACATCGGTATCGTTTTCTCCGGATCAGAGAACAGCGCCTCAATCGAGGCTGCAGACGTGGCTATTTTCGGGCGTGATGCTTCTCTTATGAAAGACGCTATTCATATTGGACGCAGGTCTTATCATGTCGCTCTCCAGAGTATCTTGATCGGTACCGGACTCTCAACGCTTGGTATGTTGTTCGCTTTCTTCGGATTCATATCACCGCTCTATGGCGCTCTGTTGCAAGAAGTCATCGATGTCATCGTCATCGTGAACGCGCTTCGATCGACGTATTGAAAAAATATTTTTCACAGCGTTTCATTCCAGTTTTCTTTTTGGAGCACACTCGCTCACCCAGCCGTTTCACTCACTCCTGTTTCCCCTTCGCTCTTTTTGCTCTTGAAGCAAAAAACCATGCCCGCTTTGGGGAAACAAGTCTCCCAAAAGAAAACTGGAATGAACGTGGCAGGACAAGTTATAGAGTTCATTTTTGGAACTTTTTGTATATGTTGTTTGGTATTACTTGTAACGGAGGGCTTCGAGAGTATCGATTTTGGAAGCGCTCCGGGCGGGGAAGATACCGGTCAAGAGTCCGATGAATGCGCCGAAAAGAATGACGGAAATGATGAACCACAGTGGACTGGAAAAAAGACTGACTGCTTCACCGCCGAAACGACTGGCGACGAGATTGATGAGAACATTGACGACGGTTCCTTCCAAATACCCCAAAATGACTCCGCCGAGCGATCCGAGAAATCCCATCAAAGTGGATTCCATAATGAACATCAGAGAAATACTGTTTCGCGAAGCACCGATAGCTTTCATAATGCCGATTTCTTCGGTTCGTTCGAGGAGGGCGATAGTCATCGTATTGAACATACCGATAGCTGAGACGATGAGAGCGATCATTCCGAATACCATCAGAACCACTTGGATGACTCTGAAAACCATATTTGCCTGGTCGATCGTTTCGGAGATGGAGGAAGCGACGAATCCTTGTCCTTCAATCTCCCCGCGTATTGCACCCAAGACGTTGGTTGAAGCGCATTTCACCTTCAATTTGGTATAGTTTTCGACGGAGAGGGTCGCGAGGGAATCAAGAGAGAGGTACACAATGTTTTCCTCCCCCGCTATGACACCGACGATAGTGTAAGGAGCATCTGGGGTGTATGATGATTTCCTATCCGTTTGACCGGACGTATTATTCTGGAAGAGCGTGAGTGCGACTGTTTTGCCGAGCATCTCTTCGAGAGGGACATTCAAGACTTTGGCAACCGCTGAGGTGATGACGATATTGTTCGTTTCGTTCTGTGTGAAGAATCGGCCGAATTCGATTTTCAAACCTTCGTTTTTCAGGAGAGAGGTGGTGGAACTGACGGTGGTGATATCGAGGGTGATGTTGTCGATTTTCTCTTGGCCGGCCAGTTCGAGTACCGGAATAACATCGATGACATTCGGGAGGGCTTTCAGTCTTTCTATGGTTGCGCTATCGAGTTTCTCTCCACCGTCTGTTTTCCCCAGTGAAACATCAAGCGTGACGAGGGCGTCCGAGGTGGTGATTTTCTGGAGCAACGTACGCTGTAATCCATAGCCGAAAGAAACGAGGAAAATAATCGCAGCGATACCGACGCTCATACCGAGAATGGTAAGTAATGTTCGCATCGTGCGAGCCTTGAACATACGGAGCGACAGTTTGAGTAGGTCGAAAAATCGCATTATGTTAGCTTATTAGCTTATTAGCTTCTCTTGCTTCGTTAGCTTGTGATGTATTCGGATTCATCTTTCGTATCATAGCATTGAGCATTTTCATCGTTTCGAGCAACAAAGAATCTGCTGTAGCGAAATCGATTTTCCTCGTTTTAAATATCTCTTTAGAAATTTCTACCTGTGTTTCAAGTTCGGCTCCAGATCCGTATGCAATTCTGAGAAATGATAAAAAGTCTTTTCTCGTTCCTCTCACTCTTCCTTCTGCGATATTTGAAGGGATAGAAATAGCACATCTCCTCATTTGTGAAATGATCCCATACACCTCTTCTCTTGGAAACTTCTCTGTCAATTCATAAATAGAAACAGCAAGCTGTTTTGATCTTTGCCATACTGTAAGTTCTTTGTAGCTTTGTACCATATCTATTAATGAAGCTAATGTAGCTGATGAAGCTATTGAAGCTGTTAGGAATATTTGAGAAGCATAATGATTTCTATTTCATGGGAGATTTTCTCCGCGGTGATCTTGTTCAATCCGATGCCACCGGAGGAAACGTTTTTATCGAGACGTTTTTGGAGTTCGGTCTGTCCTACCTGACTTTCTATGCGGAGCTTGATGAGAGCCTGGAAACGCAGTTTCTGTTCATCGGAGAGAGCCAGATGAAAGAGAGTGATAAGATATTCTGCAATGGAAAGGATCGCTTCCTGTCCGTCTTCTTTGAGTTTCTGTACTTGATTCAAGATGAGCATCGTGCGTTTTGTGAATGATTGTGTGCGAAGTTTGTTCCATCCGGCACCGCCTTCATCCAACGAGAGGTCGAGTCGTTCTCTGAATGTGGTGAGATCGATATTTTTGAAGAGGAGTTCTTTGAGGAATGCTTCCGCCATACTGACCTGTTCATCATTCAAGTCGGAGAGGAGGTGGGAGAGGAGCTGTTTGGCTTTGAAAGGAACCAAGAGGATATCGATTTGTTGAGGGAGGAGGTTTTTGAAGGACTCCATCAGCATTTTGAGATCGAGAGACTCTTGAGATGGTTCTTCCTCATCAGTTACACCCTCCTTGTCGGCTATTTTGATAGGGCGTTTTTCTTTGTGAACTTCTTCCTTGATGATGCGTCCGTCTTTCATATAGATGACGCGATCAGCGTACACGAGATGTTCTGGGTTGTGCGTGACCAGAACGATCGTTTTCTTGTCAACTTCGTTCAATTCCTTGAGAATCTTGAGCACGTTTTCGGAACTTTCGCTATCGAGGTTGCCGACCGGTTCGTCTGCGAGGATGATATCAGGGTTATTGATGAGGGAACGGGCGATGGCGACGCGTTGTTTCTGTCCTCCGGAGAGTTGGCTTGGGAACTTGTCGGATTGTTCGGCGATACTGAAACGACGCAAGAGCTGGATGCCGGCCTTTTTCCTCTCGCTTGGACTCTCTCCGCGAAATACTTTTGGAAGGCAGACATTGTCGAGAATGTCGAGTGAGGAGATCAGGTAAAAAGCCTGAAAAATCATACCGATACTGGTCTGATGAAGCTCGAGTTCTTCTCTGCGTGTCATCTTGGAAATGGCTTTTCCACGGATATACACTGTTCCGTAGGTGGCACTCTGCAGTCCGGAGAGAGAATACAGGAGTGTCGATTTTCCGCACCCTGATGGCCCGTAAATGATGACGTACTCGTGCGGATAGATGGCGAGGTTCGTCTCTTCAAGTGCACGCATCTCATTGGAAGCGCCTTGATTGTAGATAACACGCAATTTATCGACGGAGATGATTGGATCGTCCATTTTTTTATTTGCTATACTTCACTTATCATAGCATATTTCTTTCTTTAGAATAAACCTTTGTTATTGCCTGGAGAGGGAATCTGGGCTAAAATGTCATAGTATGAAGTTGATTGATGAAGAGATATGCGACAACAACCCGTTTTTATTGTACTTGGTATTGTTCAGATCATCATTCTGACCTTGTTCGGACTGTATTTCTATCGTTTGACACACAGTCCTACTCAGAATACGCCACCAGTGATAAGAGAGAATAGCTCTCTATAAAGACAGCGTGAGACTGGCTACGAGAAGAGGTACTACCATCACTTTTGTGAACTATGCTCATAACACTGCTCAAATTTTTCGACCCGTTGGTGGTTTTCTGCTTTCAGTTGCACGATTTTGTCAGTAATTTCATCGCGAAAAACTTTCTTTTGATAAAACGCATTCTGCTTTCTATCGCTTTCCTGAGTTTGTTCTGGGTTCTCTTTCCGGCGATGAGAAGAGATTTTGGTAAGTATGCTGAGATGATGCTCCTCGGTATTCTTTTCTTGAGCCCTTTGTCCAAAATTTTTCGCATACGGTTGCTTTCCCAGTTGATGGGTTTGCGACGGGAATTCGGCATTCTGATGGGGTGTTTCGCTTTGGTACACGGGGTATCATATTTCATCGATCCCACTTCGTTTGCTCTCGATATAGCACCATATTTGAATGCGGATTTTTTCTCGATGCATCCACTTTTTTATTTCGGCATCCTTTCCTTACTCCTTGTTTTGCCACTTCTTCTTACCTCGAACAATTTCAGCCTGCGGGCTTTGGGTGGGAAGAGATGGAAGATGCTCCATCGTATTGTCTACATACTTCTTTTGACGGTGCTTCTGCACATTTTCTTCATCAAGAATGGCAGAAGAGGCTATGATCTTTTGGAAATAACCCAACCTCTCCTCATCGTATTCGGGTATATCTTGCTCAAGGTGCTGGCTTGGAAAAATTTTCTGCCGTTCTTGCGTGATGCTATCATCTATGTGAGTGCACGGTACGATCGATATGTCGCTGTGAAGAAAGAAAGTACGCGTCCTGATGCCGTTTCTTTATAATAATTTTTTGCTTATGAAATTTTCGCGGTATATTCTCTCAGCATTTATTTCGTTTGGAAGCATTCTCATCATTCCAACCGCTACTCTCGCGGAGACAACACAAGACATGGATAATGGCAGAGTCCTTGTCGAATTTTTTGAACGACAGGACTGTGCTCATTGTCAGGCGGAAAAGGCATACTTAGAAGAACTTTCTTCCAAGAGAGTTGATTTCGAAGTGCGTTCTGTCGATATCGGAACCGATGAGGGGAGAGGCCTCTTCAATCGTTTCACGGAAGCACAGAAACTTTCCAAGGCCACACCGATTACGGTCATCGGTGCGACGGTACTGCAGGGGTTTGATTCCGAGAAGACGACAGGGAAACGGATAGAGGATCTGATCGAGGCCAATAAAAATAAGCCTCTCATCGGAATTGAGGGGCTGTTGTCTGGGCAGGCAAGCGAAATCGAAAAGACGAAAGGGGCGATCTGTGACACTACGACCGGTATCTGCACAATGCCGGAACCGGATCCGCTTTTTGTGACGATTCCGTTTGTTTCGAAGACGATAAATGTGAACGAATATTCTTTGCCGGTACTTTCGGGTGTTTTGGGGCTGATCGATGGTTTCAATCCGTGCGCGATGTGGGTATTGGTGACATTTCTTCTGGTTCTCATTCAGATGGGATCACGTCGGCGGATGTGGACGGTGGCGGGACTGTTCATCATTGCGGAATCGACGATGTATTATTTGATCCTGAATGTCTGGTTCACGACATGGGATTTCGTCGGACTTGATCGTTTCGTGACACCGATTGTGGGAATAGTGTCTATCTTAGGCGGACTTTTTTTCCTGTATGAATGGTATCATTCTGACGGAACGTGTCAGGTCGTGAATCTCGAGGGGCGCGCGAAGATTTCCGGACGGATCAAGAAATTGGCAAGCGAGCCATTCACCTGGCTGACGGCTTTCGGTGTCATCGCGCTGGCGTTTTCCGTCAACGTGATCGAGTTCGCTTGTTCTATCGGTATCCCGCAGGCATTCACCAAAATCATCGAGATGAATGACTTGAGTTTCTGGCAGACCCAAGGGTATATGGTGGATTATATTTTCTTCTATATGATTGATGATTTTCTAGTGTTTGGCTTGGCACTGTGGGGTTTTGATAGGCTTCATCTGACACAAGCCTATTCGAAATGGTCCAATCTGATCGGTGGCCTCCTGATGCTTACCCTCGGTTATCTCCTCATCTTCCATCCTGAGATACTGCGATTTGTTTGAAAGTATGCAGGTAATCTGGTATAATAAACGGGTTAAATACTAATTCACCTTGTGAAATCCCGCTTTGCGGGTGCTCGCTAAACGAGCAATTTCACAGGGTAAAAAATGCTATGGAAGGTGATGTTACAACCCCTCAAAAGGAAGGAAAGTTCGGTAGAGATGCGCTTTTGGTCGCAGGATCGGTGCTTTTGACAGGACTGATCATTGCAGGATCGATTGTCTCGGTGACGCAGAAGTTCTCCTCTTCAGTCGTTACGGCACCGGTGGCAAAAGATACGACGACAGCCGGTTCTCAGCAACCGACCGATCCGACGATAACGATGGATCAGGTGAAAGGATTATTTGATGGAAAAAATATTACTTTTGGTAAGAAAGATGCCAAGGTAGTCTTTGTCGAGTTTAGTGATCCAAGCTGTCCATTTTGTCATGTGGCTAGTGGGAAGAATGCACCCTTGAATAAGCAAATAGGTACTCAATTTACTTTGGTGGCTGATGGTGGTGCGTATGTGGCACCAGTGCCAGAAATGAAAAAATTGGTAGACGCGGGAAAAGCGAGTTTTGTGTGGGTTTATACCAACGGACACGGTAGTGGTGAAATGGGAGCCAAGGCTCTTTATTGCGCCAATGAGAAAAAGAAATTCTGGGAAGTACACGACCTCCTGATGAGCGAGGCCGGATACACTATGATGAACACTGATGTCAAGAACGATAAGACTAAGGCCGGTGTCGTGGCGGACTTCCTCAAGAGCGCGGTGAGTGCCAGTGATATGAAATCCTGTTTGGAAAGCGGTAAATACGATAGCCGTATCGCCGATGACACGACTACTGCGATAACATTCGGCTTGAGCGGTACTCCGAAATTTCTCATCAATACGGAACAGTTCAAGGGTGCTTACAGTTTCACAGATATGCAACCGAGTGTCGACAAATATCTCAAATAATCGAAACGAGTACCTCTGGCGAGAGAGACTCTGCTCTACGGCAGAGTTTTTCTTTTTTTGGCTCGCCCTGTGTAATAGTGTAAATAAGAGTATTGTATGGGTTATGTTCTCGAAAGAAAAAATGGTAAAATGGAGTAGATAGAGTAGAGTATATATTTAATTTGCACTTGAGATTTGAGTATCTCAAATCTATTACACGGGGTAAATATGGGAATGTTGCAGACATTGAGACAGTGGCGAGACGCACAGGCGCGTACAGAGGGCGTGGAGACTTTTCGTGTTTTTCCGAATGCTGTTTTGGAGGCTCTGGTCGGAGCAATGCCAGGGAATAAGGAAGAAATGATGGCAATCAAGGGCATCAAGGATGCGAAATTTCGGAAATATGGCACAGCTCTTCTGGGAATTATCAAGGAAAATATGTCTGGCAACCAATCTTCACCCAGAGAGTCTTTGAAAAAAGATGTTAGATTTAAGACGCTGGATTTTGGAGAAAACGCGAAAACGAAAGAAATTTCCAAAGAAAGTGATCTAAAATCTAAAATCGAAAATCAAGAATCTAGTACCCTCTCGGTCAGTCAGTTTCTTGATGGTTTGAATACGGAACTTTCCGGTATGGCATCGCGTGTCGAAGGAGAAGTATCGAGCGTGGATGAGCGAGAACGTGTGGTATATTTCACCATCAAAGACAGTAAAGATGAAAGTACGCTCAGTTGTCTCATTTTCCGTTATCAGTATGATATCTCCGGAGTGAAAATCACTATCGGAGACAAGATCATCATCGAAGGTGTACCGGAGATTTACAAACCGAATGGACGGCTCTCTCTGAAAGTGGGAGTCATCGAACTTTCTGGTGTCGGCGCACTTCAGAAGGCGTACGAAGCTTTGCGTCTGAAGTTTGAACAGGAAGGCTTGTTCGCTCCGGAGAGGAAGCGTTTCTTGCCGGAATTCCCGGAACGTATCGCGCTCATTACATCGGAACAGGGAGCAGCTATCGGAGATTTCACGATGAATCTCGGAGCACAGGGGTTCAAAGTGAAGTTCTATCCGACGAGTGTTGAGGGAAAGAAAGCGGTCTTTGAAATTATGAAGGCTATCAAATATTTCAATAAGCAACCAGAAAAATATGACGTGCTGGTAATCGTGCGAGGTGGAGGGAGTTTGGAGAGTCTGCAGGCATTTAATAATGAAGCGCTCGTCCGTGAAGTGGCTGGGTCGTTGATTCCGACGCTTCTCGGTGTTGGGCACGAGAAAGATATCACTCTGGCGGCCTTGGTTTCCGATAGGATGGTATCGACGCCGACCGCCACGGCCAAAGAACTGCGTATGCATTTCGATGAAGCGCGCCAATCGGTACGTCATTTCGAAACACAATTGCCGGCATTGTTCCGAGAGGTGCTCTCCGATGTCAGAAACGTGCTCGGGACAGACAGTGAAATCCTTCTGGCCCATCTGCACAGTTTCCGTGAATTGGTTGTGACACTCCGTCAGGATTTGATGGAGCGATTGTTTCTTATCCAGTCTGCAATAGAGCGGAAAATAGAATCACTCAGACAGGGAAGAAAGAGCTTGAATAACGGATTTTCAGCTCTTTTCAAGAGAGTAGAAGAACACATCAAACATAGCAGTGAACGCTTGGAACAATATGATCCTGTGTGTGTTCTCAGGCTTGGTTATAGTTTGATACGGAAAGGAACACAGGTGATAAAGAATAGTGGAGATGTGAAAATCGGTGATATACTTTCTTTGCAACTCAGCAAGGGAAAAGTGAATGCCAAGGTAGAAGAAATTTTTGAATAAGAATAAATAATCCACGTAATCATACGAGTATGCCAAAAGTAAATTTGAGTGATTCTCTGAAAAAAGTACAAGAAATCATCCGCTGGTTTGATAACCAAGAAGAAGTGGACGTCGAAAAAGGACTGGAAAAAATCAAAGAGGGCACCGTTCTCATCCAAGAAAGTCGTACCCGTCTCAAGGAAATCGAGAATGAATTCGAAGTAGTGAAAAAAGAACTTGAGAAAGAATAGAGCGTGGTATAATAGGAAGGCAGAATACATATAAAAATCAAAATGAAACATTTTTCTGGTGATATTTCTCTGGTGCTCGGCGGAGCGGCTGGTCAGGGTATACAGACCGTCGAAGCTCTCCTCGTACAAGTCCTCAAACGTGAGGGCTACAATGTTTTTTCGAGCAAAGAATATATGTCACGCATCCGTGGCGGGAGTAACTCAACTGAAATCCGTATCACCAATAAAAAACGTTCCTCATTCGTAGAGCGGATCGATTTTTTGTTCGCTTTGGACAAGGAGGCGATACCACATCTAGAGAAACGTATCGGAGCGAAAACTGTCCTTCTCGGTGAGCGCGAGAAAACTTGTGGTCTCTCCGAGAGATGTCAGGTCATCGATGTGCCGTTCACACGTTTTGCAAATGAGTTGGGCAACCCGATCTATACCAGTACCGTCGCGGTTGGGGTGGCACTCGGCATACTTCAGGCCGATGAGCGGGTTTTCGAAAAATATCTGCAGGAGCACTTTGCCCGCAAGGGTGACGAAGTGGTAGCAAAAAATATCGAGGCCGGAAAGAAAGGATATGCCTTCGGCAAACACATCGCCTATAATGAGGGGATCGAAGTCACTATCGCCAGAAGCAAAACCGTAGAGGGTGAGATGCTCTTGGATGGAAATGATGCTTTGGGTTTGGGAGTTCTCGCTTCCGGCTGTAACTATATCTCCGCATATCCGATGTCACCTGGGACAGGACTGCTGACTTTTTTGGTGAAGCATAAGAAAGCATTTGGCATCGTGATC
>PFVP01000011.1 GCA_002790675.1 Candidatus Moranbacteria bacterium CG_4_9_14_3_um_filter_45_14 | reverse complement strand
CTGTCAAACCGAGGTAGCGTCTCTTCATTCCGGTTTCGGCAATGATTTCCGAGTAACCATCGAAAAAAGTGATACGGATATCGACATCAGTACACTTCAAGTTTCTTTCGAATCCGTAAAGAGCAAACAAAATATGCGCCTCATCCTCTCAAAAATCAAACAGCGCCTCCTCTCACGTTTCGGTGTAAATCAATAGCACAGCTTATGGAAAATTTCACCCTCTATCTATCAGAAAAGATTCTGTATCTCAAAAAGAACGGCGTTCTCACTATCTCTTACGCACTTCTCACCGAAGCGCTCTTCATCGGGTATCTCGCTTTCATCGCTCTTTTCACTCTCGAGATGCTCCTGCCGACATTCGTCACCGTACGACTCAATCTGACGACGTTTTTCTTCATCCTTTTCTCTTTTTCATTCGTACTCGCTTTCTTGGGACACATTCTCAATCTCACATTCGATCAAAAAATACAGAAAAAAAATCCACTCGTATGGATCGGACTTTTTTGGACTATCGGTATCCTCATTCTTTCACTCCCTCACTTCCCTCCACTTCTCATCCCTTTCATCATCATCACATTCCTCCTCATAGGCTATCTCTTCTGGAAAATTTTCTTCGACGAAAGAGACGAGAAACTTGTTTAAAAAAATCTGCTCTAAGACAGAAAAAGAAGCAATCCTAGAATTCACCTCCTCACCAAGTCTCTTCTAGATTTGAAAATCAAGGAAACAGACCTACAATAAAGCCTCCAAATCAAGCACTTCATCAATGCGAATCTGCGCCACGAAATCCGGCACGTGGGAGACGAGGATCATCGCACCTTTGTATTTGTCGAGAGCTTCCGCGATGACCGGTAAATGACGGAAATTGATATGATTGGTCGGTTCATCAAGGATAAGCAAATCAGGTTTCTCGGCATACAGCTGTGCGAACATCAAAAGTCCCTTCTGCCCTTCTGACAGACTCTCGACTTTGTTCTGCATCAGTTCCGCCGGAATGAGGAATTTGGTCGCAATTTTGTACGCTTGTTCATTACTCTTTTCTTCCATCACAGCAAGGAGCGTCTGCATCACGGTACTATCGAAATCGAGCGTCGAAAAATCCTGACGATAATATCCGACTTTGATTCCTTCCGTAATATGAGCACGCTCTTCATCACCGGAGGCGAGGGCTTCGAGAAAAGTACTCTTACCGATACCGTTGGGTCCGGAAACGAGAAGGTGCATATTTTTCTTCAAAACGAGATCTACTCGCTTCACTGCTTCTCCGAGAGGAGTTATCAGTTTCACCGTTCGTATTTCGACAATCGGCCCGACGACACCGACGCACGATATCTCAAAATCCGGCAGTGTCTTATCTTCTTGCCGTACATCCATTTTGTTTTCTTCAAGGTCTTCGGCCATCGTACGCATACGTTTGGCTACAGCACGCAACTTCCCTCCTTTGTTGGCGAACACGTTTGCTTGATCTTTCTTTTCTTGGATCGTCCGTTCCAATCGCACATTCTCGCTTTGCGCCTTGGCGATTCTTTTGGCGATCTCTTCCATCACATCGTAATAGTCTCCCGTGTATTGCTCTATTTTGTGCGTAAACACGTCGAGATACAGAACACCCTGTGTGAATGAATTCAAGAAACCAGCATCATGAGAAATAACGATGCAGGTCTTGTCATAGTCGATGAGAAACCGGGTCAGATGTTCGATACCGGCAGCATCAAGATTATTGGTCGGCTCATCGAGCAGCAGAATATCCGGATCAGAAATCAGTGCTGATGCGAGAAGGAGACGCGCTTGTTGTCCTCCGGAAAACTCCCTGATTTTCTTCTCCAATTCCGGCATCGGCAGATTCACTACTTCCAACACTTCTTTAATATGCATCGCGAGTTCCCACTCTTTTCCCTTGAAGAATTGATCAAAAAAATCCTGCACGGTAAGATCAAGCTGATCCCGCGGAATGGTCTGTCGTCCGAGAGCTACTGTTGCATCGGGATCGACAGAGACACGTCCGAACTGAGGCTTCTCTTCCCCGGTGATGAGCTTGAACAAAGAGCTTTTCCCGGCGCCGTTCTGACCCATCAGTGTCACCTTGGAACCGCTACGCATACTGAAACTCACCTCATCTAGGATGGGTTTCTTGTGTCCGTATTCAAAGGACACTTTATCGAATCTCATTACAACATTGTCTTTCGCCATATTGCATCTAAAAAAAGAACCCTTCGATTCCGCCAACGAAAGTTGGTTTCACTCAGGGCGTGACCGAAAGTCACGAAATCCGCTAAACAGCAGAAGCATTGTGACACAGAATTCTCTTCTCTGCAAGCATCAAACTAAGATTTGATATACTCCAAAGTTTCTTTCGAACATTTGTCCCAGGAGAATTTTTTCAATTGCTCTTCCCCTCTTCGAATAAGTTCTTTCTGCAATGATTCTTCGCTCCAGAGGCGTTCCAGTTTTTCGGCGATATCATCGACGCTACGGGCATTGCAATACAGCGTCGCTTTGCCACCTACTTCGAGAAGGCTCGAGTTACTGGCGGTGAGTACCGGCACACGAGAAGCAAAAGCTTCAAGAATCGGCAGACCAAAACCTTCATAGAGTGATGGGAAAAGAAACAACCGTGCTCCTTGATACAATGCTCGTAAGTCTTCAAAACTGACCGTGCCAGTCATTATGATGTCTTCTTTATAAGGGCTTTTCTCACGTGCTTCGAATATTTCATCCGAGAGCCAGGCTTTCTCCCCTGCCAGTACGAGTTTCATTTCAAACATCGTTTCTTTCGCCTTATTAAATGCCTCGATCAAACGCACGAGATTTTTTCTCGGCTGAAGGGCACCGACGTAAAGGGCATACTGCCCAGGAAGTAAGCAGTAAGGAGTAAGCAGTAAGCGAAGTTCTTCGGAAGAAAGTCTTGTGCCGAAAAATTCACTGTCGAAACCATGATGAATCACTCGGATGCGTTCCGGAGGAAGTTCCGGGAAAAACTCCAGCAGATCATTTTTGGTAGACTCTGATACGGCTATGAGCTTATCCGCCCGTCGCACGGCAACCCCCAAAAGGAAATTGAGCTTAAAAAGGTATCTTTTCGGAAACGTTTCCGGATATTGTTTGAATGCGAGGTCGTGAATCGTCGCTGTCACTTCTGTTTTTCTTGAAACGAAAAATGGAGCTGCCTGAATGGGCAGAAATAATTTTTCCGGTTTTTTGCGAAAGATTTCCCAAGTGAATCTCGTCTGCATCCAGGCGAACGGAAAAAAACAAGCCTTCACCAGATAGTTCGGAAAACTCGGGGGGACAAGACTCGAGTTGAATACGCTCCGATGATACAAATGAAATGTTGTCTCCATATCGATTCCTCCGAAACGTTTCAAAAGTTCTCGCAGATATATGCGCGTCCCATCGATGCGCTTGTGATCGAGATCACTCGCCTGGATAGCTATTTTTGTATTTTGTTTCATTTTTGTTCTCTCTTGAGTTGCATAAGCTCGAGTGGTTCTGCAAACTGTATCGATTCAGATCCAACGATGAAGTCTTTCGCTATGACACCTTGCGATTTGAAATATTCCACCACCCCTTGAACGAGTTTCTCCGGTGCACTCGCTCCAGCACTCACACCGACTGTTTCTTTCTGTTCCAACCAAAGGGAATCAATTTCCGTCACATCATCGATCAGATACGCTTCTGTCCCTTCCATACGAGCGGTCTCCATCAACCGAGTAGAATTCGAAGAATTTTTTGATCCGAGGACCAAAACGAGATCCGATGCCTTCGCGAGCGCTTTCACGGCTTCTTGGCGATTGGTCGTGGCAAAACAAATATCAGAAAGGGGCGGGGCGATAATCTGAGGATACTTTTTTTTGAGAGCTTTTATGACTACCGCTGTGTCGTCGATAGAAAGTGTCGTCTGTGTGAGATACACCAATTTTTCCGGATTACCGATTTCGAGTTTCGAAACGTCCTCAGTCGTTTCCACAAGCGGGATGGATTCAGAAGTCGCCTCCCCCAAGACTCCCAAACCCTCAATGTGTCCTCGGTGTCCGATATAGACTATTTTATATCCTTCTTTGAGAAAACGGCCTACCTCGAGATGAACCTTGGTCACCAAAGGACAAGTGGCGTCGATAAGCCGTATATGACGCTTCTGAGCCTCTCTATAGTGCTCTGGTATCGATCCGTGGGCTGAAAACACCACCACGGCCCCTTCTGGAGCCTCTCCGAGACTTTCGATGGTGATTATCCCTTTGGATTCAAGATCTTCCACCACGTGCTTATTATGGACGATTTCATGCTTCACATAGACGGGAGCACCAAAAATCTGCAGGGTGTCGAGAACGGCTTTCACCGCCCGTGTCACACCCGCACAGAATCCTCGCGGTGTAGCCAGCAAAAGTTTCTTGACGGTATGCATAGAAGAGAGGCTAATCTGTTAGATTCTAG
Source organism: Candidatus Moranbacteria bacterium CG_4_9_14_3_um_filter_45_14 (assembly GCA_002790675.1). Lineage (GTDB taxonomy): Bacteria > Patescibacteriota > Minisyncoccia > Moranbacterales > UBA1568 > UBA1568. The sequence continues at coordinate 12,739 of PFVP01000011.1, read as the reverse complement.
AGCGTTGTTTATAATTGTTCCTTCCAATTTTCTTTTGAGAGCACACTCGCTTCACCAGCCGTTTCACTCACTCCTGTTTCCCCTTCGCTCTTTTTGCTCTTGAAGCAAAAAACCATGCCCGCTTTGGGGAAACAAGTCTCCCAAAAGAAAACTGAAAGGAACATAATACAAAGGAGTCTCTCAACAATGTTGTTGATTCTTACAACTAGCCCCTGATCAATGTACCGATGAATTTCTTGCCTGCGATATAATTGGCCACGTTCTTCATATCGCCCCCATTCATCACGGCCACTTCCATACCTTCCTTCTCTGCCATTTCGGATGCGATAGGATCGAAAGGAACATTCATTCCGGGGTTCCATTTCTTGCCAACGATTTTGTGAAATTCTCTCCAAGTCATACGGTCGAAAGGTACGGCATCAGCGTGTGCCCGCGGGTCTTTGTTGTACACACGTTCGATATTCGAAAGATTGATGATACGATTCACGTCGAGGTATTTCCCCATCACGACAGCATCGAAGTCCGTCGAAAATCCAGGACGCCACCCTGCAGCCACGAGAATCGCTTCCGGCGCTGCATAGAAATCTTCGAGATCATGTGGGTTGGTGTTGATACGCGGATGCGCATACTCACGGAAAACAGTACGCACCAGATGTGCATTCATACGGGTAGCGTGAATCCCCAACCAATCGCGGTCTTCATCGGTGATCTTGGTGATCTGCCCAGCCACATCGATATACTGTCTGGCGATCCTCCCACCGCCGGTTACCAGAATAAAACGGTATCCCTTCTTGATATGAGACACCACGAATTTCTTGAAATTGCCGATGAACTCAGCGTCGATCCCCTCCGGTACGAGGAGTGATCCACCAAGCGAGATAATAATGCGTTCTTTTTTGGAATACGCTTTGTTCATAGGCACTCTTTTTCTTACTTAAAAAATGATATCAGATCATCAAAGGCTATTTCTTGCGATTCATTCTCCGTGCGTTTCTTCACCTCTGCCTTGCCTGATACGAGCGAACGCTTCCCGACAACCACCCGATACGGTATACCGAGGAGATCACTTTCGGTGAATTTTTCCCCTGCCGACATATCACGATCATCATACAAGACTTCTATGCCGGCTCCGGACAAAGCAGTATAGATTTCCTCCGCTTTCTCGTCGGCATTCAGTGAAAGAAGATGGACACGGAATGGAGCAACGGATTCCGGCCATACGAGACCGTTTTCATCTGACAATATCTCCACGATCGTTCCCATCACACGAGCCGGGCCAATACCATAACTGCCCATAATCACCGGGAGTGATTCTCCTTTTTCATTCTTATATGTCAATCCCAAAGGCGAAGAGAATTTCGTTCCGAGACTGAAAATATTTCCTACCTCGATCGATTTTTTCTCAACAAGATTTTCTCGTTTCAACCCGAGATCATTCAACACTTCATCATTCAATACTTCGGTATTCAGTGCCTGACCACTTGCCTCATCGACATAGATGATATCTTCTCCGGCGTCACTCACGGTTTGAAATTCTTCAGAGTATTTACTGAACATCCCTCCTGATGCGAATGTCGGATAGGTCACTTCTCCCAAACCCACCCGCTTGAAAACTTTTTTGTATGCCTCCTTCAGAGAAGCATAGAGCGTATCATGCTCCTCCTGTGTACGGGCAAAAGAATAGAGATCTTTCATCAAAAATTCGCGCATCCGCATAATACCCGACTTGGCACGGGTTTCGTTACGAAACTTCGTTTGGAAATGATACGTCAACGCCGGGAGATCACGGTAAGAACTGATATGTTGAGTCATCATTCTCGTCATCGGTTCTTCGTGTGTCACTGCAAGCCCGAGATCGGTACCGTTTTTCAATTTTGTCTTGAACCACACACCTACTTTCTCATCATCCCAACGATCGGTTTTTTCCCAGGGTTCTTTGTCTTGGAGAGAAGCAAGAAGCACCTCCTGCCCACCGACGGCATTCATCTCTTCACGAATCACTTGTATTATTTTATTAAGCGTACGCAATCCTAGAGGCAGAAACGAATACACACCTGCCATTTCTTTGTGGATGAAACCAGCACGGATGAGGAGCTGTGCGTTCCTACTCACTTCATCTTTCGGGGCGTCTTTTTTCGTTCGAATGAACAATTGTGTTTGTCGCATAAAATAATAAAAAAATCTGTTTTATAACTGTACCTTCACTTTTTTCTCTTCTCCACCACGGAGAATGAGCAGATCTATCGCGTCACCGCTGTTATGCCGACTGAGAAGAAGCGACAAAGGATTTTCTGGAGTGATTTCCGTACCGTCCATCGATTCGATGATATCTCCGACCTGCAAACCTGCTTTCATAGCACTCGAGTCGGCAAGAAGAGCCAGCCCCGTCTTCCCGGAAGACGAATAGATGAGTGCTCCATGATCACGAGGTACATTCATTTTCAAAGCGAGCGTCTTGGTGAGAGAGAGATAGTAAATACCCAGCATCGGGCGTTTTGAAAGTGTTCCTTCTGTCGCTCGACTGAGTGATTCACGAACAACGTTGGAAGGAATGAGGAATATATGCGTGACGTTATCAATAGTCAGAGCTCCGATAAGTCCGACCATCTCTCCATTGAATCCGATAACTGAGCCACCGATGAAATCCTTCGAAACATCGAAGTCCACCTCGAAAACACCTTCCAATTTTTCAGATGAAGACACTGTTTTCCCGGAGAGACTGAAAGTATGGTTGATATTTCTCAGTATCCCGACTGAAAGACGGTTCTGATATTCCGCGAAAGAATTACCGAGAGCAATCAATTTCTTTCCGACACGGGCGTCATCAGAATTCGCGAAAGCGATAGACGGTGTATTCGTTCCATCATTCAGACGGAGGAAAAGAAGATTGGTGAATGCGTCGTATCCGAAAAAATCCGCTCTGTGACTCGTGCCATCGAACAAAAGCACTTCATAACGAAATCCTATACCAGTGAACGGTATTTCGCTATACGTCGCAATCAGACCATCATTCGTCAGAAGTACCCCAGTCATCGTTGTCGCCTCCGTTTTCACGACCTTGGTATCATCAGTGGATACCACGATATTGACAACAGCTGTCGCAGGCTGAGATGCGATTTTTTCCACAGAGTCATCTTCGCGTATGACCACCTGTTCAGTCTTGTTTATGATAGTAACCCGTTCGGTGAGCTTTTTGAAAACTCCGAAATCCTTCAGCGCAGGTATGGAAGTCATATTCGGTATATAAGCGCTTATGAGTACGCCTCCGACGCCTCCGAGAATCACGATGCTAACGACTATCAGAACGATGACAAAGAGCTTTTTGATATATTTCAGAAACATATATTATTTCATTAGAATGTCTTCATTCATATCATATTTCATCCTCATTTGCAACCCAAACAGCGATATTTGAGCCTATCCGACATTTCTTCTACACCAAGATATGCCATGGCGTACTGTAAAGTAAGATGCCGATCAGGACAAAGAAAAAGAGAATTCTCAACACGGCTCTTCTCAATGACAATACCTGATGGAACGCATCGAAAGAAATATCCCACAAGAGAAAGAAAAAAATAAGACCCAAAACACCGGCCGTGAGATATCCGAATGGCCAAAAACTCATCACCCACGCCATCTCGCTCATAAACAATCCAAGCAACGCACTATAAAGTATGAGACGTCGCTTCTCCATACTTTCACGCCCGACGCTCACGAACGTCTTGTAACTTGTCAACGCTGTTCCCAAAAAATACAGGATCATCAGTCCCCAGAGAGGGAAAGAAAAATTCAGATAGAAACCGAAAATCCCTGTGTAGTAAAAAAACAATGCAGCGACGGAAGCGGTATTCAAAAAAACCTGCGCTGTCTTATCTCTGGGTGCATGACCCAGCCGATACAACCCGAGAAGTGCGAAGTAATACATCAGCGCGCTCAAAAAAACGAATGCCTGGCGTTGCGATGAGGAATCGATGAGAGAAAGAAGTGTCGGTGCTGTGAGCGAGAGTAGTCCCGGAAGAAATACATCCGTGAAGCGCTTGGTGACTTTGCGACAGGCGATAAGTGAAATGATGAGGAGTGGCACTATGGAAAAAATATACCAGTTCCAGGTCGGAAAAAATGGATTGAGAGCGATGAATTCAAGCCCCAAAGAAAAGATTAACGTCCAGAAAAAAATAGTGAAATGAAATATCATAGAAGAGCAGAGACACGATTCTCGAATACCACAATAAATAAATTCTTCAACATATCCACTATACCATATTCTAATGAATAAAAAAAGGCCTTATCAAGCCCCTTTTTTATCAATTATCTTACATCACTTATCCTGCATCATTTTCGTTCCTTCAATGTCACTTTTACATCCTTCATATCACCTTTGTGCCAGATTTTGAGCGTTAGCTCATCTCCCACATTGTATTGATTGATGACCGTACCGAGAAGATGCGTCTCGTCGATCTTCGTGCCGTTGATTTCCAAGATGACATCGTTCTCTGTCAGTCCGGCCTTATCGGCAGGTGATCCTGGAATAACAGCGAAGTCAGTCATAGTCTGCCCACGGAGTATGAGTGCGCCATAATTGTATGGGAGATTGTTTTCCTTCTGGATGACATCATTCAAAATAACATACCGGACACCGATATACGGTACGGATATCTTCCCTGTCGTACGTACCTGTTCTATGATACGTTTCACTCCATTGATAGGAAGAGCGAATCCGATGTTTTCAGCCCCCTGCGCCATAGCGACATTGATACCGATAACATCACCGGATATATCGAAGAGCGGTCCACCCGAGTTCCCTGGATTGATCGCTGCATCCGTCTGAATGATATCGGTCAGTTCTTCCCGCATACCGAGTTGTGATCCGGCAAACACATTGCGTTTCAATCCGGAAATGATACCACTCGTCACTGAATCTGAGAATTCACCCAGAGAATTTCCGATAGCGACGACTGTCTGACCGACTTTCAATATATCGGAATCTCCGAGCGTCAGCGCCGGAAAATCGCTCCCCTCTATTTTGAGGAGTGCAATATCATTGTTCGGATCACGTGCCAACACTGTGGCGGAATATTCTTTTCCTCCATTTGCGATGACGGTATAATCGGCTTGCTCGTCTGTCACCACGTGCTTATTGGTAATAATCAAGCCATCGGCAGAAACGAAAAAACCTGAACCGCTTCCAATTTTTTGTTTCCCTGTGGCATCACTACTGTTTTGATCATTCTTTTGAGGAATATTAAACGGCGTAAAAAATGGAAACCCTTGTAACGGACTCTCTCTAAAATTACGCAATTTTGATATATCTTTACTCACGACAATACTCACCACACCAGCCGAATTTCTCTCCACAAGACTAGGAATAAGATCATTTCCAATATTCAGACTTGATGAAGTAGGCTGACTGACAACACTTTTTGTCGCAAGAGACAAGAGAGGTATATTCCTATGTTCCCGATAGAAAGTTGTTATCACAGGAGAAACAACCCCACCTATAAAACCGAACAGTACTGCTATGACGAAAAATGGGAATATGTGACACCGCTTCTTCGATGTACACGACGCAGGAGTGTTTCTTCCTTCTTGAACATCAGTATTATCGTGCGGAGATGATGATAGAATTTCCATAAGAAAATATTTGTTGAAATTATGAGAGAGGTTATACTCTGCATTCCTCAAAACAAGAATGCCGCATCACCATCCGATTTTTCATACAGATTCTTTTCGAAATCACGCATTTCTTGTTTTCGGAATTCTACACGAGCTTCTGATGCATTCCATTCATATTCCGAGGAGAGCACATACACGGAAAGTCCACGCATCTTCTCAGAAAGAAAATCAGAAAATGTTGTTTTTTTCGTGAAAATCTGTTTCAACCGATAGAGTTGTTTCGTGTCTTCCTTTTTCACCTCTTCTACCAGAACGATATGAAAGCCGAGTTCAGTCTCAACGACATCCCCTGGAACACCGACTTTTTGCGCTCTGACAAGCGTCTGCAATTCAGGAAGCAAGTCTGCCAGAGCGAACCAACCCAAATCACCACTATCTTTCGCGGTATCACTCTCTGAATATTTCTGAGCAACATCTGAGAAAGCAGTACCGGCTCGTAAATCTTTCTGCGCCTCAAGGATCTTCTCTCTCGCTGAAGCGGTCGAGTCTGTTGTTTTCTTGACAAAACTTGCCTGCAATTTTTCCTGATACAAACTCGGAAGGACGACTCTCTCTTCAAAATCAGACAGTGTCCAGCCATACAGGCGATCAAGCTCCTTTCTCACCTCTGTACCACTGCCGTATTCTTCCAATTTCCGCGAAACGCCCTGCGTCGCTTCATCACGACTCACGGTGATACCCTGTGCTTTCGCTATCCTCTCAATGGCTTTGTCTTCGATCATCTTATTCAAAACCTCCTTCTCCCGCACCCTGAAACGTTTCTGTCCGTCTTCCGTAGAGAAATCGACACGCAGACCGATTTTTGAGAAATCCTGTGTTTCATAAAAACGTTTAACCGAAACCATATTCTGAGAAAGCGTGCGGAAAGTGATCCCGTCCTGATAACTCATAACCACTAGCGGATAAGGCAGGACACCCTTCAATCGGCTCGCGAACACATTCGACTCCGGAAAAGCATAGACAACGATCAGACTCACCACAAAAATGAGGATGAGTGTTGCAAAGGATGCATACAAAACCGTGCTGATACGGATTCTTCTCAAAACATTTTTCACATTATTCAACATATATCCTTATTGCGAGATTTTTAAAAAAATATTTTCCACCACTTCTCATAGTTCGGTACATTCTCCTTTCCGATATCCGTTGACGTCTGTTGCTTCATCACAGAAGAGTTCTCTCCTTCTTTGTTCTGTTCCGGCTGAGGTTTGATGATCACGACTGTTTCCTCTGATTTTTTCAAACCAAGCTTCTTTTTTGCTTCTTGCTCACGAAAATCATCTGAGGAAAAATACTGGATCTTTTCGGAAAGCGTCTCGTTCTCACGACGGATCTTGATGGCCTCAGTCTCAAGGGAAGAAACCTCTTCTTGAATGCGGTGATTCCTTTCGATCTGTTTCGAAGAAAGATAGAGCGCCCAGCCACCTAGAAGGACAACCATACTGATCACTATTTTCTTCCACCATCTCTGTTTCGCCATATGCCAGACATATACCTAATGGAGGAAGAAAGGAGCAACCAAAAATCCCACCATAGATATCACGACAAGAATCGACACGACTACCCAGATCTTATACACTTTCTTGTGCCATTTATGAAAACTCATATATAGTACTCTCTTACTTCATCTTACGCTTCTCTTATACTACCAAAAAATGAATGCTATCACAACATCTCAAATGTCCTTCTTCGCATCCTCGATCATCGCTCGTACCTCATTTAGATTGATAGAGGGACGATTATGAAGCGATTTGAATTTTTTCGGTCCGACATTGCCTATTTGAGCGAGTGACATCGGCGCATCGGATGAAACATACGTTTTGAGATGCGCCACGCGCTCTTTCGGCACAACAAAAGGAACGGGAGATGCGGTGAGAGAGGAGTTCTTTTTTTCCACTATTTCATTGCGCGCCTTAGCTACAGAACGCTGATAATCACGCAAACAATCTTTACAGAATGTCGGCCGTTTACCATCTGGTACGAAAGGAACTTTAATGTCGATCCCGCAACTCGCGCAGTGTGCTTGATACAATTTCTTCTCCTCCGTTTTCTGGACAGGCGTCGCCTCAAAAACCGCTTCCGGCTGGACTTCTTCTAGTTCTCGTTTCGTCACAACGTCTTTTGTTTCTGACTGAACGAGAGAAGCAAAAGATGCTTTTTTCGGGGCAAGTGCTGGCTCAAAGAGAGGTTGCTTAGGCGGTGCACCTTCTTCTCTCGACACTCTTTTTTCTGTAATCAACGATGCCTGTGATGGTGCTTGAGAAGCTTTCGCCACAGAGACGCTGTTCCTTCTAACAGACTCTTTCTCTCGTGATGGTTTCGCCGCCACGATCGGTCGCACTGGAGGAGATACGGCCTTCTGTTCATCGGCGATCGCCTGACGTTCTTCCGCCGTCAACATTCCGCTCCAACGACGGATCTTATCCTCTACTTCTTCTCGGCTCGATGAATAACGTTCTCTCGAACTTTGAATGATTTTCACTTCATTACCGGCGTCTTCAAGTTTGATCGGGGGAAGCGTCGTCGCACTGAATGCATCCCCTGCGATACCGTCGATCATCAATTTCAGATAGATCTGATATTTCGGCAGATTGACGATGTCATTCATCATAAATACCGGCTCAAATTCTTTCTCGAGGAATTCTGCGTCCATCGCACCGACACGAAACGAAACGAGAGAGCCTGCGTTTCCGAATATGGCATCACGTACCGTTTCATCGATCTGCGTCACGTACTGATTGGCGAGAATCAGATTGAGACGATATTTACGTGCCTCCGAAAGGATGTTGGCGAATGATTCTGTCGCGAAGTTCTGGAATTCATCGACATACAAGTAGAAATCCTTACGTTCTTCTTCGGGAATATCTACCCGACCCATCGCTGCCAACTGAATCTTGGTAATAAGCATCGCACCGAGGAGCGCTCCGTTATCTTCTCCGATGCGACCCTTGGAAAGATTGATGATGAGAATCTTCCGGCTATCCATCGCCTCACGGATATTGAAAGAGGAAACCGTCTGACCGACGATGTTTCTGATGAGCGAACTCGAAAGAAACTGCCCGACTTTGTTCTGAATCGGCGAAATCACTTCTTGGAGTACCCGGTCATTCCACTGCGAGAATTCATCCACCCAGAAACTCCGCACCACAGGATCCGTTATTTTCTCTACCACACGCGCGCGATATGATTTGTCGACCAGAATACGTGTCACGCCGAGAAGCGTACTGCCCGGGTATTCGAGGAGCGCCAGGATGGCATTGCGCAAGATATATTCCAATCGTGGTCCCCAGGAATCCGCCCAGATTTTCTTGAAGACACCTACCAAACCCGATGCGACGAGGTGACGATATTCTGGATCGACTTTTTCCATCACGTTGAATGCGATCGGAAATTCCTGATCGGATGGATTGAGATAGATGACATCGTTGATACGATTCGACGGAATAGCTCTGATAAGTTTTTCGGCCGTATCGCCGTGAGGATCGATGAAAGCGATGCCGTGACCTTTCTGAATGTCCTGAATAGCCAAATTTTCGAGCAGGTTCGTTTTCCCCATACCCGTCTTGCCGATGACATACATATGCCTGCGACGATCGTCGGTTTTGATGCCGAACACCTTCTCCTGATTGCGGAAATTGGTTTTGGCAAAAAAAGTGATGTCGTTTTGATCGTGAGTCGCCATAGTGTTTACATTTGAATGGGCAGATTAGATGGCGCACCACCCCGCTTCGAAGCAACGCGTGTCAAAGATGGTGACGTAATAGACATATCCGGAATATGAAAAACAGTAGCCAATTCTTCGGTGCTCAGCATAAACCGTGTACTCTGCGGATCAGAATCTCTTCCGATATATCGTCTGAACAAACGACGTTGTCTATATCGCAAACGCTCATCCTTGAAAATATAATTTGAATATGTTTTCGTATTGTCATCCGGCTTGAAACTATTCAAATTGTGATCATTGAACTGCTTGAGAGCTCCGATGAAAGCTGACACGCCCGTCGATTTGTCGAACACATCGCGTCTCCCTATATACACGTGTCGCATACGCGTACGGAACATCTGTTTCCCGATGTTGGCTTCGATAGCTTTCAATTTGTCTTTTTCACCCGGAGTAAGACGGAATTCAACCGGGGACTCGTCTTTCGATTCTTTTCCTTCACCAGATGAAAAAATAAACTCGCCTCCCATAAGCCCTCTTGTAATATTCGCAACAATATCCTTGATGCCGGAGAAGAGATCCCCTATCAGACTGCTGTGTTTTTCCTCGGATTTCCCCAAGAATTTGTCGATCGTCTTCTGAAGATCTTTCATCACATTCGCATGAAGTGGTGACACGATATACTGCAACCAGAGATGCTGACCCGGGCCAATCTTGGACATCGCTTCAATAAGACCAGCCAAAGGATCTATCATCTTCCCGGTTACCGTTTCTTCGAAATATTTATACGTCTTGATCGGATAGAGGTCATCGGCAGCAAGGAGAAAATCAGTCCCCCACAAATCCCATTCGTTGTTCGGTATCGTATGCGGAACCTGATATATATAATCTTCGACTTCACTGATTTCCACACCAGGATACTGAGCATAAAAATGAGCCTCAACGAGATCCTGAAAGTTCTTCGGTGAACGCACATAGAAATGCACCTGACCTTCGGTACTGACTATTTCCAAAGAGAAGGCCGGTACATATACCCCCTTGATCCATTCTTCCGCGGCACTCGGAGTCGAATGTATTCCAGCGAACCCTGCATAGATGGATTCCATAAGAAGCGGACTCTTCTCGGAATCACGCGGAGGAAAAATTTCAAGCAGAACCCATTTGATGCTCGAAGCATACTGTCCTTGTACGTAATAGATCCAGAATATTTTGAAAAGAAAAAAAAGAAGTGGCGGAAAAAGGATGAACCATACGTCCAAGACAGAAGAGAATGCTCCAGACATCATCGAAAATACGTTTGTAAAGCTATGAAAAAGAGAATTCATTTTTTTGGGGTTCGTTGACCCTATTACCTATTCAGTAATGCTACGAAAACAATATCACTCTTTCAGTCTAGCATGTTCTGCACCGGTGCAAAAGAAGAATGCCCCAGCGCTCCTATTTTTTAATGCTATAAGCGTTCTTGCCAACACGCTGGAAAAAGGTATTCAAATTGATAACGACGGTGGACTTCTTGACCTGGCGTATTTTGAGAAGTTGAATCAATACTTCTTCACGAGAGAGTGGTTTATCAGCTTTCTTCAGGATCTCTTCCAAAACTTCCTTGACAGTGCCTTTTTTGTACCCCCATTCAGAAAGAGCATACGTACCACGTCCGACGAGCACGAAGCGTTTATCTTTGATGAGTTCATTGTGCACTGTCTGCGGATGACTGTGACTTTTCTTGCTACTCTTGAGTCCGTAACTGTCGATGAGTGAAGCGATCTTTCGGAAATGAAGCGGTGTACCTGTTGTCTTCAGAACAAGGTAGGCTTTCTCACGAGTTCCCCGTGGTTTGATATCGCTCCAATCCACAAGCCCCCATTCTCCAAAAACATTCTGCCTGATATCTTTCGCCACAGCCAGAAAATTGAAGAACTCTTGCTGATTGATCGTAAGATCTTTTTTCTGGAAACGACTGTAGAAATCATCTGCGACAAGTGGCTTATTCGCTTCCTGTAAGATGAGCTTCGCCATATCCTTCACCTTCTTCCATCGGGAGAATGAGAAATTCTCCTTTAGAATATATACTTTCTCATATTCTTCGGTTGCCTTCTCTTTCTTGATAGTAGGGAGGCATTCGATGAAAACCAAGAGGGCTCCGCGTTCCTGTTTCCCGAGCGGTGCGAGTATGCTGAGCAATTCTTCCGTCCTGACGATACCGCTTTTTTCCTCAAGCGTGGAGTGAATACACGTAGAAATCTGTATGAATGAATGATGTTTGTGTTCCTGCGAAAGAAATCCCAGCGCGCTCATAATGATCTGGCGGACGCGTTCACGGGTCACCTCGTGTATATGGCCAATCTCTTCCAATGTTTTCGGACGTTCATCTGATATACCGAAACGGGATGCCACGATATCACGTGAGCGTTCCGGCAAACGCAGGAGGAACTGTTCCAATACAGGCACAAAAAACAAAGTTTCCATATCCTTCGCTTTCTTCTTTTCAATCAAGTTCTTCTTGCTTTTCGCCATAATGATTCTCGTTACATTTGTTCCTGCTTAGATATTCCTACACCAAACCGTATCATCATTCTCGCGGATCAAGCAAAAATGTCTCCTTTCTACCAAAAATGCACCCTCTCTTGAATTGGTTAATATTACCGCACATTCTTACTTTTTGTCAACCCCACGTACCCGAATTCTATTCTGAATAGCAATCTATCCATAAACAAAAGACATCTCGTTTGTAGTGTAAGATAGTTGTGTCGCAACTAACCCATAACACATAACGAGAGCCTCATACACATATTACCGCATCACAGGGAAATGGGCTATCAGCTGACAACGGTATGACATTTTCAGATCATAAACTGACAGGAAGAGAAACTGGGATGGAAATGTGTTTTGCTTATCCGCATCACGGCTGGGAGCGAGGATGCAATGAGAATTCCAATGAATTACTCAGGCAATATCTTCCCAAGAAAATACCTTTGGGAAATGTCACGCAAGAAAGCATTGACTATGCCGTAGATGAAATCAATAGCAGACCAAGAAAACGTCTGGACTATCTTACTCCTTACAAAGTATTTTATGAAAAGAATCCAAATGCTAAGAAAAGAAATGTTGCAGTTAAGGATAGGATTCAGGGCAAATTCTAATCAGATATCAAAGAATAAGTTCTTTGAGGCCTCTATCTCATATCTTGTGGTCAATCAACAACCCTGTGGCAAGACCACAGGGTATGACCCGAGGCTTTGCTACTATAGTCTAACTTGAAAACCAAGGTTTTCAAACTTTCCTTAGCAGTACCTGCGACAAGATCACAGGGAAATCGCTACGCGCATTGTAAAGGCTTTTTCTCTGATTATCGGAATGGAACCTTTTAGGTGTCCGTTAATATACATCACGGCGCATCTATCTTCA
>PFVP01000009.1:10136-13183 GCA_002790675.1 Candidatus Moranbacteria bacterium CG_4_9_14_3_um_filter_45_14 | reverse complement strand
CCTGTGCCAACACTTCTTTCACTTTGGTTACGACTTCCCCAAACGGAAGCGTCACCACCTTACTGAATCCGTAGTTCGTTGTTTCCATATATTCTTACCCCGTGAAATCCGACTCTGTCGGTGCTTTGCAATTTCACTGGATGAATTACTTATTATTATTCTACACCTATTCTCATCGCTACGCACATACGAATCTATTTCATCCTCAGAAGAATGATTCTTCTTTCATCTCTGATTCGACTCGTCTCAAAAGCACCGCGTTCGTAGCAACGATGATCGAAGACATACTCATCAGCAGTGCCGCGAATTCCGGACGAAGCATAATGCCAAAACTCGGATACAAAATGCCACCGGCGACCGGTATGGCAAGAACATTGTAGATAGAGGCCCAAAAAAGATTCTGTTTCATCTTGCGGACTGTTGCCTTGCTCAAGGTTATTGCCCGGAGTATATCGAGCGGATCGGACTTCATAAGCACAACCTTTGCCGTCTCGATAGCAACGTCCGTGCCTGCGCCAATCGCAATACCGACATCCGCCTGAGCAAGTGCCGGCGCATCGTTGACACCATCCCCCACCATCGCCGTAAATTTTCCTTCCTGCTGAAGCTTCTTCACATAGCTCGCCTTGTCTTCCGGCATCACTTCCGCAAACACCCGTTCTATGCCGATCTGGCTCGCCACTTTCTCTGCAGTCAGCTTGTTGTCACCGGTGATCATCGCGATCTCAATTCCCAATTTTTTGAAACGCTCTACCGCTTGTACGGCATTCGGTTTTATGGGATCGGCCGCTCCGATAACGGCCTTGACAGTTCCATCGACGGCAAGAATCATAATCGTCTCTCCTCTTTCCAGAAATTCATTGATCTTCTGCTCCAATGCGCCGAGCGAAACATCACTTTCCTTCATAAGCTTCGTCGTACCGATGAGGACATGTTTCCCTTCCACGACAGCTTTCACCCCCAAGCCGGAGAGATTCTCAAATTTCTCGACTGACTCCGGCAGTGTGAGACTGCGTTTCTTCAGCTCATCAAGCACTGCGCCGGCCAGCGGATGAGATGACTTCGCTTCTGCCGCACCAACGAAGCGCAGCGCTTCTCCTGAATCATATCCATCTGCAGTAGCTATATCGGTCACTTTCGGTTTCCCTTCGGTGAGCGTACCGGTTTTATCAAGTACGATTGCCTGGATTTTCGACATCTGCTCGAGCGTCGGAGCATCTTTGATGAGAATATTATATTTTGCCCCGAGGCCGGTACCGACAGCCACAGCAGTCGGAGTGGCAAGTCCCAACGCATCCGGACAAGCGATGACAACCGTAGCGATAGCGAATGAGAGTACCAAGAGAAGCGGTGCGCCTACGAAGAAATACCAGATAACAAACACCAGGAGACCTGACCCTACCGCCACGATGACCAAGTATTTCGCAAACCGGTCGGCGATCCTTTGTCCTGGCGCCTTTGAATTCTGCGCTTCTTCAACCATCGCTACGATACGGGCGAGAGCGGTATCAGAGCCTACTTTTGTCGCCCTGAACTGCACCGAACCGGCGGTGTTGATCGACCCACCGATCACCTGATCTCCGATCTTTTTCGTCGTCGGAATCGATTCTCCGGTAACTAATGACTCATCAATGGCCGTTTCTCCGAGAGTGATCTCACCATCAACAGGAACCTTGTCTCCCGGCTTGAGAATGATGATGTCACCGCGTCGTATTTCCGAGGTAGGAACGAGTGTTTCCTTGCCATCTTTGAGGACTCTCGCCTGAGGAGGCACCAGATCAAAAAGGGCTTGAAGAGCATCAGTTGTCCCGCGCCGAGATTTCATTTCCATCCAATGACCGAACAAAACAAAGGTGATGAGCATAGCAGCCGCTTCATAGTATGAATCACCACTTCCGATCAACGTAAGCAGAACACTGAATCCGTACGCGGCCGTGATACCGACCGCGATAAGCACAGCCATATTGAGCGTCTTATTCTTCAGTGCGAAATAGGTCGAGTAGAGGAAAATCCAGCCCGAATAGAAGAATACCGGCGTGGTGAGCAGAAAAAGAAGCCACGGAAGGGGTATCGGGGACGGCAGATTGAGACCGAGAAACTCTGTGCCGAGGGGCGAGTAGAGAATAATCGGGATAGTCAATGCGAGCGCGAAGAAAAATTTATTTCGGATGTCGATTTCCATCAACCGTGCCATCTCCCGACCGGCAAGCCCGGTATGATCCATTCCCATCGTCATTGACATACTCATTGTGAACTTCCCCCAAAATCCCATTTCAGATAGATCACCCATCGTATGTCCAGTGTGAACAGATTCTTTTCCTTGTATTGTATGATGATCGTGCATATTATTCATATTTTTTCAGTTTTTTTGTGAGATATATCGAAAACGGGAGAAGCAATGTCATCTGAAGAATCGGCATAAATCCGACTTTCAGGTACGGAATGATAGGCATAACATCCGCATAAGCCCACCTCCCTTGTAGCATAGCACGTTGTTCTATCCCGACAGCGATAAGAAATCCGACGATGGCCAATAGTATGATATCTTTTTTATTGAGTGCCGACAACCAACCGAGGTCATTCTTAAAGAGAGCAAAGATGAAATAGACAGACAGAGTAATGATGACATCGCCTATGGTACCCACAAAACACGCTGAAAAATGTTCAGTGAAAGACACATAGCCTCGGAACAATGGTGCCTGTGCATTTTCCCAGACACTGTGCAAGACAAAAGCAATGAGGGACAAAAAAATAATGTGTTTTCCTATTTTCATACTGTTTGTTATGAATAACGTTACTCGATAATGATTTTCCCCCGCATTTCCATATGTCCTTCTCCGCAATAGACTGAACAAAAAAATTCAAAAGTTCCTTTTTTTGTCGCTTTGAATGTAATCACTGCTCCGTCGGGAGGGATATCTTCATTGACACCGAGCTCCGGTATAGCGAGCCCGTGTTTGACATCAGCATTATGGACGATAAGACGTACCGATTCCCCTTCCTTCGCTTGAATAGTTTTCGGATCCCATTCCCACTGCCGAACACCT
>PFVP01000009.1:0-10084 GCA_002790675.1 Candidatus Moranbacteria bacterium CG_4_9_14_3_um_filter_45_14 | reverse complement strand
GAAAACTTCCTTCTGAACCGGCGACATTTTTTATGGCTGTAGAGGAGGTGACTTCTGAAGGTACTGATGTCCGACTATCGCTTGTTTGAGTGTTATTTTGCTTCTCAGCTGGCTGGTTTACAGGATTTGGAAGTGGCACTGAAATCTGGTTTTCTTCTGAAGGTTTAGACGAATCATTCAGGTTTGATTTCAATACCCACCATGAAATACCTTCCATCAAAATGAGGGCAAGAACAGAAATGATAATTATTTTCTTCATACTCGTTTCTGAAATTATGGTATGAGATCTTCTTCCAAAGGTTCGATGGAGCACATCGCCTGACGTCTCTGTTCTCGAACCAAGACGTATAAGGAGAGGGAAAGAAGCACAATGTGGCTACCAGGGAAAGTTCCACACCCCTGAAGGGCAAATAAGCAATGGCACCACCGAGGCCCAAGAGAGCGAGGATCGGTAGTCCACAACTGGCACAACCACTACTCACTATCCCCAAAATCGAACTCCCACCGATTGCCAGATGCATTTTTCCGGAAGATCGCATGCTTCTCAACCGTTCTACAGTAAGCATAAGATTCAATCCAGTCAATATCGCAACAGTGATAAGCAGGAACAGGCTGAGTCCACTCATAGCGGTCCACATACCAACGAGGAACGCGATAAGAATATTCCACTTATAATTCAGGGAGTGTATCCCAAACAGCGCATCCTTTACCAGACTTGCGTTCATAAGGTACACCGTCGTCACGATGTAGAACACCGCAATGATAATAGTGGGGGTAATAATTTTTTTAGACCACATTTCTTTCATAGACTCTCTTTCTTTATTTACCACTCAGCTTTTCATCGATGATAGCCTTGAAGGCGGAAAACGGCTGGGCTCCGACAATGAGCTGTCCTTCTATTTGCCCGTCCTTACTTGAGGCTCCGATGATCCACGAAGGTGTGCCAGACACTCCTGCTGTCGTACCATCAGCGATATCCTTCGCCACCTCATCTTTGAATTTTCCAGAATCCAAACACTGCTGAAACTGATTCACATTGAGACCGAGTGTCTTCGCAATCACCGGCAATTGCGTCAAAGCCAAGCCGGTTCCATTGGACGTCGTCTGAGTGAAGATTGCATCATGGAATTTGAAGTAAGTGGCATCATTACTCTGAGAACGGGCACACTCGGTCGCTTCCGCTTCCTTCTGTGCATTCGCATGAAAGGACAATGGAAAATCACGGAAAACGAGCTTCACCTTACCTGTATCGATGTAATTCTTCTTCAGATCAGGAAGGAGATCCGTGAACGAACGCTTGCAGAATGGACACTCATAATCCGAAAACTCGATGAGCGTCAATGGTGCATTTTTGTCTCCCATAACCGGATCATCGTCGACAGAAACTTTTACCGGACCACTCGGTGGATTACTTCCCTGCTGTGCGGTTGGCGAAGGATTTCCCGATGGCTGTGGCACAGTTCCAGATCCGAGATCAGTTCCTTTCTGGGAAGTACCGCCTGAGAAGAGAATACTCGCACTGATGATAATCCCTCCCAAAAGAATCGCCCCAGCAACAACCCATGCCTCCTGACTCGTCGCTTTTTTCGTTATCTTTACTGGTTCTCCTGTCTCACCTTTTTCTTGATGGTATTCGTTATTCATAATGATATGTTAATGATTGATATTTTTGAACTTAATTACCTTTTTTCACGGTGTAAGAAAGCATCATCCCGCTCTCCGCGTGTTCAAGAATATGACAGTGTGCGACCCATGTGCCGGGGTTGGAAGCATCAAGCAAAATATCGACTGTATCACCCTTGGCTGTCAAAACCGTATCCACCCACACCGGGTTCTCATTTCTCACCCCATTCGTCGAAAGCACCAGCAGACGCTGACCATGAAAATGAATCGGGTGTTGCATCGGGTGCATCGATTGAGGATCATTAAAAATATGAATCTTCACCTTATCACCCATCTGAAATTTCCAGTCATTGATGTCCGTATTCACTTTATTCGTTGCATTGTCTATGAGCTTCCATTTCATCATACTGGAATACGACGTCGTATTCATTCCTGCCATCGTATCCTCCCACTCCAAAGCGTCGCCGTCGTCTCCCATCCCCATACCTTTGTCCGACATCGCCATACCACCACCCATCGAGTGCATTCCGCTCGGCATACCTTGGCGCATCTCCGCCGTCATATCAAGCGAAAGATTCAAACTCTTGTCCGGAGTCTTCAACAGGTAGGAAGTCATCAAATTTTCTAGCTCATCAACAACGGTCGTGTTGGTTCGTAAGACAGTGAATTCACTCCTATAAGAGGGGTCAATTGATTCGGCGGATACCGATATGTTTCCGAGAGGATATGCTTTGTCGGGAGTCTGATGTTTCATCGTATACTCTCCTGACTTCTCGAAGAACACATCGACCACCCGCCTTTCACCGGGAGCCACGAGTACGGCATCCACGATTGTTTCCTTTTCATAACGCCCCACATCCGCTCCGACAAGTTTCATCTTCACACCAGGCAGTGTAAAGTTGAAGAGTCTCGTGTTGGCAGCATTGGTCAGATAGAGGCGCACCACTTCACCTTGTTTCGCTTGAAGTGTATAATCTGTCTCGCCATTCACGAGCATCACATTCCCGAAGCGTCCCATAAGCGTATGATCAACCACTTTGGCATCAAACGGAAGCAACCCCTTCTCGTCGAGAGCGATGTCATCGAGCATAAGAGGAATTTCCCGATTGACCGGTGACCAGTAGGCGCTCTCTTTCGGAGTCACAATGATATTGGCGTAAAGCCCCGATTCGAGAGCATAGTCCGTTCGTACGTGTGGATGATACCAAAAGACACCAGCATCAGGAAACTTGAGCTTATAGGAAAATGTCTCTCCGGGAGCGATTTCTTTTTGCGTCACACCTGGCACGCCATCGAAAGGATTGCCCATTCGTACTCCGTGAGCGTGGAGTGTGGTCGCAATATCACCATCATTTTTCAAATTGATAGTAATCTCCGAGCCCTCAGGAACACGCAACGTCGGTCCCTGAATAGAACCATTATAGCCGAGCATCTGCACCTTTCTCCCTGCTATCATTTTCTCGACCGGCGTAATCTCGAGATCAAAGACCGTCCCATCTTTGAGATCGATAATCTGCGATGCTGTTGCTTGCTTGGTATTCTCAGATGGTATAACACTCAGAGTGTTCATTCCTCTCTCTCGACTGCGATCATTCTCCAAACCGTACCATCCAATGGCTCCGATCGCAGAAAGAACAAGGAGTGCTCCTATGATTTTTTTATGGTTCATACGGTATGTATCTTATTTGTTATTTTTCTTATTACAGCGTCATAAATGGCGAGAAATTATCCCTGTTCTTCTGATATACTTCATACGAAGTTTGCTTCACACCGGGCATCCCAGGGGTTCCAATCGGCATCCCAGGCAGTCCGATACCATCGATATTCGGCTTTTCAGTCAAGAGTTTCTCAATCGCTTCCATCGGCACATGCCCTTCAATCACATACTCTCCGATGACCGTCGTGTGACAGCTCTGCTTGTCCTCTGGAATACCGTATTGCTTCTTGATAGGATCCATATCCTGTTCTCGTAACGATTTCACATCGACAGTGAATCCCTGCTTTTTCAATTCCGCAATATAGCCGAGACAACATCCGCACGAGAGAGATCGATAAACGGTCGCCTTATGTTCATTCGTTTCCGAGACAATCTGTGAAGCGGTGTCCGTGACAGTGATCGCCGAAATACCAACTACCTGCTCATCTGTACGATTCTCCGCAAAACGAGAGGACAACGCTCCCCAAATAATGACGAACACGATACTGCCCACGATCGTATACAGTACATTTTTTTTGTAAATCATAATGATTGTTTTTATCTGTTCAAATAACAGACAGTATTATTTTCTTACCGGCACATCAACTGCTTCTTGCAATGTCTGCTGATTCGTTATACTCTGCGTCGCTTCCACTTCCATACCGGAACTGAACTTGGCGAATTCAAAGAATCCGAAGGTAAAGACAATGACCATCACAAGCGGTGCAATCAGAGATATATAATTCCGCTTGCCTGGCTGAAACAATCGGAGGAGCAATGAATTGCCAACCACTGAAATCGAACTCATCGCCATCGCCAGTCCCGCGAGCTCTGGTTTCAAGACGAGCCCAAACGCGAAGAACACACGGGCGGCGATCGGAATACCGATAACGTTGTAGAACAGAGCAAAAAACATATTCTGTCTGATTTTCCACATTGTTTCTTTGGAGAGCTGAAACGACGTGACGACATCGCAAAGATCGCTCTTCATAATTACGATATCTCCTGCTTCCATCGCCACATCGGTACCTGATCCCATAGCGATGCCCACATTGGATTGTGCAAGAGCCGGGGCATCATTGATGCCATCACCGATCATTGCGACTTTTTTTCCAGCATCTTGTAACTTTTTCACTTCACTCGCTTTGTCTTCGGGCAACACTTCTGCCAAAACATTCTTGGCATCAATGCCTACCTGTTCCGCAATCGCACCGGCCGTGCGAGTATTGTCCCCGGTGATCATCCACACTTCGATACCCATTTTCTGTAATTTTTCCACTGCTTCACGAGAGGTCTCTTTCACCGTATCAGCCACAGCAATAGTGCCGACCAATCCATCCTTTGTCGCAAGAATCATCGCTGTTTTTCCTTGCTCTTCGAGACGCGACATTCTACGTTCGATTTTATGTACTTCCAAACCAAGTGCCTCAGTCATCAATTTTCGATTCCCGAAGTAGTAAGTTATACCATTCACATCTCCTTGTACTCCATGACCTGGGATAGCACTGAAATTCTGTACCTCTGCCAAATCGATATTTTCTTCCCCTGCATACGTGTAGATCGCTTCCGCCAATGGATGTTCTGAGAGTTTTTCCAAGCTTGCAGCAATGGCCAGAATTTCATCTTCATCTTGTGATCCAAATGATACAATGTCCGTTACCTCAGGCCTTCCTTTGGTCAATGTCCCTGTCTTATCAAATATGACGGCAGAAATATTGCTCGCTGCTTCGAGAGCTTCTCCTCCTTTTACGAGGATGCCATACTCGGCACCCTTGCCGGTTCCGACCATAAGCGATGTCGGCGTCGCCAGTCCGAGTGCACACGGACAAGCAATGACAATCACTGAGGTAAATGCCATCAGAGCAAACGTCAGTGTCGATCCGAGAGCGAAATACCACACAACAAACGTAAGGAGAGCTATTCCAATCACTGCGGGTACAAACCATGCCGAGATCTTATCCGCAAAACCCTGAATGGGTGCTTTTGATCCTTGGGCTTCTTCGATGAGACGAATAATCTGAGCAAGTGTTGTCTCACTTCCGATTTTTGTCGCTTCGAATTCGAAACTTCCTGTCTTGTTGATCGTTCCTCCTGTCACCATGTCACCCACATTTTTTTCCATAGGGAGACTCTCTCCTGTAATCATCGATTCATCGACTGCGGAAGAACCTTTCGTTATTTTTCCATCGACAGGAACTTTCTCGCCAGGACGGACAATGACAATATCACCGTGTATGACATCATCGATAGCGATATCTATCGTTTGTCCGGAACGGATCACCCGCGCCGTTTTCGCTTGAAGCCCCATCAGTTTCTTGATGGCATCCGACGTCTTACCTTTCGTACGAATTTCGAGCCACTTCCCAAGAATAACAAACGTGATCAGGTAAGCAGCTGTTTCGAAATACAGATCCGGAATTTTCATACCCTCGACACCAATGATCGATTCGTTCGCGATGGCGTACGATATGAAATTATACAGACTGTAAAAAAATGCGGTCGATGTTCCGATAGCGATGAGACTATCCATATTGAATGTCTTCATCTTGAGCGCTGCCCACATCCCCTTGTAGAACCCCGCCCCGATAATGAACTGCACCGGAATGGTGAGAAGAAGGGAGAACACCCCGATATACGGTGCCAGCGTTTTTTCTCCCGGGAGCCAATTGACGAAATCGAACAGCATAAAATAGAGCATCGGAAAACTCAGAATGGCACCAAAGAGAAACTTATTCCAATAGACAAAAGTTTCTTTCTCGCGTTTCCGTGTCTCATACTCTGTATCTTTCACATCGACTTCCTCTGCGTGATACCCAGCCTTGGCAATGGCCTCCATCAAAATTTTCGTATCAGCAGTCCCTTCATCGAAAAGAATGGAGGCTTTCTCTGCTGAGAAATTGACGGTCGCTTGTTTCACTCCCGGTACCTTCTTCAATTGTCTTTCAATGATATTGGCACACGATGAACAGTGCATCCCAAAAAGTGACAGACTTACCCGCTTATTCTCGTTTTTTGAATCATTCTCCACACTTATCTTTTGAGTCGTTCCCTCGTCTTTCTTTCCATTGACACCCACAGTTTGTGATGGAAGTATATGCTCTGGTGCCGTATCTTTCACACCACTCCCAACAATGACATCAAAGAGATGTGCCATATTCGAAGCGCTCACAAGATGATCGACAAATTTCTTCGCTTCCGTATCATTTGAAGGAATATCAAATTCTGCACTCCTATCATTCTTGATTTTCCCTTCGAAATAAGATTTCCCATCTGTTCCTTGGAGCACTTTTCCTTCGGCTTCTATCTTTGTTTCAAGCTTCATTTTGATCGGATCTCCTTTCTGCACGGTATTCTGGGTGACGATAACTTCTGATTTTTCCGGAAAAGAATCGTTTGTTTCCACCCTCTCCTCGGAAAGGATTTCCGCAGTGTATCCCGCACGCTGTATCGCCTCCAATACATCATTTGATGAAGACAATTCATCATCAAGGAGCAGTTCTCCTTTCCCTGTTTTCGAATCTATCACGGCATCACTCACACCGGAAAGTTCGTTCAGTTCTTCTTTGATAAGCATTTCACACGATGCACAGTGCATTCCTGTAATTTGCAAAAATATTTTTTTCTTCATAAGTATTCATATTCATAAGAGTAAATTAGAGCCATCATACCATTACAACAGTATAACCAAGCCCAGACAATGCCTGTTCCACTTCATCAAGCACAATCTCCCGTTCCGCTGAGACACTAGCCTTTCCCTCCGCGGTAATAGTCACGTCGTGAACATCACTTATTTTTTTGATTTTCATCGTCGATACTTTCACGCACGCGTCACAATGAAAGCCATTAATTTGAAATGTTTGTGTGTTCATATTTATTCAGTAACATTGATGACACCACGATACATTCCCATCGAACAACTGAATGGGAGAGTGCCTACTTTGTCCGGCATAAATTCGATCACATTTTCTCCCGGTTGCAGGGTCTCCCGAATACCGGCTTTCGGCAGTATGAAACTCGAGGCACAGGTATACGAATCCTCCGAATCAATAATCAGTTTCACGGATTGGCCTTTCTTCACCGAGAGCGTACTCGGGAAATAACCATTAGCCTTCTGAGTGATGCGAATAATCTGCGCATCCTTGGTGAGCACACCGGTCTGTGCTGTATTGTTCCCACTGACCGGTCCACCGAGTCTCACCAGAGCAGAGCCATTCTGAAAATTGAAAATACCCAGAACAATGACCACGATACCTGCTCCCTTGAAGAAGAATCTCCGAAAAGCTCCTTTGGCTGTTGCAGCCACCCCGCCGATTCCCAAGAGTCCCGGCGCCGTCCCAAGTGCGAACGTTCCCATCGTAAACGCGCCGATCATCGGACTGCCTGTCGCTACCACGAACAACTGCACCAGCTGAGTGAATCCGCATGGCAAGAAAAATGTCATCGCTCCGAGAAACATCGCTCGTGAATGGCTATATTCTTTTTTCGTATGTGATTGGATGCCAAGCATCCGCGCGATACTCTTTGGTAACTGGAGCTTCCATCCGGAAAGCCGAGGAAATAATTCAAGTAACTGCAATCCTACAAGGAGCATTATGCCACCGATAATGACTGTCAGCGCTCCGATAGAAAGTGATGAGAGTTGAAAAGTCGCGCCGAGGGCACCGAGCAATCCACCTAGAAGCGAAAATCCGCCAATACGACCAAGATTGAAATAGAGATGTGGCAAGAATTTCTTCCGCACGCTCGCCTCCGGATGACGCTCGCTGAAACGCGCTGACACCGCAAGTACAAGACCGCCCACCATCGCCATACACGTCGAGAGCCCTGCCACCAGCCCCAAGAGCAAGACGAACGGGAGACTTGTCAATCTTTCAGATGATCCGAGAGAAATGTTGAAAAGTCCGAACGCTTGCACGAACAGAAAAAGAACAAGAATGATACCCAAAGCAAAAAGCGTTTCTACCCAAGCCGATATGTCCGAAATAATCCACGGTCGATCGCCCTTGCCTACGGTATAACCGGCGTTTTGTATCGCTCTTTCTATATCAGAGCTACTCGGTTTTTCGCCTTCATAAAATATGTCTGCTGTACCTTTACGAAAATTTGTTTTCACTTTTTTCACGCCTGGTACGCTCGCGAGTTCGTCCTCTGTCAAGAGTTCGCACGAACGACAATGCATCCCAGAAATATCGATAGTCGTCTTGTTCATAGATTCTTCGTTACCTGATAATTAAAGAAATAAAAACCATTTCTCAGACGAGGAAATGGCAGTCTGACGTAAAGAAGAGCGAATGAAAAATCCGTTTCCTCAGAACGTCATCGAAAAATCTATTCTATTTTGACTACGGAAGAAAGGATATCCGGGGACGGAGGATGCACCCCTGTCATATAAGACGGGTTGGGGAAAAATTCGAAGGACTGGAGTTGTTCAGTCTGAGAGATTACCGCAAGAACATTCAGAGTATTGTCAATACTTGCTTTCTTGATCGCGGTGGCCTGCAGTGCATTGGTAGCGCAATTTAATACGCACAGATTGATTGTAGATGTTGCAGTAGCCTCGACTTGTGCAGTGTCCCCATCTTCTGTGCCGTGCTCCATATCCGACAAAGACATATCCATAACCATAGAATCTCCTCCACCGATCATAGCTGCCTGTGCCTGCATCGGACGTGCACAAAAACTCCCCGCAAACGATGTGAGTGTGACAATCAAGCTTCCCGTAATGATCTTTCTCAGAAATTTCATAGTGATCATACTATACATTATTTCATCGCTTCTGGCAACTATGAAACCTCCGAAATAAATGCTATACTCGAGACGAAAAGCCTTCAGAAGGGACTGCGAAAAATTGAGACCCACCTGGATTTCTCAGGGAAAAATATATTTTTCCGTTAATCTTTTTCAAGGGACTCAGTCGCTCTCCTGCATTGAGGGCTTTTTATTTTTATAAATACAGGCGAGCGAAGAAGAGGGCTCCGGAAAGAACGGAAACGCTCCAGGAATAAAGAAACACAGATGTCAGACGATGATGATGGACAAAGAAATTTTCGCCTTTGGCATAGTGTTTATCAGCAACGATAAAGAAGATAACGAGAGCGATGAACATAACAAGTGAAAAAGTTCCATGAAAAATAGCGAGTGCCGTCTCGCCTGGTTTCTCGACGACAGATGGTTTCTCGCTCACGTGCTCGAGTGATCGCATCACCATATAGGAAATATTGAAAATCACCTCGTATGCCAATACTCCAAATCCAAGTTTCCGATTGAAACGGACATTGGCAATAGCAGTCCAAATAACATAGAACACGACTGCTGTCACGCAAAACTCTGCTATAAGAGCAAAGATACTGAAAAATGGTGCTGTCATACTGTTTTTCTCATTTATTATTTCCTCTTAGTTTCAGTATATCACAATAAAAAACACCCTCCGAAGAGGGTGTTTTTGAAAAGACTTTTAGATTACACGCGAGATACGCCTGTAGCTGCTGGACCTTTTTCACCATTGACAACTTCGAAAGAGACAGTGTCGCCTACTTTCAATTCGTCATAAGTAACTCCTACGAGTTCCTTAGAGTGAAAAAACAAATCCTTCTCTTCGCCTTCGCGAGAGATGAATCCGAATCCTCGGTCTGTAAGGGTTTTGATAGTTCCTTGCATACGATTTTTTTACGGTTGCTTATATACTGCGAAAACTCGACTCTGTTTCCTGCTGTGCCTTTTATACACCTCTTCATTATAACTTATTGTCTGTATTCTGTCAACTGC
>PFVP01000063.1 GCA_002790675.1 Candidatus Moranbacteria bacterium CG_4_9_14_3_um_filter_45_14 | reverse complement strand
GGGTAAAGAATATGCTGGGGTTGGTCTCACAGAGATAGAGGCACGCAAAAAGTTTCGATGGGTTGTTACAGGGACAGCTTCCACAACCGATGTATATAAGGATCTTATAAGAGCAAAGAGTTTGCAGGTGAAACTTATCTTTGCAGGACCGAAGATGCGTTTGGTCGGATACGAAGCCTTTGGAAATGGCGTCATAGCCTCAGCAGAACTCGCAAGTTTTGTTATTGGACTGAGACTGAGTATTTTATCTCTAATGAAGTTTAACTATATTTCACATCCAAGTATGACGCCCTGGCCATTTATGAATCCAATGATTATGGCTTCAGAAGAGGCTATGGGGAAAGTAATGGAAAAGATGAAAAGGTTGCTAAAATGGTGGAAATGAGTGTGTAATAGTTTTTTCAGGCCCTATCGTCTATCGGCTAGGACACCAGGTTCTCATCCTGGTAAGAGGGGTTCGACTCCCCTTAGGGCTACAACGGAGTTGAAGACACAAAGTACGCCAACTGCTTGGCGTACGTGGTGATATCGGAAACCGGAGCGTTGCCGCAAGACCGCGAGGTGGGGTCGCGAGCCATACGTTGCGTATGGACTTGTGACCGATTCCCCTTGGGGCTACATGAAGCAAGAACTACTGCCATTTTTTTGGTAGTAGTTTTTGTTACTCGTGACCGAGGTATTACTGTGTGATATAATAATTACATATTCAATGAAACAAAAAAATGGTCAGTAGAAAGTTTTTTTATGCGATGGGATTTGGTACACTCTCAACTATTGCACTTGTGGGCGTTAGCTATTTTTTGTTGATGGGAAAAGACATAAAAACAAAAATATCTTCAAGCGCAGTTGGAACATCGGTCGAAAAACGAAACACGGGAACAGCTCCCGAATCTTTCGAAAGATTTGTTCACCCGAAAGGATATTTCACATTTTCATATCCTAATGGTTGGAAAGTATACATATCAAAAGGAGAAGACACTTCAGTTGGAGACATCATTATTGTTCCAGAAAGAAATTTATCTGCGGTCAGCTTTAGGAGTGGAAATAACGAATACCCCAGGTTACCTATAGACAAATCAGGGGTAGATGAATATATTATTGTTTCTGGGGCATTTATGTACTCATTTGCGACTGATCGAGAAAAATATTTACCAGAGTTTCGCAATTATTACCTTGATATCGCTCAGAAGATTGAAAAACAATCCGGTATCATAAATTTCACAAAAAAAGAGCTAAGTTATGATGGTGCGCCAGCATTTGTCTTTGAGTATAATCAGGACAATCAAATCCATTATATATATTCTACTCTTGCGAAAGGATTCCCATCAGAAAAGGCGAGCCCAGTTGGAGTTGGGTTTGTCTATGTAGCAACACCAGAGCATTTTGATCAAAAGATAGCAGATGCTCTTACAGGTTCCTTTTCAGACAATATCAGAAAACTACAAGAACAAATAGAAAAGATAGATCAAGAAAGAAAAAGAGAAGCAAATAAAGACCTAAAACCAACCTCGATTACGCAGAACTCTACAGCGGGAGGGAATAAACCACTCTCCAGCTTGCTTACAGACTGGGACGGACGATTTTCAAGTGATCCAACAGAAAAAAACGTATCCATTACTCAGACAACAGTTTCATTTTTAGATAAAACGGAACAGGCAATTAATATAAAACTTAATGCTCTTGGTGAAAGTACGGGTATTTTCAGGAACTTCATTATTCCCAAAGATACATATGCGATCCAATTTTGTTTAAATTTTCAAGGAATCGCAGGAAAAGACAACGTATCCGTGTTTTCAGACAATAAGCTCCTCTTAAACTATGGGTTTGCTATGCCTAAAGCGGGTGACTTTATTGAAACCGACGTTTGGACAAAAACCCTTGGTGTTGATACAGGAATTGATGCCCCGCTGATGATCTCATTCGCCAATCGTAGTGGAACACCATCGGAAGTGACTCTGAGCAGATTCAGAATGGTTTCATCGCTAGAAGTTAAACAGCCTGCTTATAAAAGCCTGAATTGTAAAACGAAATAGTCTCAGAATAACTGGTTATCGCCCAAGGGAAATCGGACAAGAAAGCCTGCCTGTCGGCAGACAGGGAGTCGGACCGTCTCGCTAAGGCATCGCCGAGGTGGAGGAAACATTTGTTTGCCCGTTTGGGGTGACCCAGACTTGTTCTGGGGCTAGAGGGTGGAAACCCTATAGAGCGTATCCGCCAATTGGCGGAACGCAGGTCGTCCGACCCCCTTGGGGCTACAAATTGAACGAAAACCCTCCACCTTCGGGTCGGGGAGTTTTTTGTTTTTGTGTTACAATAATAGTGATAAAGCGTTTTATACGAAATATATGAATAGCATCGAATATCCGATTCAGAACCCCTCACTTCCGGATGATGGTGAGACAAAGAGGAAAGAAAAATTTATGCTGGCTAAGAATGTCGTACAGCTTTATTTCGCCAATCTTGACTATCATAACCGACATCCCGATGAGGAGGACGTGCCGGAATTGGAACGAGAGAAGACAATCGAAACATACGGGCAAGAATTTGAACAATGGTATGAAAGTGAAGAAGGAAAATCGGCTCTCGCTTCCTATGTCGAGGAGCATGATAGTGAGGCGATCATACAGAAGAAGAATATCGATGAACTCGTACGATCATTCCTCATTTTTAGAAATCGCTCGTCACGATAAACCTCTATGCGACATACCCTCATTTTTGATATCGAAACGGTTGGAGAGGATTTTGATACGCTTGATGAAACCAGTCAGGATGTTTTGACACGTTGGATTAAACGAGAATCAGAGGGGAGCGGGGACTCTGCGTCGGCACTGGCAGACGTGAAAAATGGTATGGGATTTTCACCACTGACGGGGCAGATCGTGGCTGTCGGCATCTATGACGGAGAACGTGAGAAAGGGGCGGTTTATTTTCAGTCATCTCCCACAAAAGAGGAGAAAAGTTTCGAAGAAAATGGTTATAGATTTACAGTGATGAATGAAAAAGAGATGCTTCAGAAGCTTTGGGATATCGCGGAGAAATATGATACATTCGTGACATTCAATGGCCGGCAATTCGATGTACCATTTCTTATGGTACGTTCCGCGGTGCACGGCATCCGTCCGAGCAAGAACCTCCTTGCCAACCGTTATCTCAATGTTCAGCCAAGCAATGCACGGCATATCGATCTTTTTGATCAACTCACTTTTTATGGAGCTTTACGGAGAAAAGGTGGCTTGCATCTCTGGTGTCGAGCCTTCGGCATAGAAAGCCCCAAAGCACAGGGCGTGGATGGTAATGATGTGAAGGCTTTGTTTGAAAACGGCAAGAGCACCGATATCGCCCGCTACAATGCACGGGATCTGCGTGCCACATATGAGTTGTATATGAAATACCAGCAGTTCTTGCAGTTTTGATATTTTTTTGCTTAAGAAGTCTTCAGGCCTCCTAGGAGGACCATCCTGTATTTTGGTGGAACAGGTCTAAAAGCTGAGATTGAGACTTGTTTTTGAATTTTTTTCTTGGTATACTTTCTCTATTGTTTCTGACACTTGTAAATGAAGGAGTATGCATATTGAGGAAGAACTGAAGGCATTCAAGGAGCGTCTCGATCCGAAAATCGGGGCGTATTTTGATAGTGCCATTGAAAGGGCACAGAAAGAAGATGTTTTTGTGGCGGACGCACTGCGGTATTCACGCGAATTCATATTGGCCGGAGGGAAACGGCTCAGAGCTGCTTTTATGTATTATGGGTATCTGGGTGCGGGCGGTACGGAGGAAGAAAAGATACTTGATACTTCTATGAGTGTCGAATTGATTCACGCCTTTCTTCTTGTTCACGATGATATCATCGATCAGGATGATACGCGCCACGGTATCGCCACTCTTCATCAGCACTATACCGATATTGGAAAGATTTTGTTTCGCGGAAAAGATGTCGAACATTTCGGAAACGCTATGGCGATCATCATCGGTGATATGCTCGGTGCTTTCGGCAATGATATTATTTTCTCTTCCGCTTTTCCTTTGGAGCAGAAATTCAAAGCCCTTTCGAAAGTACAGGACATCGTTTCTTTCACCGTCATAGGACAAGCACGAGATATCTATATGGAATATATGGGGGAAGCGAGTGAAACAGAAATCCTCGATATGTACAGGAACAAAACGGCGAAATATACCGTTGAAGGGCCACTCTATCTCGGAGCACTTCTTGCCGGAGCATCGAAAGAGATGTTGGATGGATTCACTGCCTACGCCATCCCTCTCGGAATCGCTTTTCAGATTCAAGATGATATTCTCGGGATTTTCGGGAATGCGAAACGGTTTGGTAAACCTATCGGATCCGATATAGAGGAAGGCAAAGTAACATTGCTCGTATCTCGGGTACTCCGAGATGGAACAGTAGAACAGAAAAAACGCATCAGAGCTTTACTTACTCTTGGCAGTAACCTGAGACAGGAGGATATAGAGGAGTTTCGGGAAATTATACGGGTTACCGGTGCATTCGATGGTACCAAAGAGCTTGCGAAGGCATACATTGAGGAAGGAAAACACGCACTCAATGAGATACAAAACAAACTTGATCCTCGTGCCTATGACTTTCTTTTTTCTATCACAGAGTATATGATGGAACGTGAATATTAATCTTCGTACTTATGTCTCAACAGGAATCGATAATTAAACCGACAGAACTGCCACGTCATTTCGTCATCATTCCAGATGGCAATCGGAGATGGGCGACCGATCGAGGTCTCGAACCGTGGGAAGGCCATGAGGCAGGCGCGCAGAATACGGAAAAGCTTATTCGCGAAGCGAAGCGTTTAGGCGCGAAAGAAATCTCTTTTTGGGGATCTTCTTTGGAAAATTTGGTGAAACGACCGGTGTTAGAGAGCAAAGCGCTCCTGCGTATTTATGAGACATATTTCAAGCGATTGCTCGAAAGCGACGATATCCACAAAGATCAAGTGAAGATCCGTTTCATCGGTAGGTGGGAAGAGCAGTTTCCTGTCTCGCTCAAGAAAATAATGCACGACTGCATCCTAGCTACGAAAAATTATGACAAGCATTTTTTGAATTTTTTCTTGGCTTATAGTGGGGATGATGATATGCGTCAGGCTATCCAAAAAATAGCGCAAGGCCTGCCTGTAGGAGACAAGGTAACCGACGAAATGATCAAAAAGAATCTGATGACGAGCGATCTCCCTCCTGTCGACCTTCTCATCCGCACAGGAGGGGAACCACACCTTTCGGCCGGTTTTATGATGTGGGATATCGCCAATACGCAGTTTTATTTTTCCCCGAAATATTACCCGGATTTCGATGAAGCATCCCTGAGGGAGGCACTCATCGATTATGCTTCACGAAGCCGTCGTTTTGGTCGATAAAGAGGGGAATTCGAGTGAGATTTCTTGGAATTCATATGGAAAAGGTAATATCAGCCAGTATCAGTCTGCTTTGGTGTTGACAAGAATAAAATACCTGCTACAATAAGACTACATTTTGAAAAATTGTATAGATTTGAAAGAGAGGACAACCATCAGCCGTATTTCACGAATGAGGTTTGCTTACAAGAAACAACACTCCTCTTTTTTTGTTGCTGTCAAGGCGAAGCCGGTTTTTTGAATTTTGTGCATCGTACAGAGAGGGCAATATATGGGAAAAGATAATGAATTGATTAAAGTCGAAGGAGAAGTTTTGGAAACTCTGCCGAGCACTACTTTTCGTGTTCGTCTCGATAATGGTCACGAGGTTTTGGCTCATATTTCCGGTCGTATGCGCGTGCATTACATCCGTCTTCTGCCTGGAGATCGCGTGACGCTTGAGATGAGTCCTTATGACTTGAGCAAAGGGAGAATTATTCTTCGCAATAAATAATACAAGCAGATTGTTTTTGAGAAAGTTGAAAAGAATTTATGAAAGTAAGAGCTTCAGTAAAGAAAATTTGTGTTCACTGCAAAATCGTCAAGCGCCGAGGCAAGGTGTTTGTCATTTGTATCACGCCGAAGCATAAGCAACGCCAAGGCTAATAAAACATCCTGTTTCAATACTTTATGGTAAGAATTGCCGGAATCAACATTCCAGATAATAAGAGAATAGAAATCGCTTTGACCTACATTTATGGTATCGGTCTTTCTGCGAGCCAGAAGACTCTCAAAGAACTGACGATTGATGTAAACACACGGACCAAAGATCTCACGGCGGAAGATGCCAATCGTTTGCGTGATCTGATCGAGAAGAAACTTCGTGTCGAAGGAGAATTGCGTCATATAGTCAAAAATGATATCAAGCGTTTGAAAGAAATCGGTTGTTATCGCGGTATTCGTCATCAAAAAGGGCTTCCATCTCGTGGTCAGCGTACGAAGACCAATACACGTACGGTGCGTGGGAATACTCGAAAAACGATGGGCAGTGGACGCAAGAAATCATCTGACAAGACATAACATCTACCGGTTGATGTAGTGCTCGCACAGAAGGAGCAATCGGGGAAAAAACAGTATAAGTCAGTGAAAATGAATTATGGAAGAAGAGGTGAAAAAAACATTCGCTCAAGTCGGAGAGGGAGAGAAGCCAGCAACGGAGGAATCCGCTGATGTTACCGCTGTCAAAAAAGTCAAGAAATCGAAGCGTCAAGTTCTGAAAGGACGAGCCAGCATTCAGTGTACCTACAACAATACGATCATCACAATTGCTGACCTGAATGGTGCTGTGTTAGGTTGGTCAAGCTCTGGGCATCTTTCTTTCAAGGGTGCCAAGAAATCGACTCCGTATGCCGCCACTCAGGTAGTCGCGGATGTCGCTGAAAAAGTGAAGAAATATGGCCTTCAGGAATTGGAAGTATTCGTCAAAGGTGTCGGGCAAGGACGGGAAGCTTCTATCCGCGCTCTGTCAAACAACGGATTTAATCTGATCGGTATCAAGGATATCACGCCTATTCCGCACAATGGTTGTCGTCCGCATCGTCCGCGTCGTATCTAGCAGTCCTCGAATAGAGAGAAACCGCAAACTGACTCAATGAAAAAGAACTATGCCAAATAATATTGATTCCAAATGCAAACTCTGTCGTCGTGCTGGCGAGAAACTCTTCCTCAAGGGAGATCGTTGCTTGTCGCCGAAATGTGCTATGGTACGCCGACCGTATGCCCCCGGTATCCACGGTCACACCCCATCACGCGGTGGCAGTGAATTCGGGAGACAGCTTGCTATGAAACAGAAGATCAAGCGTCTCTATGGTGTTATGGAGCGTCAATTCCGTCATCATTTCGATGAAGTTCGCAAGATTCCCGGTATCACCGGAGATCAGTTGCTTTCCCGTCTGGAACGTCGTTTGGATAATGTCATCTATCGTCTCGGATTCGCTACTTCCCGCGCCCAGGCCAAACAACTCGTGAGTCACAATATGTTTTCAGTAAACGGAGTGCGCGTGAATATCCCTTCGTATGAAATCCGTGTCAACGATGTCGTCTCTCTCAAGCAAAGCAAAAAAGAAAAGCAATTTTTCAAAAATCAGGAAGAACTGTTGAAGAATAAGAAAGATGTGCCACATTGGCTGTCACTCGATGCGGAGAAACAGATCGGCAAGGTGCTTGCGATACCAGGACGTGAAGACGTTGGCGTACGAGTCGATGCTCAGATGGTTGTCGAATATTACTCGAAATAATTTAATTAATACCTAACAATGTTTCCGGTGAACGGTCCATACGAAACAGGTCCGACAGTCCATCCGAAACCACAAAACGGTATGCAGATAATCGCTTCTCCTTTAAAGCCGAAGTACACGGCATTGGGAACAAATCACGGTAAGTTTGAAATCCTTGGTTGCTATCCCGGATATGGAACGACGGTGGGTAACGCTCTTCGGCGTGTCCTTCTCTCCTCTCTCGACGGAGCTGCCGCCAAATCTATCAAGATCAAAGGAGTTTCTCATGAATTTTCTACCATCCCAGGTGTAATGGAAGATGTCGTGCAGATCATCCTCAACTTGAAGCAAGTTCGTTTCAATCTTCACGGAGATGAGACAGTGAAAATCACTTTGAAGAGCAAGGGTGAGGGCGTATTGACAGCGGCTCAGTTCAAGACCTCATCCGATGTCGAAGTAGTGAACCCTGATCAGATTATTGCAACGATTACAGACAAGAAAACTGAATTTGAAATGGAAGTGGAAGTCGATAAGGGAATCGGTTACGTTCCGGTAGAAAGCCGTGAACGTGAAGATTATGAAATCGACGTTATCGCTATCGACTCGATTTATACACCGGTTAAGCGTGTGAATTATGAGATTGAAAATATGCGTGTCGGTAAGAGAACCGATTATGATAAAGTGACACTCGAGGTAGTAACGGATGGAAGTATTTCCCCAGTAGAAGCTTTTGAGAAAAGCGTTGCCATTCTTGTTTCTCAATTTTCCTCACTCACTGAAGTAGAAGGAGATATTCCAGAAGTCAAAGAAACAGCTGTTGAGGGAAAGTCCGCCAAAGGCGGATCCGCCTCAGGTGGAAAACCGAAGAAAGTCACGAAGAAGAAATCTGCCAAGGCTGACAAAGAAGGAGCAGCAGAGTAATACTCCTGATAAAGAGCGTATATGAAACACAGACATGCAGGACGCGTCCTCAGTCGCGGACGAAATCAAAGGAGAGCACTTATCAGAACCCTTTTAGGGAGTCTTATTTTACATGAACGTATTATTACGACAGAAGCCAAGGCGAAAGAGATCAAGAATTTCATTGATCAGATCATCAACAAGGTGAAAGTGGGGAGAAACGATGCTGTTCGTCGCGTCGCTATTACCCGTGAATTTCAGAGTATAATTCCTGAAGTGGCATCGAAGAAACTTTTGGGTGAATTCGGTGTCCGTTTCGAAGGGCGTGTCAGCGGATACACCCGTATCGTGAAGTTGGAACGGCGCAAAAGTGATGCCGCAGAAATGGCAATTATTGAGTTTGTATAAACGAGAACCTTATGGCACAGAATAAAAGAACAATGATTGATCGGAAATACCATCTCTTTGATGCCAAAGGGAAGGTGCTTGGTCGATTGTCGACAGAAATCGCCCGTCTGCTTATGGGCAAGAACAAAGTAGGCTATGCTCCACATATCGATGGAGGTGATTTTGTCGTTATCATCAATTCCGATACGGTAACGGTCACAGAGAATAAAGATAAGAAGAAGATGTATCACCGTTTCAGTGGGTATCCAGGTGGTATCACTTCTATCAATTTTGAAGACCAGATGAAGAAGGATTCTCGTAAAATAATTTGGCAAGCGGTTTATAATATGCTTCCGAAAAATGCTTTGCGCGGAAAGATGCTTCGGAGACTGCATATCAACAAGGGGAGCGATCATCAGGAGAAGATTATCCACGTGACTCACGAATAAACGAATTATGGCAACGAAAGCAACAACGAAAAAAGAGATCAATCCGGAGGAGAAAGTGAAGACGGCCAAGAAACCGACTGTCAGAAAGAAGAAAGTCGTTTCTGCCACACCTGCTTTTATCAAGGCTGAGAAAGCATCTGTTCCTGAACAGTATGTATATGCGGTCGGTCGTCGTAAGACAGCTGTTGCTCAGGTGCGTCTGTATCCGAGTACTGAAGCAGAAGGAGCGATCGTGAACAAAAAATCTATCCGTGAATATTTCGGTACAGTGGCATTCGAAACAATGGCACTCTCGCCGATGAAAACGACAGGGCTGGAAACATCATTCCGAGTATCGGTTGTTGTTCGTGGCGGAGGCCTCCATGGTCAAGCCGATGCTATCAAGCTTGGTGTGGCACGTTGTCTCATCAAACATGATATCCTCCTTCGCCCTGTCCTCAAGGCTCAGAGATTCCTCACTCGTGATGCTCGTGCCGTAGAACGTAAAAAACCAGGTCTCAAAAAAGCTCGTCGCGCACCACAGTGGGCAAAACGTTAGTTTTTGTACAAATTTTAACAGCCGCTCTTTACGGGGCGGTTTTTATTTAGGTAATGAAGGCGAGAATTTTCTTCTGTGCTTGTGATTCAGCATCATTGTTAGGGATAGCATGGTGAGAAGCTTCGATTTTTTTGTAGAGATCGCGGATGACATATTTTGTCAGTTGTGGTTCGATG
Organism: Candidatus Moranbacteria bacterium CG_4_9_14_3_um_filter_45_14; assembly: GCA_002790675.1. Lineage (GTDB taxonomy): Bacteria > Patescibacteriota > Minisyncoccia > Moranbacterales > UBA1568 > UBA1568. The sequence goes on along the minus strand of PFVP01000063.1, from coordinate 3,945 downwards.
AATTCCGTCTCTGTTTCTTTGATAAGTATTTCAAGTGCCAAAAGAGGATGGTAAGATTTTTTATATGAGCGGTCGATTGATGTGAGCGCGTCATAAATGTCCATAGAGCGGAGTAGTGAAAGCTCAAATCCAAGGCGAAGAGAAGAGATTTCAGTCGGATATCGTTCAGAACGAATCGGTTTACCATCATAATTATGGTGTCGTGAAGCGATGTCTGATGCAATATACATCTTTTTTCGACGCAAGATTGCTTTGGTAGCTCGTTCATGGTACTCGAGAACCTTTCGGAAAGTAGATTGCGGAGTAATACCGCAGTGTTTCAATTTTCCAATGCTTTCAGGATCGAAAATCCCTTCAATAGGAACGATATCGAGAGGATCAGAACCAATATCTTTGTACATTCGCATAAAGTAGTGATCAAGTTCAACTTCACTGAATTCCTCCAGTTTCTCTGAGTCAAAATAAGGGGTGTGGTTATTTTTCTCTGCCCACATATTCGCTCGTTTTGCCCATTCCCTACGCGAATGAAAATCGTGTAAAATGTCACACGGTATGGTTGTTTTGCCAATATCATGGAAAAGAGCGGCAGTGAAGAGTTCTCCAAGGGAACTTTCTTCCATATGGATACACTGTCTTAAGTAGATTTCTGTTTCTCCTCCGTTGTTAGTCATATCATAGACGAATGTAGCCACACGGAGAGAATGATCAAACGTGCGTTTATCATAGGCTTCAAGCGTGGCTGCTATTTCCCAGTGTTCTTCTGTAAAGTAAGGGGTGAGTTTTCCGAGAATACCATTACAATCAGGGAGGTTTTTCAGTTTTTCGATTTGGTTACGCAATGTTTCAGGGTTTTGCTTCAGTTTCTCTAAAACGGTATCAAAACCGACGCAGAGTTGTTCTTCGGCCTGTTCCTGTTTAGAACGATCCGCCAGATTTTGATCGCTGAGCTTATGAGGAGTAATTTGAGAGGATTCTGCTCTCTTGTTTGCAGTACCAAATATGTTTTCGCTGAATGTCATAGGAACATAAGAAAAAATTTTTAGAATCCAAGGAGGCCAGTTTTTTTAGTAAATTGTTCGCGACTGACGGTATCTGTTTCTTCGTTCGCGGATGATACGAAATAAATAAAGTTCTCATCGAAACGAGGGAGAATCTGGAGGAGTGGAGAAGGGAATGTCGAAAAATCAGCTATATTTCTGCGATCACGATTATCGAGCTCGATGATTTTTGCGTTATTGTCGAGAGAAAAAAGGACGTGTTCATAATCTTGTGCCCACACAATATTTTTTATTGTACTGGAGAAGCGGGCAATTTGGATGATTGTGTCGTTCTTCCGTATCGGCTGTGCCTCCCAATCACGCACGAAGTAGACAGATATCTCATTGTTCGTAAAGAAGAGAAGTTTCTTCCCATCGTCGGAAAATTGCACCCCCATTGCATCTTTTTCGACAAGTTCTTTGAAAATGATCCGAGACGGTGAAATTCTGTTGTAGACCCACAATTTTCCTGTTTTTTGCTCCCGTATGGTCAGACGTGCATCATCATAGAGAATCAATATATATGGACTGTCAGAGAGCATTATGATAGGCATAGTGGTGATTTGAGTCGGCTTGGTATCGATGCTCCCCGCAGGAATTCGGTAGACGATGCCATTGTCTTGGCTCAGATAGTAGATGTCTTGTCCAGAGAGGCTATAGTCACGTACATTTTCCTTCACGAAAAGAGGTGTAGGGTCGGTTGCCCCTGCGTCAATGCGGTAGAGGACATTTCCTCCACGATATAGGATGAAGTCTCGATTGGCTGGATCCCAGCGTGGATTTTGGATGATATTTGCGACTTTGCTTTGCGCGATATCATCGAGAGAGATTGCGTGTTTGTTCGCGATATCGACGATGAAATACATATGCTTGCCTGTCTGCTCCACTGGGATGAGTATCTTTCGGTTATCAGGTGACCATTCGATATTTTCTTCGCCTTCGCCATCTGTCGGAAGAGAGGCGTTCTCGAGCGAGAAGACCTGTACATCGGTCTTGGCATTCGTATCGATGATATCTACTGTCAATACATTCTCTCTCTTTTTTGCGATAGCCAGGAGACCCTGCTCTCGTGCCTGGAAGATTTTCAGAGCGTGAGCTGTTCCGGAGATGACTTCCGGGGGATTATTCTCTTTCACAAGCAAGACGTTCCAAAATTCCGTTGAAAGCCCGCTCTGTACGGTGGTCTTCTTGGACCAGGTAGAATAGCCAGGAGCAGAAACCTCGACGAAGTGTTCTCCCGGCATCAGGCCACCAATATGGATGGATCGATTGAGTATTCCGAGTTTCTTTTGTGGGATGAGTTCATTGTCAATACGGATGTCGACTGTTTCGGGGTTTGATTTGATGGATATCGAACCGCTATAAATGAAAATACCTCGTTCGAAGTTGAATCGGTAACCGAAGGTATAAAAAAGCACCCCGCTTGTGGTAGAGCAGAACATTACAACGAAAAGCCAGAACAAGAATGGGCGAATACGACGCATAGAATGGATGTGTGGTTACTCGTTCAGTATACCCCAAAAAGCAGATTTTTGGGAAGAAAAGCGGATATCCTGTTTTTGACAGAAGAGTAAGAGAGAGTGTAGACTGGCGGTATATTTCCTTTATCTGAAGAGATTTTTCTTATGTCACAATTCCTGAATTTCTTTACCACCATCCATTTACCGAAAAATATCGCCGGTGATATGTCTCTCCTCCTCCTTTTCGTCGGAATGAGCCTCGTTTTTGGTTTTGTTTTTGGACGATGGAAATTGATCAATATTCTCATCAACACGTATATTGCGCTTGCTTTTGTCGGAATCATCCCTGCAGGTATCCTTGCTACTTCTCCGTATGCCAAGGTTGGAATATTCGTGATTCTGCTTATTCTGCTTTCCGCTATTGATAAACGTCTTTTTGATTTACATATATCCAACGCGGGGACGGATTTTTTCTGGAGACTGATCGTGACCAGCATACTCGTCACCGGAATGATTGTCAGCATCATCCTTTCTTTTCTCCCTCAGAAGGTCGCTCTCGGATATATTTCTGTCACCGCCTTCGGCTATTTCGCTTCACCGACCTCCCTTATCTTTTGGATGGTTGTACCTCTCCTTTTTCTATTGTTTATCAATAATCGTTTGAAATAGGTTTTTCGCTTTTAAAGAGGCATGTTTTAAAAGTAATCTCTATGAGGGGAAGAGAAAATTTATTTGAGAAGATTGGGGCTTGACCCCCATACCAATTGAGCTTTATTATGATAAATAAAAAGACTATTGTACAATTTTTACCAAGGTGAAATTCGCTAGAAATATTGGCTTATTTCCTAGAATTGAAGCTCAATTGGTATGGGGGTTGACAGGGTTTGAATGGTTCGTTATACTAATGAGGCAATCTAGAGTTTAACGCTCAAGTTTGCTTTTGTTTCTCTTTGTTTTTTTCGCGATCCGCCAGCTGGCGGAAGCGGATCAGCCTCGGGCTGACTCTTTTTTGAGTCCGACTTAGTGTTGAAATGGGTGAGAGATTTCTTTAACAATTGAGCCAAAACGTTTTACTTCATTTACCCTCGTGAAAGAAGTAAAACAAAACAATAATTCACCCCGTGAAATCCTGCTTCGCAGGTACTCATTCGATAAGTAATTTCACTGGGTAAATCACAATTTTTTGTGGTTAGTCCTTGTTTTCTTTTATCCCAAGATTCATTTCTAGGATAAGAGAAAATAATTGTAACAAGATCCCGTATTTATACGGGATGGAGTTGCACGGAAGAATCTCTATTCGATAGCAGTGATGTTATCAACTAAATTGAATTTTTTTTCTACCTCTAGGTAGAATTGGACTTCAATTTTCTTATTGAGAGTTTGATCCTGGCTCAGGATGAACGCTGGCGGCGTGGATAAGGCATGCAAGTCGAGAGGGTTTAGACCCT
>PFVP01000046.1 GCA_002790675.1 Candidatus Moranbacteria bacterium CG_4_9_14_3_um_filter_45_14 | reverse complement strand
ATAAAAATAAACTGTCAGATTCGGGGGTGTTGTTTACCGTTTTTTCATTTCAGTTTTCTTTTTGGAGCACACTCGCTCACCGAAGCCCGTTTCACTCACTCCTGTTTCTTCTCCGTTTTTTTGCTTTCAAGTAAGTAAAAAACCCTGCCTACCGGCAGGCAGGCATGCCCGCTTTGGAGAAATAAGTCTCCCAAAAGAAAACTGAGATAAAAAACAAACTCCGAACAACGTTGTTTATTCTTACATATAAAATAATAAAAACTCCTTCCATTTATGGAAGGAGTTTTCTCTCGTTTCTTCTACGAGAAAAGGTAGATGAAAAATAAAGTAAGGAAAAATCCGATGAAGGCGCCACCGATGATCTCACTGACACGATGGCCGACACGTTCTTTCAGACGAGGGAATTTGCTCTCATCGATTTCTCCTTTGAGCTGATCGATGAGCATATTCAGATAGCGACCTTGATCACCGAGATACATACGGATGCGGGCGGCATCATCGATGACGATAAATGAGAGGACAGCAGAGAGAGCGAACGCCGCCGAATCGACTCCTTCATAATGCGCCATAGTGACAAGGAGCGAGATGACGAGACTCGTATGCGCACTCGGCATATGGCCGTGAGTGAAAGCGTACTCTATATCCCAACCGTGTTTGATGGTGTAGAGAATAAATTTGATGATCTGAGTGATGATACCGACGGTGATGGGGATGAGAAACACCAGGTATGTTTGGAACGATTCCATAAGAAAAAGTATGGATTAAATGATATATCGATATGTGAAATATACCACAGAACCGGTTTTTTTGGTAGTTGCATTTTTTCTATAATTTGGTATTCTGAAGGGGCGAGTTAAATAATAACAATCAAAAATCCTATGAATACAACAGTGATTATTCTCATCGTCCTCGGTCTGTTCGCCGCCGTTCTTGTTGTCATCTATAACGGCTTGGTGCAACTCCGGAATCGTGCGAGTGAAGCTTGGAGCGATATCGATGTTCAGCTCAAACGTCGCTATGATCTCATCCCGAACCTCGTGAATACCGTCAAGGGGTATGCCGCTCACGAATCAGGTGTATTTCAGAAAGTGACCGAAGCCCGTACGCAGGCGATGCAGGCAGGGTCTGCCGCCGACAAAGCCCAGGCTGAAAATATGCTTTCTCAAACGTTGAAGAGTCTGTTTGCGGTAGCGGAAGCATATCCGGACCTCAAGGCCAACACAAACTTCCTTGAACTGCAACGCGAACTCTCCGATACGGAAAACAAGATTCAGGCTGCTCGTCGTTTCTACAATGGCAATGTACTGGAACTCAACAACAAGATTGATATGTTCCCAAGCAATATCATCGCCGGAATGTTTTCTTTCTCCAAACGTGATTTTTTTGAAGTTGCCGATGGAGAGAAGGAACCAGTGAAAGTGGCATTTTAATTTTGAAGTACACATCAGGGATCATGAAGTATGGGTTTGGGTTTTCTTCTTGATTCCCGATTCATAATCTATGATTCTTTTCATTTATGGCGACACTGTACAATGAGTATGACAGGAATATCCGGCTGACGTGGGTATACATCACGATGTTTTTGGTGTTCGTTATCGGTGTGGGATATGTGTTCGCGGGAGCGATGCAGTCGAGTATGATTCTCTATGTCGCTGTCGCCTTTTCGACTGTCACGAGTTTTGTATCGTATTGGTGGAGTGACAAGATTGTCCTTTCGATGAGCGGAGCCAAGGAGCTGACGTTTGCAGAAAACAAAGAAATATATCGCCTCGTGGAAAACCTGGCCATCACTGCCGGTCTCCCGATACCGAAAATATATACAATCGATGATACCGCGATGAATGCTTTCGCGACAGGGCGTGACCCGAAACACGGAGTAGTGTGTTTGACAACCGGCATTATCGCTCGTTTGGAGAAAAATGAACTCGAAGGCGTTATCGCTCACGAACTTTCACACATCGGCAATCGCGATACGCTCCTCTCGACGGCCGTGGTCATCCTGGTCGGATTCGTAGCGCTTCTGGCCGATTGGTTCCGTCATTGGGCGTGGTTTGGTGGGAACAGGGATAGTGATAACAAAAATCAGTTGCAAGTGATCTTGATGATCGTGGCCGTCATTCTTTCGATTTTGGCGCCGCTTTTTGCGATGCTCATACAATTGGCCATCTCACGCAAACGAGAGTTTCTCGCCGATGCATCCGGAGCGCTCCTCACGCGGTATCCTGATGGGCTGGCTTCTGCATTGCAGAAAATTTCCGGTGATACCGAACCGCTCGAAGCAGCCAATCGTGCGACAGCGCATCTCTATATCGCCAACCCGTTCAAGGGAAAGAACGTGACGAAACTCTTTATGACGCACCCACCGATTGAGGAGCGTGTTGCTGCACTGCGTGGGATGGAAATAAAATAAATTATGTCTTCTCCATATCAAGATTTTGTTCGCAAGGCCAAAGAACGTTTTGCAGAAAAACAACAGGCCAAAGCATCCAGCAAGGGGCAATATCAGTTTACTTTGCATTCGCAATTCAAGATGAAACAGTATGGACTCTCCGAACAGAGAGTACGGAGTGTTATCCGTAATCCGAAACGGAGAGAAGTAGGAATCGTTTCCAAAACAGTGGCCGTGATGCAACCGGTGTCCATAAAGAAGGTAGATGGTAAGGAAGTATGGAAACAGGAGATCTGGGTGATGTTTATTCTGAAAAATCAGAAACAAAAGAATGGTAATCAGGATGGGAAAATGCAAAGTTTCGTACAGCAAGAAATGCGTATCATAAGCGCGTGGAGATACCCAGGGGTCAGTCCGAAACGCAATCCCATTCCGGAAGAGATTTTGCGCGAATTGGAAGATGGTACTATACTGGAAAGTGTAGATGGCGTTTAATTTTAACCATAATTATATGGACAGCAATATGCCGCAAGGCGAAGCGGGTGGTGCGTCGAACCAGGGTGGGCAAAACCAGTCGGGCGCTGGGAGCAGTACCAATAATACTATGAAAGCAGATGTGAAGGGTCTCACCGGTCAGCTCGAGGCGGTGCTCGATGAGTATATGGTAACCAAGGCTCCTTTTGCATTGCCTCTCGGACTCAAGGAATTTATTGTGAAAGTATCTCCATATTTGATCATCATTTTTGCCGTTATGGCACTCCCTCTTATTCTCGGTGCCATCGGTCTTACTACTGCACTTACACCATTCGCGA
>PFVP01000050.1 GCA_002790675.1 Candidatus Moranbacteria bacterium CG_4_9_14_3_um_filter_45_14 | reverse complement strand
ATCGAACCCTGATTCATGGTACCACAAACCATTGTCCTACCATTGAACGATGGCCACCCCTTCACGCGCTTTTTAAACTGTACTACAAACCCATTGTCCTACCATTGAACGATGACCCCACCCCACTGTGGATTCTAAAGTGTGCCCCGAGAGGGAAACTCCCTCAACTAAACTTTTGTCGACACAAAAGTTTGTCTAGGCACCGTCTCGTGATTTCGTCTACTGACGAAATAACACTCCGACGTCCGATTCCTCACGTAAGCCAAGCCCTGTCTGCCGATAGGTAGGAGTTGACTTACTTCGCGTCGTACTCATTTCATTCGTGTGCCCCGAGAGGGAATCGGACCCCCATCAAGACCTTAGAAGAGTCCTGCTTTATCCATTAAGCTATCGGGGCGAGGAACTCAAATATTCGGACGGTCTGTGGGCGCAGCAGGAATCGAACCTGCGACCGTTGGCTTAAGAGGCCACTGCTCTACCGACTGAGCTATGCGCCCAAATTTTTGTACTGGATCCCGTCCGTACCGAACGGTACGTTCGGGCGAGTATGCGCCAAAGAATACTGATAAACAAAAAGCGTTTTTGATAAAAACAAAACGCAATCTCATCGTATCAAAATAAGAGGAAAACGTCAATAAAAACACGTTCAACAAAAAGTCTGTCTAGGGATGTATGTCCTTGTATTTACTCCATTCTTTTTCTGACCAGCCTTTTGGTTTGCTGGTGAGTGTTGTGTCCTGATCAGGATGAGGGAAGAGACTGGGAGACTTGTAATTGCTCCAGAAGCTGTCACGAATGAAGTTTTCTCCACTTTTGTTGTTCACTTCTTGAGAGAAAACAGTTTTCATACTGCCATCGCCACCTCTTGAGAGGATATGTGGGCCGTCGATAGTAACTGTTCGGCCGTCTTTCGTGCCATAGAAACGAAAAGTGAGTTCATTGCCATCGATGGTCGATTGTATCAGCACAGCACCGGGAGTGTTGTTGATGAAAGTAAGATCAGGTTTGGGGATATAGACTGTCGCATCCATACCGTACGGAGTGTAGTAACGCACAGGATAAGCATGATTACGTCGTGCTGTTATCTTCATCCCGCTATAAATAGCAGCGCGAAAAACGGTCGTGGAAACCTGACAGATACCCCCGCCGAATTCCGGTGTCGTCTGGTTGTTTTTGATTACCAGTTCCGGAAGATAGCCATGCTCGCCATCGACATCTCCGAGATATTTCACAAAAGAGAATTCTTCGTTTGGAGCGATGATGATATTTTGGAATTGTTCCAAGGCCCGTTTGATGTTGTAGATACGATTCTTCGGTGAACCTGTGAAGTTCGTATGTCCTTCTCCGACGAGTTCGCGCAGACCGAGACGTTCACGATCACTGGCGACCAGCTTCGGTGCTGTCACTTCCGTAGGGAGAGATACTTTTATTATTGCGTTTTCAGCATTCCGCAGGACATTGGTGAGGAGAGCGACACTCTTTTCTTCTTTCAGTCGTCTGCCCATTTTTTCCGGTTCAGCTACGACGACTTGTCCATCGACAACTGAAAATTTCACATCAACAGGATCCTGGGTGACTTTTTCAGCAAGATTCGCGATGAAAATCCTGATAGCTTTTTCATCTGGTGTGCTCTCTGTGACGATATGAAGGGTATGACGGAAGGAGCGAGAAAGAGAGAATGTACAGAAAAGTTTTGTCGTAGGGCAGAAACTGACGTTTTCAATCTCGGATTTCTTGAGGAAAGCGTATTTCATTCGTGTGTCGAGATGCATAAAGCGTGAAATATCGAGAGAAGAGAGCGTCTCGGTATAGTCACCGGCTTGGAGCGTCAGTGTTGTCGGTGTGATAGCTGACGCTTCGTCCGGAATGAGAAAAGAAACACTAAAAACAGTCACAAGAATGAGCATCCTTGTGGCAAAAAAACGAGAAAAACAAGAGATGGATATTTTCATTGGTAGCGGAGGAACAAAAACCGATCCCATCAAAACGGAATCGGCGAACAAAAGAATATTCCGGGTGAGATGGATTAGAAACCGCGTACTTGTATTTTCTTCGTTTTGGTCGTATCTGCTTTCGGTAAACGAATAGTCAGTATGCCATTCTTCAGTGCCGCGTCAGCTTTTTCAGGGATGACATCAACCGGCAGGAGGACGGATCGAGAGAAGGATCCCCAATAACATTCTTGGTAGTAGTAATTTCCGTTTTCGACGATTTCTTCATTTTTGCGTTCTCCTTTGACCGTGACCATATCATTGTTGATCGATACGTCGAGATCTTCAGGTTTGACACCGGCGATCGTAGATTTGATAACAATATCATTCTCAGTCTGGTAGACATCGATCGTGAGTTGTCCCTCGGCACCGTCGCTTTCGAACCGTTGGTTCGACACGGATGCTCCCCATGCTTCTTCATTGTGTGTTGTAAAGGCAGGTGAAGGTTCGCGCATCGGAATGGACTCTTCTTTTTCTTCATTGTAAACAGGGACAGAATCGGCATACCCATTGTTTTCTATATTCTTGGCGCCAGTGAGACGTTCGAAAAATGAGCTTTTTTGTTTTGTCATAAGATAACGTGAACAAAGTTTAGATAAATCAATACTACTTCCAGTATAGAGGATTTTGTAAATATTGACAAGTTACTTAGGTTATCAGGAAAATGAGGATATTGTACAGGAGATGGAAGAGCACTGCGCCGGATATAATCCAAAAACTTTTCAGCGTGAAAAGGCGATTTTGTTGTGGTAGACGGAAGAGAGAATAGATGAAAAGAAGGCTTGTACCGATATGAAGGGAGAGTGTCCTCATAATCGGAAAGAGCGATACTGTGGTGGTATTTTGTGATGCGAATATGATCTCGAGCGATGAAAAGCCTATTCCGAAAAGGATAGCCGAGAGGAGAGAGAGCGAAAGAGTGAGCGTATTTTCATACAGAATGTATCTTCTGTATCGGAAGAGGAAGATATATTTTGAGAGTTCTTCAATAATGGCAAGAAGAAGGAAACTCAGTAGGATTCCGGATGAGAATGTTCCTTCGAGAGTGACAGGGAAGAAAGAAAGATTCATCATAGGAAGCTCGATGATGAGTGCAAGGCTTCCCGCGAGCGCACCGAAAAGTATGATGGTAATAAACGGCATAATGAAGAAGTATTAAGTAGAAAGTAGCAAGAGGTAAGGAAGGACAGAGGAACAAGGAGAATACAAATTCCTAGAGAAGGGAGGCAAGATGGTGTTCGATTTTGACGAGCTCTTCTTGTGCGGCATCCAATTTTATTTGTTCAACTTTAACGATTTCCGGTTTGGCGCGTTCGATGAAATTTTTGTTACTCAGTTTTGTCTGAAGCGAAACGATATGTTTTTCTTTTTCAGATTTTTCTTTTTTGAAACGTTCGCGTTCTTTTGTGATGTCGATAATACCATCAAGGCGGAGGAAGATCTGCAGTGGTCCTGATTGAACAAGAATGGTGTTGTGTGTGTTTTCTTGGTTAGCTTTCTGTATTTCTTCTATACGTGCGAGACGCCTGAACATTGCTTCATTGGTACGGATAATATCTTCCGATGAAGTGTTTACGCTCACAGTGATTTTTTTCGCTGGTTCAATGTGATAGGTAGCGCGGACATTGCGAATAGTGGTGATGAGGTTTTTTATTAGGTTGAATGGATTTTCTGGTGAAATTTTTTCAGTCGTTTTATCAGATGTAGGCCAAGAGGAGATCATCAGAAGTGCATTCTTCTCTGGAGAGAAGGTCTGATGAATGGCCTCAGTAACGTAAGGGATAAATGGATGCCAGAGTTTCAGAAGGGTTTCAAAAACAAATGTAAGAATAACATCATTTTTTTCTATTTTGTGGATCTCGACATACCAGTCAGCAAATTCGTTCCAAGTAAAATCACGTAATTTTTCTCCCGCGAGAGAAAGTTGATAGTTTTCTAGGAGAGAAGTTATTTCTCCGACGATACTATTGAGCTGACCAAGAATCCATCGATCTGCGTCAGTTTTTGGTTGTGGACTACTCCTTTTTCTTTTGTCGTCCTTGTTTTGGACACTCATCACGTAACGTCCAATATTCCAGAGTTTATTGGCAAAATTTCGATAGGTCGCTATTTTCTCTTCATAGAGGCGGAAGTCGAG
>PFVP01000016.1 GCA_002790675.1 Candidatus Moranbacteria bacterium CG_4_9_14_3_um_filter_45_14 | reverse complement strand
GCTTCTTGAAAAGAGTGGCCAAAATAGCTGCCGCCACGATAGCCGTCAAAAATGGTTGGAGGATGAAAAACACCACCACCCCGACAGCAAAGAGGATGAGAAAAAAGAAATAGGTATTGAGGAATTTGACTTGCATAGTTACAGTATACCACTTTCTGAATTTTTTGTTGAGAACATCGAGTGAGCATATTTCCCGCAAGCAATCCTTTGTTCTCTGCTCCAGACCTGTCTGCCGACAGGCAGGCTCACCGGCTTTCTGTGCAAGCGAAAAATATTGCCTCATTCTACGGCATCCATAGCAAATTTTTCGATCGCAGAAAGCCGTCTCAGACAAGTTGGCGAACCGCCCAAAGAATTCTTACGAGAAAGATGCTTTTCATTTCTTACTTTTTCCAATTGGACGCTTTTGTACGTCCACTTTGGAGAACACCTTGAAACGAGGTTCGCCGAGAAGAATCTGAGCATTGACGAGAAGCGTCAGTTTGCCTGAAATAATCTTCTTTCCGTGTGGCGGACGGACAGAGAGTATCAGTCCATACTTCTCAAGAAAATATTTCTTGATACCGGCACGAGTATTGTAGCCGGATGACAAAACAAACGGCCGGAAACTTTTTTTCTGTGAAGAGTAATATCTTGCGTGTTTCTCGTGCAAAAAAACATACACCTCCGCATTCTTCCAATCAATCTTTTTCGTCTTCCCTCCTTTTTCTTTTTTATCACCTATCTTGTATCTCTTATCCTGCATCTCTTTCTCCCCTTTTTCTTTATAATAGACACATCTGCTCCGGAGCATACAGGCTTCACACTTCGGACGAGTGACACAGAGACTGGCACCGAAATCCATCAAGGCTCCATTCAATACTCTTTTCGATGTTTGAAAGATATTCTCCCACACGCTTTCGTCTGTTATCAGATGCTTGCTCCCCAAGAAAAAACGACCGATCACCCGACGAAGATTCGTATCCCAAGCCAGATGATTTTCTCCGTACGCAAAACTCATAATGGCTGAAGCGGTGTATGACCCAATGCCTGTCAATCCTTCCAATAGTTTCTTATCGTGTGGAAATTTTCCGGCATATTCTCTCACTACCGTCTTCGCGGTAAGCAACATATTTCGACCACGCGTGTAATATCCCAGTCCTTGATAGTAGGGCAGGAATTCTTCCCAGCTGGCTTTCGCAAGAGATTTCACAGTAGGAAATCGTTTCAAGAATCGTGTGTAATACTCAATCACACGATTCACCTGTGTTTGTTGGAGCATTATTTCCGATACCCACACTTCGTATGCCGTTATATTTTTTTTCCGCCACGGTAAATGTTCCCTTCCCGCTTTTTCAGAAAAGTCTACAATCTTTTTTTCAAAAAATGCTTTGTGACGAATATCTTTTTTCATACATTTTACTGTTAGATTCTAGAGCGTTGATTGTTTTCGTTTCGATTTTCTTTTGAGAGACTTGTTTCCCCAAAGCGGGCATGGTTTTTTGCTTCTTAAGAGCAAAAAGAGCGAAGGGGAAACAGGAGTGAGTGAAACGGCTGGGTGAGCGAGTGTGCTCCAAAAAGAAAATCGAAATGAAAGCAGCGGGAACAAACTCTACACAATACTGTTTACTCCTTTATTGCCCCGCCACCGAGACAAATATCACCATCATAAAAAACCGCGAATTGGCCTGGAGCGATACCCGGATCTTTTTCCTTGAGAGAAACCTCGAGCGTTTCCTCGTCCTGCCACTCTACGGCACAAAGATGTTCTTTCGATCCGTGACGAAGCTTCACAGAAAGTCCTGCGCCCGTTTCCGGTTTATGAGAAAACCAATTCAAATCAGTTACCAAAAAATGATCCCGGGATATAGCCTCTTTGTGTTCGCCGTGAGAGATAAATATCGTGTTCGTCTTCGGCTCTTTCCTGACGACATACCAAGGCCCACCAAAGAGCCCGATGCCCTGACGCTGTCCTACGGTGAAGTACCAAAACCCCGAATGTTCACCTAAAATCGTTCCTGTTTCATATTCAACGAGGTTCCCCCTCTTCTCACCGAGATGGTATTTAAGAAAAGCATCGAAAGGAATCTTCCCCAAGAAACAGATTCCCTGGCTGTCTCTGCGCAGAGCATTGGGAAGTTCGAATTTCAGAGCCAGTTTCCGCACTTCTTTCTTCTCATATCCTCCGATCGGAAAGAGGGCGCGAGAAAGTTGCTTCTGCGTAAGCTGAGAGAGGAAATACGTCTGATCTTTGATGGCATCGGGAGTTTTTTTCAAAAGAAATACTCCATCTTTTTCTTCTACGCGAGCGTAATGACCCGTCGCAATTTTCTCAAACCGGTCTCCGATATAATCATAAAAAGCACCGAATTTGATACGGGCATTGCAAAGCATATCCGGATTCGGAGTACGTCCGTTCTTCACTTCGTCGATAGTATAGACCACCACCCTCTCCCAATACTCTTTTTGGAACGGCACAATTTCAAGAGGAACGCCTGCCTGTTCACACACCGCACGCACATACGACAAATCATCCTCCCACGGACACTCTCCGAGAAAAGAAAGCTCGTCTTCCAACCATATTTTCAAATAAAAAGCCGTCACCTCGTGTCCCTCCGCTTTCAGGAGGCGCAAAGCAACCGAACTATCCACCCCGCCTGATACCAGCATCGCTATTTTCATACGCTCTTTTTTTCTTGAGCTAAGAATGTATTCACGACGACTTCTATTTCCTCGACCGAATGACAAGCCATCATCCGTACACGCAGTTCTTTGGCTTGAGGGAAGTGATTCACATACGCTTGGTAATGTTTTTTCATCAATTCGAAATTCTTCATGTCTTTCCATACTGCTTCGAAAAGTTTTGTGTGTTCGAGAGCAACCTGTAATTTTTCTTCCACAGTAACAGTTTTTTTGTCTCTGTCAAAGAGCCACGGATTGCCGAAGATCGCCCGTCCGAGCATCACACCATCGACACCGGTCTCGCTCACCTTCTTTCGTGCATCCTCCAAATCTTTCACATCGCCATTGCCGATGATGAGCGTGCCCCGCCAACTGGCGGATCCCTGTGCAATTTCTACTGCACGTTTGATCCGTTCCCATCTGGCAGGAACATCGGACATCTCTTTTTTGGTACGTGCGTGGATCGTGATTACTGCCGGCTGAACTTCCAGTAATTTTGGAAGCCAGGCTTCCAAATCGTCTTCATTGAATCCCAAACGTGTTTTTACGGAAATAGGGATCCGCCGGCTGGCGAACCTTGCCACCGCCGATTCAACACCTTCACAGGCGGCGAGAATGATTTCTTGCGCCAATTTCGGATCCTTCATCAAGGTCGCGCCTGCCCCCTGTTTCATCACATTCTTGTCCGGACACCCCATATTGATATCGATACCATCGAACCCGAGTTCTGCGACCAGTTTTGCCGCTTCGAACATCACCCCCGGATGCGCGGTGAAAAGCTGTGCTACGATCGGTCGCTCACCTTCGGTGAAAGAAAGGTCTCGCAAAAGTGCCTCTCGCCCTTTCGGATGACAGAGTCCATCGGCAGACACGAATTCTGTCCACGTTACATCAGGTCTTCCGTATTTCGTAATCACACGACGAAATACAGCATCCGTCACATTGGCCATCGGTGCCAGAACAAAAAATGGTTTTTCTAATTTTTCCCAAAATCCGAGATATGGTTTCATAAGAAATCAATACTCTTTTAATTCTATTTAAAATTTCCCAGAAGTTTTTTATTTTCTTTCCCCTGT
>PFVP01000039.1 GCA_002790675.1 Candidatus Moranbacteria bacterium CG_4_9_14_3_um_filter_45_14 | reverse complement strand
CGAAATGGCAATGACCACTGTTTTCTTATCAAGCAGTGGTTTGCGATACCGAAATTCTGATGCCATTTCCACTTCTGTCTGAATCCCCGCGTATTCTTCGAGCATATATTCCCCTACGAGCGCCGAGTGATAGGATGTTCCGCAAGAAACAATGATAATACGGTTGATAGACCGCAATCTTTTCTCTACTGCCCGCAGTCCACCGAGGCGTGCCATACCGTCCTCGAGTATGAGTCGTCCGCGTAGTGCATCAGCAAAACTTCTCGGCTGATCAAATATCTCTTTTTGCATAAAGTGAGCGAAGCCTCCTTTTTCCGCTACTGATTTGTCCCATTCAAGAACGAGCTCTTCTTTTTCTTTCATACAATTTGAAAGTGTCTTTACTCTGTAACTCTCTTTTTTTACTAGAGCGATTTCTCCATCATCAAGATACACAACACGTTTCACGTCCCCTATCATCGCAGAAATATCCGACGCAATAAACATCTCACCATTTCCAATACCAAGAACCAGTGGACTACTCTTCCGTGCCATGAGTATCATCTCAGGATCACTGATAGAAAGAGCGACAATGCCATACGCCCCCCGCAATTGCTTCAGTGCCTTCACAAAAGCCTCTTCGAAAATATGCTCCGTTTTTTCCGACGCAGACATTTCCTCCTCGATAAGATGGGCAATCACTTCGGTATCTGTTTCCGAACGAAATGTATGCCCTTTTTTCATCAGCATTTCCTGAAGCTCGCGGTAATTTTCGATGATGCCGTTGTGTACTACCGCCACCGTCCCCTGACAATCGATATGCGGATGAGCATTTTTCTCTGATGGCTTGCCGTGTGTCGCCCATCTGGTATGAGCAATACCGATACACCCACTCATATGCTCACTTAATTTATTTTCCAAATTGATGACTTTTCCGACAGCACGCACCGTCTGTATTTTCTGTGTACCTTTGACTTCCTGCATCACGGCAATACCTGCAGAATCATAGCCACGATATTCGAGACGCTTCAGTCCTTCTACAAGAAAATCCTTTGCTGACTTTTTGCCCACATACCCTACGATTCCACACATAGAATGAGAGTTAAAAGTAGTGAGTTAAAACAATAATTTAATTAAAGATTTTTTAGAAATAATTTTTCGCCTTCATTCAGATCACTCACAACATAATCGCAAAGATCCGTTGGTTCATCTTGGTATCGCCCTTCTTTCCGTTTCACGAGCACTGTATTTATTTTTGGAAAAACTCGTTTCACACTTTCTAAAAAATGTGCCCTATCATCAAAGAATCATATCCCTTCTTCATTATCATTGATTTCGCCCTGAAGAGCAACTGCTTTATCTTTATCTGTTATGATGTTTCGTTCTATAAAGTGCGAGATGCCCGCTCCTGCTATTTTAGCTAACTGAAACTGTCTATCGCCAAAGGAGAGAATACATAAAGTATGACCATTCTTTTTTAGAGACGAAAGAAAATTCTCCACATCAGAAAATAAAAATCTTTCTGTATCAGTAATAAACATCATCAATCTCTTCCGTAAATCTTCCTCATCAAAAGCAACATATTGTTTCAGTTTTTCGATATGCCTCCCGAAAGAATAGCACCAACCCCCTCTTGGAAACTCAGCTTTTATTTCCTGATATGATTTCAATGATATTTCTTTCGAAATTCCAAATTCTTCAAAAATATATTGCAAACTAACAAAAAATGCATTCGTATCAAAAAGGAGATCATCGAAATCCAGGAATATTTTCATAGGATTTTTTTCTCTTTAGATTCTTGTTACAAAAACATTTATTTTCCTTCCTTTGTCCGATTGTCGGTCATATGTCTACTGAAAGCGTCGCTAAAAACAGAGCGTGACGCTCGGAGTTGTTTCGACTCTTAGAGCAGGACAGTGATGTTTATCGACGCTAAGGTACGACATATTCGACTGCGGACACGGAAGAAAAAATGAAGTCTTTTTCATGAATCGTTCTAGTCACCAATAACTAAACTCAAAATCTTGTCTTTGATATAAATAATTTTGCGAATTGCTTTGCCCTCTGTATATGCTTGCACATTCGCATCTGCGAGCGCCACTTTTTTCACTTCTGCTTCGGAGCTTCCTGTCGCCATCTGGAATGTCGCGCGGACTTTTCCGTTGATTTGTACCACAATTATAGATGATTCCTCGGCAATCTTTTTCGTATCCCACTTCGGCCACTGTGCAAAAAATATAGATTTCTTCTCACCTAATTGCGACCACAATTCTTCTGCAATATGCGGAGCAAGCGGAGAAAGGAGGACGAGAGATGTCTGATAGGTGATACGTGATATATGATCAGATTTTTCCATTTCATTCATCAGAATCATCAGCGAACTGATAGCAGTGTTGAATTTCAATTCTTCCAAATCCTCAGTCACTTTCTTGATAGTGCGATGCAGTAAAGATTCAAGCGATACGTTCTTCGTTTTTTGTTGTTTGTTATCTGCTCTCTGCCCCAACCGCCACACCTTTTCCAGAAACCGACGCACCCCGATGATACTCCCCGTATTCCAGGCCTTCATATCTTCGAACGGTCCCATAAACATTTCATAGAGACGCAAACTGTCGGCTCCAAATTCCGCCACCATCTGGTCAGGATTGACCACATTCCCCTTAGACTTGGACATCTTCTGCCCATCCTGTGCCAAAATCATCCCTTGATGACGCAATTTCTGAAATGGTTCATCGAATTCGAGGTAGCCATACTTCATCAGTGCCTTGGTGAAGAAACGTGCATACAGAAGATGAAGGACGGTATGTTCAGAACCACCAATATAGAAATCCACTGGAAGATACGTGGCCAAGGCTTTTTTGGAAGCGAATGTTTTTATGTTGTGTGGATCAGCGAAACGCATATAATACCAACTCGAACAGACGAATGTATCCATCGTATCACTCTCTCGACGCGCTTTCTTTCCGCACTTGGGACACTTCACATTGTGAAAACTCTTGGAACGGACGAGTGGTGATTCCCCGGTCGGCCGGAAATCCACATCCGCCGGCAGTTTCACTGGCAGGTCTTTTTCCGGTACCGGTACTACCCCGCAATCATCACAATAAATGATAGGAATTGGAGCACCCCAATACCGTTGACGGGAAATGAGCCAATCGCGCAGACGATAATTCACCACTTTCCTCCCCAGTTTTTCTTTTTGTAACCATACTAACATTTTTTCTCGCGCCTCCTCCGAATGAAGCCCTGTGAATTCCTTTGATGCTATGAGTGTGCCATCTTCGGTATACGGTTTTTCTTTGTGATTCGCCTCTTTTCCCTGTATCACCTCCAGAATCTCAAGCTGATATTTCTTGGCAAAAATAAAATCGCGTTCATCGTGGGCCGGGACGCCCATCACCGCTCCTGTACCGTACGTGCCGAGGACATAATCCGCCACATAGACCGGCAGACGCTCTCCGGTGAACGGATGCACCACTTCGACACCCTGCAGACAGATGCCGGTTTTTTCCTTGTTCAATTCCGTGCGTTCCAGATCGGTTTTCTTTTTCGTGACAGCGATATATTTTTTTACCGCCTGAGCATTCTTCATCCGTGATTCGAGCGTACGTACGAGCGGATGTTCAGGAGCGATCACTATGTACGTACAACCATAAATAGTATCCAGTCGCGTAGTAAATACTCTGACTTCCTCTTCAGTATCAGTGATATAAAATACCACTTCCGCACCCTCTGAACGCCCGATCCAATGCCGTTGAGCTGCCTTGGTCGACTCCGGCCAATCGATTTTCTCCAACCCCGAAAGAAGTCCGGAAATTTTTGTGCCATCTTCTCTTTTCGTCGGTTCGACGAAATCCGTAATCTTGAAAAACCACTGCTCGAGATCTTTTTGGATGACGATATCCCCGGAACGATCGCATTTGCCATCGATCACCTGTTCGTTGGCGAGCACCGTATGACAAGCTTCGCACCAATTCACCTTGGCTTTCTTCTTGTAAGCCAATCCGTTTGTATACAAAAACAAAAACATCCACTGCGTCCATTTATAATACTCGGGACTCGAAGTGTTGATTTCTCGATCCCAATCATACAGAAGTCCGACTGATTTCATTTGCCGTTTGAAATTCTTGATTGACTCAAGTGTTTTCAGTTTTGGATGAATACCTGTCTTAATGGCAAAATTCTCGGCTGGCAAACCGAAAGCATCCCATCCCATCGGACGGAGAACGTCATAGCCCAAGAATCGTTTGAAACGAGCATAGATATCGGTCGCAGTGAAATTCTCGACGTGTCCGACGTGGAGTCCATCCCCTGATGGGTACGGAAACATATCCAGGATATATAATTTTCCTTTATTTAAAGCTTTTTTTGATACACCTTGTTTCATCCAAACCTTCTGCCATTTCTTCTCTATTGTCTTCGGATTGTACAATTTTTTCATAGTGGTCGTAAAAAAATGAGAGAGTACCTTCTTACTCTACCCGAAAAATCGCTTTTCTTCAAGACACCCAAGATTCGGAAGCAAGGTTTCTCAATCATAATAAAATACAGCAACCACAAAAAAACAGACTCTGCTGAATCTGTTTTTCTTTTACAGTCTATCTCCCTACCAACGCATCCAAAGTGACATCGACTACTTTCTGCGGATCAGTGAGCGATTTCACGAGATAATACTGCGCTCCGCCGAGTTCGCTCACCTGTTGAAACATTTCTTCATTATCGACATTGCTGAGCAAAACGACTGGGATTTTTGCGAGATTGACATTACTCTTGAGTACCTTAAGAACACCCAGTCCGTCGAGAACCGGCATTTGAATATCAAGAAGGATGACATCCGGTCGTTCTTTCCGTATCACCACAAGCGCCTCTTCTCCATCCTTGGCTGTCACAACAGAAAATCCTTCACGCCGGAATTTCGTGCTATAAATATCGCGGATATCATCGTTATCATCCACGATACAGACCACTTCTTCTCTTTTTGTCGTTGTTTCCATACGTTACGAAAATCAACCTTTACAGCTTGCTTTCATAATTATTGGCCCAATATTGAACTCTGACGGCATAATTCTTGCACGCCGCCACTCTCCCTTTGTACGTCTCTTTTGGTTTCGATGTTCCGCAATAATAGATCATCGAAGCGACCTTCTCCCCGCCTTTGCTCGTCGCACCCCCTGCTGCCAATTTCAAAGCCATTCCCATTACACCATCCGTAATACTCCAAGGATCTGGCGGGTTGTGCCCGGTCTTCGACGCTATTTTCGATTGCCAACCACTCCAGGTGCTCGGAATGAATTGCGCGACTCCCATAGCCCCTCCGTACCCTCCGCTCTTCGGAGCACACGATACTTTCTTATCGTTCAAACCATATCCCAGTGATTTCATAATCGCCTTGAATATGGGGATATCATAACTGTGCATCCTCGTATCCTTATATTTGCAACCGCCAGTGAATCTTCCCAAATTCGTTTCTACTACCAATTCTCCCAAGATGAAATCCTTACGAACACCTGTCGCATTGCTCGCGATTTTGGCAGCATCCTGTATATCTTTCGCCGTGATACTTTCGCCCAAGAAATCAGACAAATCTTTGCGTAATTCCGCGAGTTTATGGTTCAACTCCGAAATGGTCGCCTGCTGATCTTCCAAGTCATCCCGTACATCGATCTGATCCACGATCAAATTCTGCTTCTGCTTATTCTTGAGTACAAGCAGAAGTTCCTGGTCTTTCTTCATATCTTCCAATGTCCCCTTTTCACCGGCTACCTTGTTCCGCATATCATTGATATCTCCAATCACTCCCTGCATTTTTTCCTGTGTCGAAAGCAAGTTATCATTCTCCTGGAAAAGACCGAGCACGTTATTTCCTGCCAATATTATTTCAGGCAGAGGGATGTCGCTCACTGCGTACAGCTCCCGAATCAATCCCTTGAGCACTTCTTTTTCGAGCGTGAGTTGTTGTTCGAGATTGGCTATTTCTTGCTCTTTTTGACCGATTGTCTGTATTGATTCATTGAGAAGCACCTGCGTCCTCTGAATGATCTGCTGAGTAGAGGTGAGCGATGTATTGATCTGATTCAGATTTTGCTGTAAAACATCTTTTTTCTTGCTCGCATCTTTTATTTTCTTCTCAAGTCTGCTGATATCATTTTCCAAATCTTCCGCATCTGATTGAGCAGAAACGACATTATTCCGTGCAGGCACGACGAAGAAAAGAGCGAAAAAGAATACGCTGAGAGAAACAAAAACCGTTATTCGTGTCATTTTGGACATACGAATATATTATAGCATACTTGCTTTCAGATTTTCTGTAAGAAAGCATTTTTCACAAGAATCTTCCTGGGAGAGTTGAAGTTTTTTTCGAGCACGGTGCCATCGCATCGACGGATCGAAAAAACTTCATAAGAGAAGTTCACCGCTGGGTGAACGAACGGCTCCCGGGAAGGTTGCTTGTGATAAAATGTTTGGATGCTAAAAAATATCACACCTATTCTTCAACTTCAGCCTTCGCTTCAATTTTTCCTTCTTTGGCTTGTTTGAGAATGGCTTTTTCGATTTCCTTGCCGACCCTCTGATTTTCTTTGAGGAAAGTCTTGGCAGTTTCACGCCCGACACCGAGTCTCACTTCACCGAAGAGATATGAATTACCGGATTTCTTGACGGCTCCGTAGAACACGCCTGCATCCAAGAGATCGCCTCCGAATGAAATACCTTCGTTGTACATAATATCGAATTCCGCCGTACGGAATGGAGCGGCCACTTTGTTCTTCACCACCTTGGCCTTGACGCGGTTGCCGACCACTTCTTCACCACGTTTGATCTGGGCACTACGACGCACTTCGATACGAACGGAAGAATAGAACTTGAGAGCCTGCCCACCGGTCGTCGTTTCCGGATTGCCGAATACCACTCCGATTTTCATACGGATCTGGTTGATGAAGATGACCACAACATTGGAACGCGCGATGATGGCAGTCAATTTTCGCAAAGCCTGCGACATCAGACGGGCTTGACGACCCATATGTGAATCCCCCATTTCACCCTCGATTTCTGCTTTTGGTACCAGCGCTGCCACAGAGTCTACCACGATAACATCCACCATATCGGAACGGACGAGTGTCTCAACGATATCGAGCGCCTGTTCACCATTATCCGGTTGCGAGATGAGCAGATCATTGATATTCACACCGATACGTTTGGCATATTCCGGATCGAGAGCATGTTCCGCATCGACGAAAGCCGCAATACCGCCAGCCTTCTGTGCATTGGCGATAATATGAAGCGACAAAGTCGTCTTGCCGGATGATTCCGGACCATAAATCTCCACCACGCGTCCTCGTGGCACACCACCGATACCAAGAGCAATATCAAGCGATACCGAACCAGTCGGGATGGCTTCGACATCCACCTTGCGGACATCGCCGAGCTTCATCATCATCCCTTCGCCGAACTTCTCCTGAATGGTATCGAGAACCATATTGATCTTGCTCTTCTCTTCTCCTCTTGTTTGTTTCTCCTTGGCCATAAGAAAATTATATTATTATTACGATTATATTTCTCAGCTCTTTCCGATTGTTTACTCTACTTACATACTAGCATACACAAAAATATCTGTCTACTCCTGCCGTCCTGTCGAGAGGAACACGACACCCGCTTTGGATGTCTGCCCGTCTCCCAGAGGTAATTCTTCCGATGCTCCGTTGAAACGTATGAATGTTTTCGCCGGATTTTCTGAAATAATTCTTATAGCGTCCTTTGCCTCTGCCGTCTGTGATTCTCCTACTTTCAGAATACCGCTGAAAACGATCGTCCCGTCCGCTTCTATGGTAACCTTGGCCGGGGAATCGTGGACAGAAACATCGGTATGAAACGTCTCTGCGATTTTCGTTTTAGCTCCATCCCTCCCCGCATCCGCCGTCTCTGGCGTATAATGAGCTTCGATAGAGAGCGTCTCTGATTTTTCCTTATCAAAACGATTAATAGCAACGATAGTGACCGTATTCAGTCCTGACTGTAAGGTGAGCTTATCAGAGAATTCTCCGGCGCTCCCGACAAAAACCGACTGATTATTGATAGAGACACGCGCGCCTTTATCCGTCTTTCCCTGCACGATTATCTCATTCGTCTCTATGATTGTCGTTCTCTCCGCTGGACTCAGGATGATCAGCCGTGGTGCTCCGGCAAATGCCTGAAATTCACGAAAAAGATAGAAGAATGCTCCACCCACCAAGAGGAAAATCATCACGACGACGATCGAGCGTGGTGTTATCACGAATGAAGAGATACTCAAGTTTTTCACGTTGAAAGTCTTCTTCTCTGTTTCTTGATTGAGATTCACCTGGATATGCCGCTCTCTCTCATAGAGATTGATGAATGCCTGTTCATCGATATTGAGATAGTGTGCGTAGCTCCGTAAGAATCCACGGACATACACATCCGCCGGTAATTTATGGTATTCACCGTTCTCGAGATACTCCAAATATTTTACCTGAATCCTCGTCGCTTTAGAAATCTCAGATAGGCTCATACGGAAATCCCCACGGAGTTTTTTCAATTTCTCACCGAGCGTAAGCGATTCGACTTTTTTTCGTGTAAATCCATCTTTCATAAAAGCAGCCTGTTAGCTTCGCTAGCTTCATAAGCTGCGTTAGCTTTATAATTTTCTTATCTTTTCTAAAAAGCTCGTGAAGCTAAAGAAGCTAAAAGCTTCTTTAGAGTTGCCACTTGTCACGGTCACTCTGATCTGCGAGAGGATTATCGCCGTATTGTTCTTTCTCATCCTCCGCCGAAGCAGGTATGACCTTCCCTTCATTCATAAGCACGGTCTTCTTCCCTCCTATCATACCGACGACACCGTTCTCTTCCAAAAGGTGCATCAATCGTGCGGCACGCGGATAACCGACGCTGAAAGCCGTCTGAAACGAAGTAGTTGATGCGCGTCCTGTACGTATGGTCATTTCTTTTGCTTGTTCATACAGAGCATCCTCTTTCGATCCATTATCCAGTTCATCCATCGCTTCGGTGATATCGACTGTCTTATCATCTAGATCGAGTTCTCCTCCTATCCCTTCTTCTCCGAAATTTTCCTTCTGATTACGCCAAAAAGTGGTGACACGTTTCACCTCATCATCTGAAACGAACGCCCCTTGGATACGTCTCATCTCCGTTCCTTCGGATGGAGAATACAGCATATCTCCATTCCCCAAAAGTTTTTCCGCCCCTCCGGCCGCAAGAATGGTACGCGAATCGATCTGCGATTTCAATTGAAATGCGATGCGAGTCGGGATATTCGATTTGATAAGACCCGTGATGACCGTCACTTCCGGACGTTGTGTCGCAAGCAAAAGATGAATACCGATAGCACGCGATTTGGCAGCCAGACGATTGATGAGCGCTTCCACTTCTTTCCCATGCATCGACATCAGATCAGCCATTTCATCGATGACGATAACGAAGTATGGAAGATTCAGGAATGGCTCTTTGACGACTTTGCCTGTTTCCGCATCGATCACTGTCTTGTGTTCACCCAAGAGCGCCCGTTCACGATAAGCGACGATATCTCTCGCATGGACTTCTTCTAGAACCTTATAACGGTGTTCCATCTCGCCGACAGCCCAACGGAGAGCATTCACTACTTTCTTCATATCCACGATCACATCTGTTTGCAAGTGTGGAATACCCTTGTATATGGACAGTTCCACGCGTTTCGGATCAACCAGGATGAGTTTGAGATCCTCGGGAGAATTCTGATAGAGAAGAGATATGAGAAATGTATTGATACACACACTCTTCCCTGACCCGGTTCGTCCAGCGATGAGGAGGTGTGGCATCTTGCGAAGATCGGCCAATATATGTTTTCCGGCGACATCCTGACCAAGAACCAGCATCAGATCAGACTTTCGTTCGCGAAAATCTTCGCTTTCAATGATCGCTTTCAGGCGTACGGTAGCGACAGTATTATTCGGCACCTCGATACCGATGAGAGCTTGACCAGGAATAGGCGCTTCGATGCGGATAGACTTTGCGGAAAGAGCCAGTGCGAGATTGTCCGAAAGCGCTGTGATGCGTGAGAGCTTCACTCCGAAAGCCGGAGAGAAAGTATACCGTGTCACCGTCGGACCGACCAACGCCTCTCCTGGTTCCACTTCTATACCGAAATATTTCAACGTACTCTGGATGATATGTTTCTTCTGTTCCGTATCGCCTCCCACTGCCTGACCCATAGTCGACTCGAGCAGATCCACCGATGGCAATTCCCGCTGTACGTGCCCGCGTCGATGCTGCACTTTCTTCGGACGGACGAATGCCGGCACCAAAACAGTATCATCCTCATTCGCATTATTTTCGGACGCACCATCATCTTCTTTAAATTCTATATGACGGATATTGTTAGCCACCAGATCCGTATTCTCTCCAAAAGGAGGAGTCTCGCTCACTCCTTTTTCCGTAGGAATCGTATCAATTTTTTCTTCTGTGATTATCGGAGTGACAGTCTCTTCTTCATCGAGACTGCTTGCTTCTTTTTCCTTAGGACGCAGTTTTCCTTGCAACTGTTCGAAAGAATGGATGAGTGAAACATTGAACGACGCTATGATCCCGATAGCGAAGAGTGCGATAAGAATGATGGTGCCGGCCACTTTGCCGGTGAAGTTCGCGAGTATATACGCAAAACAAAACCCGATATATCCACCACCCTGTCCGGAACGAGCTATCTGGAGAAATTCTTTCGTTCCTTCTCCGCTATATAGATGAAAGAGTCCTAGCACTGAAAAAAAAGCAAAAGCCAGCCCGATAAATCTCACTGCATCGGCAAGCGTCGTCGTCCGCCGTTTCAAAAAAAGGATACCGGCGATGATAAGCAAGAGTGGAAACAGCCATTTCCCCCAACCAAAAAGCGTCCCAAGCCCTGTGTCCAACCATTCCCCGAGCACACCGGCCGTGTTGAAGTAAGCCAAAAGAAATAAGAGCGACAAGGCGAACAAAAAAACCGCCACGATG
This sequence comes from Candidatus Moranbacteria bacterium CG_4_9_14_3_um_filter_45_14, assembly GCA_002790675.1. Classification (GTDB taxonomy): domain Bacteria; phylum Patescibacteriota; class Minisyncoccia; order Moranbacterales; family UBA1568; genus UBA1568. The sequence goes on along the minus strand of PFVP01000039.1, from coordinate 4,071 downwards.
CTTCTCTTCGCATCGCTATGCAATATATCTTCGAATTTGAAACCATCATCTTCCGGCTCTGCTGGTACCTTTTTTTTCCGCCCCATATTTCAATATAAAAATTTCATCTTAATGGTTTCAGTATAACACAAAAAAGATATCCCCCTCAAAACAGAAAATCTCCGCCGATCCAAGCGTTGGAAGAACGTCTTTCTCCCGTTTCCGGAGTTACGTAACCGGTTACGTAACTGTCGTAAAATCATCCAATCTTTTTTTCTCGACGAGGATACTTTTATTTCCCAAACACCCGCACCACCTCATCAAAATTTTTCAGCCTGTCTTTCTTCCATTCCTCCTGTTTTATATACAGAGCTTTATATACCATTTTAGTTTGTCTGCTATTCACATCCTCACACCATTTTTGTAATCGCTCAAATTTCAGCTTGTCATCTTCCTCCTCTCTTCCCTTTGTCTCTACTATATACACCTTCTTATCATCTTGCTTTACAAAGAAATCCGGATAGTAAGTCGCAATAAAACCTTCTGCATTCTTATATTCAATCCGGAGAGCGCTCGCCTCTTTATTTTGAAAGTTTTTCGCGTAAGAAACGACATCGTCGCATCTCTCAAGAAAATCCGCAAACTCCAGCTCAAAATCGCTATCTCCGACCACTTTATTGAAGACTGATTTTGTGGGAATGAGATATGACTTATCATTCACCACAAACGGCCTCGCTTCACTGATTTTGATATAATTCTTGATCTCAGTATCACCCTTATCCTGTACCGTCAATTCATTGATAGCTTTTTTGAATGATTCCTTGATAAGACGTGTATATTCAGGCTCTGATAAATTTCTCAAAGTATTCAGATCAGATAAATCCACCGGCTGATCGAACATCTGGCTCTGCACAAATTCTTTAACTTTCCCGAACAGAATATCATAACAACCGAACAGTCGCAGTTCCCTCATCACCGCTTGCGCGAAAAAACCGACAACACTCTGAAAATCTGGCTCAATATCGCCTGAAAGTATTGTGGTATGATGTATTTTTTCATCAACAACATCCTTGAAGACGATCTCTCTTTTTTCTTCCTCAGAAAAAGTTTTTACTGAAACTTTCGCATTGCCAAAACGAGCAACATCTAACTCCGCGAGATTCTTATATTCCCTCTGAATCCTCGGAGACATTACGGGAATCTCAATATCCAATTTTTCGATATCTTTTTTTGGATTATCTTTATCCACCTCGATAACCATCGGCGCAATCGGTTTTGCGCCATCTCCCATCGCTTTCTTTTCCAGGATCACCCCCTCGCCATTTATTGATTCAACGAAATCCATAAATGCCGGCGTACCTATGACACTGACATATTCTTCGACATCTTCTCTACCAAAAAACATTCTTCGCAAACCTCTACCTAATGTTTGCTCTGGGAGAATCTTTGAATCTGCAGCGTACGGCCTCAGTCCGACAATCGTCGTTACATTTTTTACATCCCAGCCTTCCTTGAGCATCAAAACCGATATGATCACCTTGAACGGACTCTCCCAACTATCAATATCGTTCGCTTGTTTTCTCAGTTTATCCAGCTCTTCTTTATTCTTGCCAGTAACGCTTTCCGAAATTTCTCCGCTCTTATTTGTATGAATAGTCAAAACCGCACCCTTCAGATCCGCGAAACTTGTTTCGATGTATTCGGCAACTTCATCACAATTCTTCGTATCATCGGTCATGATGAAAAGAATGGATTTTTTGCCCATCGGTTTCAGTGCCTCATATGTCTTGCGCCACTCTTCAATACCCAGATTGATATAATCTCTGTATTTTTCACTGAATAATGGGCTTTGATTTTCTTTCAATTTCCCGCGACTCGCCGCATCCGGCACGACAGGATTTTTTACGATTCTCTGATGGATAGCTTCAACCAATGGATAATCAGAAATGGTCTGCACAAAAATCGATCCATCATTTTTCTTGGGCGTCGCTGTGACGTCAAGCTGCAAAGCAAGGCCTGTCCCCTTTTGCTTCAATCGATTATCAATATCCAGAATGGACTTGAACCATGCCAACTTTTCATCATGAATATGGTGCGCCTCGTCGTTGATCACAATCAGCTCATCAATATCCCGTACGATCATTCCCAAATCAACCGTGGAATCATTTGTTTTGGTCACGGGCTTATGCCCAAGGAAGTATGCGGAAGTATCCTCATCATCAAAACTGGCTTCTCTCACATCGCCTTCAAATACCCTGTGGATGTTGGTCAAAAATATATTTCCCGTATCAGAGACATTGCGCAAATCATCCTGCAAGTGAAGTGTCATCTGGAAATCATCCTGCCAATTCTGTCCCTGATATCCGTTGTCCGGCAGAACCGGGTCGCTAAAAAATATCTTCAACCCCTCGAAATCGTTTTTTATTCTCTCAAAAACGATAACGTTCGGGGTTATCAAAAGAAAATTCTTTGCCAAATTTGAATCCGCCTCATATTTTTTATGGAAATACGCCCACGCAATCATGAGACTCATCACTTTCGTCTTGCCGGCACCCGTTGCCATCTTGATCACAAAGCGCAGCCAGTCTTCGGTAAACATCTGCGGGCTCAGCACTCCCGTAGAATTGTAACGGATGAGATCATATTTATCTTTTACCTTTGCCACTTCATAGAGCCATACAACAGTCTCCAGCGCTTCCCGTTGTGCAAAGTAGTACTGGAAACGAAATGCTACGCCCTGCTGATCATACAAAATATGTTCTTCCTTAAACCACCAATTCAGAAGTGCTTTAGAGGTATCGCTCGCTCCTTTGTAGTTTTCATCTCGCCACGCTTTGACCTGCTTGCGCAAATCAGCAACCAGAGGAGGCAAAAGCTTATCATACCCTTTTTCGCGCAAATCTTCATCAGCCGGAAACCACCGAACACTCGGGTCAAGTATCGCGTATGGGTCTTTGGGGAAATCTTTATGAAGCGCCATAACAAGTAAATAAATCAGCTTAAAATGCTTATACGGTGCGGTCTATTCTGTTATTTACCTTTACCACTGGTAAATACAATTTTCTATTTAATACATGCCCACTACATAGTTATTCGGCTTAAATAAATGTTTTTTTACGCTCTTTACACAAATGACGATGAATTTACTACATACCCCACTGGGACTACTAAACTTGCAAATGGTATGTGCCAGAAAGTGCCGTATTTGAGAGATAAAACATACATTTTACTTCCCATTTTCAACCCCTCCTGCAAATGCACGATCCAGCTTTTTTGGTATGGTAATGCCGACTTTTTTGTGATAAACTCCTCCCTTGAACTTGGAATCGACCTTTTCAAGAAGACCCTTAGCAACCCACTGCTTCAATTGCCTCGACATCTTTATTGTATCAGTAATGCTTGTGATACTTCTTGCTTCTTTGTTTGTAACCCTATAATTCTCATCCAAATACTTACTGACGGTATCCCAATACTCAACTTTTTGAAAATTAAGCAAAACCAACAACACAGAGTTTGGTCGCATAGTCGGTGGAAAGAAAAGTGGCTCATACAAATTTTTCTCTTTCATAGCCCGAAACATACGATCAACCCCTTCACCGATATCAAGGTTTGGCGGTGTTTGAAAACGATTCAGTGTTCGTAGGATTAAAGGATTGCGGGCAAACCGCTCGACCCTGATATTTCCAATAGTTATATGACCCGGATAAGTTCCAGGGCTTTCAACTTCGACACGATCATCAAAAAACCTTACCTGAATATCATCCTGTACAAAATAATTCCTGTGTATCACTGCGTTCGTGATCGCTTCTTGGAAAGCCCACTCCGGAACCAAAAATGTCGGATAAAAAGACGCGCCGCTAAGTTTTGGTGGTGAATTCTTTATAATATTCCTGAAATACTCAATCGCCTGCTCGATTTGCTGGAGCAGTGGCCCTTCAATCGTAAACGGACGGGTAACGAAATTCGGCTTCCCAGTATAACTCGGTTTTGTTCCGTAATAGTGAGAAACCTTGATACCGCACTTGCTTTTCAAGGCAACAGAAGGGTTCTTGCCGAATAAAAGTACCCCGGCTTTTGTCAGTTCATATTTTC
>PFVP01000018.1 GCA_002790675.1 Candidatus Moranbacteria bacterium CG_4_9_14_3_um_filter_45_14 | reverse complement strand
TGTCGCACGCGTGACTGTAAAAGCGCTTCTGATGTTGAAAGCTCCTCGGGTTCCGAAGACAGCCGAAGAAACAATTGTCGAAGCGAAAATAGTCTAATGTGTCCTTGTAAGCGATAAATATATGCAAATTCATCAACTCACTGTTACGAAGAAAAAATCACGTAAACGTATCGGACGCGGTGGTAAGCGTGGTACGACTGCCGGTCGCGGAAGCAATGGGCAGAAATCACGTTCGGGGGCTTCTGTCGATCCTCTTTTCGAAGGTGGACGTTCGACATTTCTCGAACGTTTGAAAAAAGTACGCGGATTCAAGTCGATCCATCAGAAGAAATGCGTTATCAAGCTCTCAGCGATCGAGGATGCTTATACGAACGGTGAAACTGTTTCGCTTGCTACTTTGATCGAGAAAAAACTCGCGCCGAAGACAGCGCTTGTTCGCGGTGTGAAAATCGTTGCTACAGGGGAACTCAAGAAAAAACTTACTTTGGACAAGGATGTCACTGCTTCAGAAAAGGCACGAGTTTCCTTCCAAAAAATCACTGAATAAGGCGTATTTTGAATGTGTTTTCGGGGTAGAATTCAAGCACGCTTGTTGTGAAATGCATTCCGATTGGATATACTACCGAGTATCGAGATTACAGGGTGTATAAAGAAAATTATTTTTTCTGCCATGCGTGAAACCTTTTTGAATATTTTCCGAATAAGGGACCTCCGAAATAAGATATTTTTTATTCTCGGTCTGCTGGTCATTTATCGAATAGCTGCCAATATCCCTCTTCCAGGAGTGGATGTTTTGGCTTTGAAAAGACTGTTTGAAGACAATGCTTTCCTCGGTTTGCTCAATGTTTTTTCCGGAGGGGGGCTTTCGAATATTTCCATCGTTCTTTTGGGTGTCGCCCCATATATCACTGCTTCTATCATTATGCAACTTCTCACGACGATTGTTCCGACCCTGGAGCGTTTGTATAAAGAGGAGGGGGAGCAGGGACGGCAGAAATTCAATATGTTGACACGTTGGATCACTCTGCCTTTGGCAGCTCTCCAGTCTTTCAGTATGCTCTCCCTTCTTCGTTCACAGAATATCTTGGGCGATATTACGCCGTTCAATATGGCAGTGATTATCGTGAGTGCGACAGCTGGAACTATTTTCCTTATGTGGCTCGGCGAACTCATCACTGAAAAAGGCTTGGGGAATGGAGTATCTATCATCATCTTTGCTGGTATCGTCTCTGGTGTACCGACGGGTATTTCGCGTTTCATAGCGACGTGGGATCCTTCGCAGATTTTCACTTATTTTTTGTTCGCCCTTGTCGCTGCCATTACTGTTGCAGGAGTGATTTTTGTCAATGAGGGACAGCGAACGATACCGGTGGCGTATGCCAAGCGCGTACATGGAGCGCAATCGTATGGCGGATCAGCCACTCATTTGCCACTTCGGGTGAATCAAGCAGGTGTTATCCCTATTATTTTTGCGGTATCCCTCATCCTTATTCCGACAATGGTTGCCAATTTCCTCGCCCAGAGCAGTCATACGAAAATCGCCGATATAGCACTCAATATGAGCGCTTGGCTTCAGAATCAGTGGGTATATGGACTGCTTTACTTTTTCTTGGTAGTCGTCTTCACTTATTTTTATACCGCGGTGGTGTTCGATCCGGTGAAGATTTCAGAAAACCTCCAAAAACAAGGCGGGTATATTCCTGGTATCCGTCCCGGCAATACGACGGCGGAATATCTCTACCATATCATCAATCGCATCACATTAGCCGGCGCGTTCTTCCTGGGCTCTATCGCCGTATTGCCTTTCATCGTGCAAGGGATAACAGGTATCCAAGCTTTTTCTATCGGTGGTGTGAGTATTCTCATCGTCGTATCGGTTGTGCTTGAAACAGTGAAGCACATCCAAGGTCAGCTGACGATGCGGAGCTATGAATCATTCTAATAAAAAAATAATGCCTCTTAAAGACACGTATATTCTTCTTGGCTCAGCCGGCAGCGGGAAAAGCACCCAAGCCGAACTTTTGAAGAGCTCCCTTCATCTCTCTCATATCGATATCGGATCGGAATTGCGGGCAGTGGCTTCTCAGAATACATCTCTCGGCCGTCGAGTGAACGATATCATCAATGTAAAACATGAGTTCGTACCGGATGATGTTGTTTTTGCTGTTTTGGTCGATGCTGTCTTATCCGTTCCTGAAACAGTAGGACTTTTGATCGATGGTATCCCCAGACGAGAGAGCCAAATCGGAAAGATACTGGACGTATTGGAAAAATCGCATCGGTCGCTCAACAAGGTTATTTTCATCGATGTGCCGGCAGCCGTATCAGTGGAACGTATTTCGAAACGGTATGCTTGTCAGGGATGCAAGCGGACATATATTTTGGGGAAAAACCTGATTTATGCAGAAAAACCGTGCCGTTATTGCGGTGGACGTATCACTCAACGAGCGGATGATACTGAAGAGGGAGTACGAAAGCGTCATCAGATCTTTCAGGAAGAAACGTTGCCCGTGGTGAGATATTTCGAAGGGACGGGTCAACTGCTCCACATCAATGGCGATCAGGAAACATATAAAGTCTTTCAATCTATTCTTAAATATGTCCGTCCCGAATAACGAAGCATCCGTATGAAGCAGAGACAGACAATGATGGACAAAGATTGGATCAAGACTTCAGATGAAATACGACGCCTCCGCCTCTCGTGTCAGAATATGGCGCGTATTTTAGAGACAGTTATGGAGACAGTCAAGCCCGGAGTGACCACATTCGATGTTGATGCTCTCGCTGAACGTCTCATTCGTGAAATCGGTGGCACTCCCATTTTCAAAGGATATAATCCCGGAGGAGGGCGTCCCTTTCCAGCTACGCTTTGCGCTTCTCTCAATGATGAAGTTGTCCACGGCATTCCGAACAAAGAACGGGTTATCAAAGAGGGCGATCTATTCAAAATCGATATCGGGATGCGTTTTGAAGGAATGGTTTCTGATATGGCTCGCACTCTGATGGTTGGTACCGTTTCTCCATTGGCAGAAAAATTGACAGCGGTTACAAGAGAGTCTTTGGAAAGGGGCATAGCTGAGCTCCGTCCGGGTGTGCATATCTCGGCGTATGCCAAAGCGGTGCAAGGATTCGTTGAGGCCAATGGTTTTTCCGTTGTGCGCGATCTCATCGGTCACGGTGTCGGACGAGAACTGCACGAAGATCCGCAGGTGCCCAATTATATTTCTCGTCGTATGGATGATTTCATTTTGAAAAAAGGAATGACACTGGCTCTTGAGCCGATGATCAACGCGGGGACGTTCGCTGTCTCCATCGCTTCGGATGACTGGACATTCATCACCGCTGATGGCAACCTTTCCGCTCACTTCGAAGACACGGTGGTCATTACGGACAATGGAGTGGAAGTATTGACGAGAGTATAATTTTTCTCTTAGTTGAATATTTTATGGAGGATAAAAAAAATTATCTCGGAATAGATTGGGGGGCCACAAACATTGGGGTTGCTTTGGCGCACAGCGAAACGGGTGTTGCTCTTCCTTTGAGGACGCTACCGAATGACAAAAATACCGTGGCGATTTTGGGAGATATTATTGTTTCTGAAAATATTGGCACCGTGGTTATTGGCAAGCCTTCTTATGAACATCAGGAAGAGAAAGAACATCCGGGAGAAACACTTGGTAAGCTTTTAGCAGAACAGTTTTCCATACAGGTAGAATATCAGAATGAGATGTTTACAACGAAAATGGCTCAGGCGAATCTTCTCGAACAGGGGATCAAGCACTCTTCGAAGAATAACGATGAAGAAGCGGCGCGGATCATTCTACAGGAATGGTTGGCGAAAAAAGAGTCTTAGACAGCAAAGAGGAGATCTCTTCTCGAGCGTGTGTGTAATTTCTGTTGTTTTGTGTTACAATAATGGTATAATTCGTGAATTTTTGTGCCGTATGGAGCAACCGTTTCTCTCGGTGGTTATCCCTGCTTATAAAGAGGGGGAACGTATCGGACGCAATCTGTTGGAAATAGACCAATATCTCAAGGGAAAGAATTACACGTACGAAATCATCATCGTTGTTGATGGATCTCCGGATAATACCGCAGAGGTGGCTCGTAATTATGCTCTGCAGATTCCTCACGTACGCGTCATTGAAAACAAGGAAAATCATGGCAAAGGGTATGTCGTACGGCAAGGGTTGCTTGAGGCGACTGGAAAGTGGCGATTGTTCCTCGATGCGGATGGTTCGACATCCATCACTCACATGGACACGTTTTCCACACAGTTTGAAACTGGTTATGATGTCATCATCGGTTCGCGGAAGATAAAGGGCTCATTTCTCCAAGTGCACCAACCGAAATATCGCGAAATTATGGGTGAGTGTGGCAATTGGCTCATTCGCATCATTCTCGGATTGTGGAGTTACCCTGATACGCAGTGCGGATTCAAAGTATTGTCGGGCGTTGCCTCAGAAGAAGTGGCAAGCAGGATGGTGGTGGATCGTTTTGGGTTTGATTTTGAGCTCGTGATCCTTTCTTTGAAACTCGGTTTCAAAGTGAAGCAGATGCCGGTGCGCTGGATGAATGAAGAAGGATCTACGGTTAAATTGACAGGATCGAATGGTTTTATTCGAGTGTTAATTGATCTGTTCAAAACAAAATGGCGTCTCATCACCGGGGCGTACCATATCGGTGAATATACGAAAAGAAAGCAGTAGTGGCAAAAGATACGATTGTGTTTCATCGCGCCTTCCGTGACAAACAGAAAAATTCAAAACAAATGTCTTCAAGTGAAATGGAAAAAAAGAAAAAAGCTTTTTCGTATGGATCAGAACTCCGTCAGGACATTGTAACGGGCGACTGGGTAGTGATCGCTACCGGACGAGCGAAACGACCGCAAGAATTTGCGCGGTTTGAGCGTGCCATCTCGGATGAGGCCAATGATCCTTTTGAGAATCCGACAGAGAGCGGTCAGGAACCGGATACCCTCATCTATCGTCACCCAGATGGAGATTGGAGTCTCCGTGTTTTTCCGAACAAATACCCGGCCTTCTCATCCGGACGAAAGGTGCGAGAAATTTCAGATGGGCCATATTTCGCTATGACAGGCATCGGCTATCATGAGATTATCGTCACGCGAGATGCTACGAAATCACTGGCACTGCTTCCTGTCTGGCAAGTGGCGGAAGTATTCGATGCCTATCAAGAACGTTACTTGGAACTGATGAACAAAAAAAGCGTCAACTATATTCAGATATTTCATAATCACGGGAAGGAATCCGGAGCATCGCTCTCTCATCCGCATTCACAGTTGTTGGCGATTCCGGTGATTTCCCCGTATATACAGTTGGAACTCGGTGGGGCAAAACGATATTACCTGAGCAACAAACACAAGGTGTACGGTATCATAACAGAATATGAAAGTGAGTTGAAGAAAAGAGTGTTGTATGAAAACGAGCATTTTATCGCATTCTGTCCTTTCGCATCAAGGGTGGCTTTTGAGATCTGGATAGTAGGAAAACGAACCAATCCATACTTCGAACGGATTACTGATGAGGAGAAATTTGCTCTCGCGGAAGTGATGAAGAAGGCTCTGTATGCCCTGTATCAGGGTTTGAATGATGCTCCTTATAATTTCTATATACATACGGCACCCTGCGACGGGACGGACTACCCGGAGTATCAATGGCATATCGAAATTCTCCCGCACACGGCTACGTGGGGCGGTTTCGAGTTTTCGACCGGTATCGAAATCTCCACTATAGAGCCGGAGACAGCAGTCATTTATTTGCGAGAACAACTTGATAAATAAATTGTGAAAGAGCGGAATATGCAGAAATTTTATGTCGTGGGGAATTTGAAAATGAATATGTCGTCACGCGAAGAAGTGTCGCAGTATCTGACTGTCCTTCATCGTGAAGCGGGACAGAAAACGTATGAGCACGTGCTTGGTATCATCTGTCCGTCATTCGTGTATCTCGCGCAATTCGATACGTTGCCGAAGGGTATGAAAAAAGGCGCACAGAATCTTTTCCCGGAAAAAATCGGCGCGTACACGGGGGAAATTTCCCCGGTGATGCTGAAGGATGACGGAGTGGAGTATGTCATTGTCGGCCATAGTGAACGGAGACGGTATGCAAATGAGACCGATGAGATGATCCGTGAGAAAGCTTTGTCTGCTCTCAAATATTATATGACACCCATCGTGTGCATAGGGGAAACAGGAGGAGAACGGCAAGCAGGAGAGACAGAGAATATTCTTGCCTCACAACTCCGTACCCTTTTCTCAGATCTTTCGAAATTGCAGGCGGAAAAAATCATCATAGCCTATGAACCGCTTTGGGCGATCGGAACGGACGCGGTACCAACGACGGAAGAACTCTTCAGGGTGAGGGTATTTTTGAGGAAATTTTTTACAGAAATATTTGATGCGCAGACGGCGGAACGGATTGCTGTCCTCTACGGAGGATCGGTGAAGAGTTCTCTTTTGGGACCGGTCTCGTGGGAAGCCGAGATGAATGGGGTCTTGGCTGGGAGAGAGAGCCTTTTCCCGTATGAATTGGTAAAAATGATGGGACTCTTCGAAGAAGAAGCCAAACGGAAACAAAACGAAGGATGAGAGTTTTTTTGAGAGAAGATAATTTTGTATAACGCACTCCCTACTATGTTGGTGAATGTAAAAACAATGCTTGAAGAGGCCAAGGCGGGAAAGTACGCCGTAGGAGCTTTCAATACGATGAATCTGGAAACAACGCGTGCCATTATTGAGGCTGCCAAAGAACTTTCCTCCCCGGTTATTGTTCAGCTGACGGAAAAAACATTTGATTATGCCGGAGGTCGGGCGATTTTCCATTTGATTAAGAATATCGCGGAATTTTATGCGAAGGATGTTCCAATCGGGATTCATCTTGATCACGGTAAAAATTTTGAAATCGTGGAGCGTGCTATGGATATCGGGTTCACATCAGTGATGTATGATGGATCGCGTAAAGACTATGCTGATAACCTTGCTTCAACCAAGAAAATCGTCGAAATTGCCCATAAGCGTGATATCATAGTACAGGCAGAATTGGGCAATGTTCCGTATTTAGGTGAGATGCAGATGGAGAATATCGAGTGGGAAGAGTATATGACGGATCCGGATCAGGCGGTGCAGTTCGTAGAAGAAACAGGCGTCGATACGCTCGCGGTGGCCATCGGCAATGCTCATGGGTTCTTCCGTGAACGCAGTGAGCCGGATTATGATCGATTATCTACTATCGCAGAACGCGTGCATATACCGCTTGTGATGCATGGGGCCTCTGATTGGAACAATGGTCGCGTGGTAGAAGTGATCAGTCGCGGGATTAGCTGTTTCAATGTCGATACGGCTCTCCGGATGGCATTCATTGGCGGATTGCGTGAAGCTCTTTTATCCGAAGAGGAGACGGATTTACGGAAAATATTGACCCAAGCCAAAGAACGTACCAAGGTAGCCGTCAAGGAAAAGATCCTCGCTTTCGGGAGTGCAGGAAAAGCGTAAACTAAAGATAAAAAGAAAAAATATGAAAAGAATAGCGATAAATGGGTTTGGGCGGATCGGTCGGGCGGCTTTTAAGATCGCTTTTGAAAAAAAAGACATTGAAATAGTAGCCATCAACGACCTTACCAGTGCGGACATTCTCGCTCATCTTTTGAAATATGATACTGCATACGGACATTATCGGAAATCAGTGATTGCGGACAATGGGAAATTGATCGTTGAAGGAAAAACATTCCCCGTGTATGCACAAGCGGATCCCAAGAAACTTTCTTGGGGCGAACTGAAGGTGGATGTGGTGCTCGAGTGCACGGGGCGTTTCACTGACAAGGCCTCTGCCGAGCAACATATCGAAGCTGGAGCGAAGAGAGTGATACTTTCTGCTCCATCGAAAGGAGGCGATGATGCCGTACCGACATTCCTCATAGGTGTTAATGAAAATCAATATGCAAGCGAAGGAGTCGTCTCCAATGCTTCGTGTACGACCAATTCATTGGCTCCTGTAGCGCAGGTGTTGGACGAAGCTTTTGGTATCAAGAAGGCTCTTATGACCACCATTCATTCATATACGAGTGGCCAGAACATACAGGATGGCCCGCACAAGGATCTGCGACGGGCTCGAGCTGCTGGACAAAATATCGTACCGACGACAACGGGAGCCGCACGAGCGGTGACACAGGTGATTCCGAAACTTGAGGGTCTCTTTGATGGTGTTTCCGTACGTGTGCCGACGATCGTTGTATCGCTTTCGGATTGCACTTTCCTTCTGAAACGCAAAACGACGAGAGAAAAGATCAATCAGGTACTGAAGGATGCTTCGCAAACCGAACGGTATCGTACCGTTTTAGCTGTTACGGAAGAGCCACTCGTATCGTCGGATTTCATCGGTGATCCTCATTCAAGCACTGTCGATCTTTCTCTGACCAAAGTGGTGGATGGTGATCTTGTGAAAGTTATCGCGTGGTATGATAATGAATGGGGTTACTCGAATCGTCTCGTAGAAATGGCGGAACTTATCGAATAATCTATTTTCGGAAGCAGTATGGTAAAAACAACACAGACACAGAATGATCCTGAAGAGAATAAGAAGCGATTGCAAGAAATCGCCGAGATGCGGTTTGGCGCGCTTTCGGACGATGAAATCCTCCATTTTTTGGCTGAACGTAAGCGTCTTTTCGAGAGAAAACAGGAATATGAAAAAAAACAAAAAGAAGAGGCTATTCGTTTGGAACAAGAAAAAGAAGAGGCAGAAAATCTGAAAAAGGTGGAAGAGAAGAAAGCGATTATAGTACAAAAAATTGATGAGCTGAACAAATCTATTTCTCCTGATAAACGAGATGACGATCTCTTGAATCTGATTGCACAGCGGAAAATATTGGAACAGGAACTGGAAGCATTGGAAAAAAAAATCGTTCCAAAGGAAGAAAAAAGTGCGTCAGTGATCCATCCACCTCTGCAAACGGCGAGAGAAACCTCTCTCGAACAGGATGCTCCAGAAAAAGAATTGCCGACAGTCATTTCTGAAGAGAAGAAGAGAGTCGTATTGGATGAAAAGACAGCCGAGGCGACTTTGAATACCGAACGAAAGATAAAGGTTTCTGTCGGGGACGATCGCGGGATGGAGAAAATAAATGATGACGGGATTGAAGAAAACAGCGAATTTCAGACGTATCTGAATCAGCTACGAGGCAATGTCGGCTCTTTAGGAGAGTTTCTCCAGGGGATGCCGACTAGCGCCAGAAAGAATAAAGCCTTTATGCTCAAGGTAGCGGAAATAGATCCTGCTTATGCTATGCATTATGCGGACAATGAGACACTCAAGCATGATGAAGATTTCAATCTTCGTATCGCTTCTCTCGATAATCCACGTAATTCTGGGAATCCTCTCGTTGAGATGTTGCCTGGAGCCAGGACATCGAAAGTGCTTTTGGTAGCCGTGAAACGGGATTATCGCAATATCAGATTCATCCAGCCTGCTATGGCGGATTATGATGAAATACTTACTCGAGCGAAAGAATCGGTATTAGAGAAAGTAAAGAATCTCAAAGAGGCAGTAGACATTATGGCTATTGTTCCGAAAGTGCTCCAGCAGGACAAACAATTTATGCTTCAGGTCAATGAGATGATCGAACCGAAGAAAGAAAGGTAAGTTCTTCAATAGATACGCGGAAGGTATGTATGATATCGTGATAAAAAATGGAATGATCATCGACGGCAGTGGTCGTCCGATGTATCGTTCTGATATCGCCATAAAAGAAGGCCGTATTGCACTCATCGGTGATTTGGCGAATACTGAGGCACGCAGGGTGATAGATGCACAAGGACAATATGTCGCCCCTGGATTCATCGATGTCAATAATCATTCTGATACGTATTGGCAACTTTTTACGGAGCCTGGTATGGAAAGTCTCCTCTATCAGGGTGTGACTACTATCATCGGTGGAAATTCCGGGGCATCGCTTGCCCCGCTTGCGAATCTGGATATTATCCGTTCCATCCAAAAATGGACTGACGTAGAGAAGATCAATTTCAACTGGCTTTCGATGGAGGATTTTTTACAAGAAGTGAAACGGCGTCGATTGGCGGTCAATTTCGCCACTCTTGTGGGACACGGTACGATCCGTCGCGGTGCTATGCAGGATAAAACTCGTACGATTACACCTGATGAAATTGAGGTGATGCAGAAAATGTTAAAGAAAAGTATGAAGGAAGGTGCTATCGGATTGTCTACCGGACTCGTGTATACGCATGCGCGCGGAGCGAGGACGCGAGAACTCGCCACGCTCGCGAAAACGGCGGTGTCTCTCGGCGGGGTGTATGCGACGTATGTGCGTGATGAAGGGGAAGGTCTTGTCAAATCGGTGGAAGAAGCCATTCTCGTCGCCCGTGATGCCGACATACCGCTTCATATTTCACATCTCAAAGCTGTCGGGAAGAATAACTGGCACTTGATGGATGAAGTCTTCAACCTCATAGAGACAGCAGCTCTCGATGAAATAAAGATCACGTTCGATGTGTACCCATATACCATGACAGGATCAGTCTTGTATACGCTCTTACCGGAATGGATAACAGCGGAAGGACGGAAAATGATGCTTGAACGTTTGAAAGATGTTGGAGTAAGAAATACCGTGCTTCGTGATATGCATCAAAACGAGATAGACTATTCGCAAATTCTCATTTCATCATCGCATCTGAGCAAGATGTTGTCTCGGCGGAGAATTTCAGATATTGCTGTCCTGCAAGGGAAATCTCCGGAAGAGACTGTTTTGGATTTTCTCATTGCCAGTCAGGGTCAGGCTATCGTCTCTTTCGAAGCTCTTTCAGAAAAGAATGTTTTGAAAGCTATTCAACACCCATTTTCGATCATCAGCAGTAACGGTGCTGGATATTCGATAACGCATGCGAAGACAGGAGAATTGGTTCACCCGCGTAATTTTGGCACCTTTCCGAAAGTGTTTTCTGAATATGTACGTAAACAAAAAGCCTTGAGTTGGGAAGAAGCGGTGCACAAGATGAGTGGCAAGCCGGCTGTCAAATTTCAACTTGAAAAAAGAGGGCTCTTGCAACAGGGATATTTCGCTGATATAGTGGTGTTTCAGCCGGAGACGATCACTGATCGCGCCACTATGGAAGACCCCTATCAATACGCGGCTGGTATGTCTTTCGTTATCGTCAATGGATTTTTTGCTATCGAAGATGGCACACTCTCATCTGATGAACGATATGGCGTAGTGCTCGAAAAGAGCAAGGGTTGGTTTGAATGGTAAGCGTATATATGATTCAGGAATCTTTTTTCAATAATAAACGTATCACCGTGTTCGGTCTGGGAATGAATATGGGTGGTATCGGAACGGTGAAATTCCTCATAGAGCAGGGAGCGCGCGAAGTGATTGTGACTGATATAAAGTCGCGTGAAGAACTCGGGTCTGCTTTGGAGAAATTGACGAAATACAAGAATGTGACGTATATCCTCGGACAGCATCGGCCGGAGGATTTTGTGCGTGCGGATATGGTCATCAAAAATCCGGTGATTCCATGGACCAATGAGTATGTGAAGTTGGCAGAAAAAAATACTGTTCCGGTCGTAATGGACTCGAGTATCTTCTTTTCTCTCTGCAAAGCGCCGATTATCGGAGTGACTGGGACAAAAGGCAAAACGACGACAGCGACATTGATCGCGCACATATTGGAAAAATCCGGAAAGAAAGTAGTGCGGGTCGGTATCGGTCAAATCGGCGTTCTTCCACTGCTGAGTACGATTACATCCGAGAGCATCGTTGTTTTCGAACTTTCTTCGTGGCGTCTTTCCGCATTGAAATATATCAAGAAAAGTCCGCATATAGCGGTTTTTACTAATCTCTATCCCGATCATCTCAATTACTATAAATCGATGGAGAGCTATGCAGCTGATAAAAGGAATATTTTTCTTTTTCAGAAGGAGAACGACAGAGTGATCGCCAATGCCGAAAATGAAGTTGTTCGCAATCTCGTGCAAGACGCGCCCGGTCAGATTGTCTGGTTTGGATCGAGTGACGAAGCCTACGGTGATGGTGTCTGGCGGGAAGATGAAACACTTTTTGTCCGTCAGAATGGGAAACAGAGCGTTCTTATCCCTCTCGAACAGATACCCCTCAAAGGAGAACACAATATCGGAAACGTCTTGGCTGCCGCGCTTGCTGGTTTGGCCTTTGGATTGTCCGTGGAACAGGCGAGAAGCGGGATCAAGAGTTTTCCTGGAGTAGAGCATCGTCTCGAAATGATACGGGAAAAGAATGGCGTATGCTATTACGACGATACGACTGCCACTATTCCGGAAGCGACTATCGCCGCACTGCGCTCGTTTTCTGAACCGGTCATTCTCATTGCAGGAGGGAGCGATAAGAATCTGCGATTCGATTCATTGGCAGAGGAGATACTGAACCGTTCGAAAGGACTGATTCTTCTTAAGGGAAGCGCCACTGAGAAATTAATCATAGCGCTTCGGGGACAGTTCCCGGAATTAGAGAGAAATCGACCGATAGCTGTCGTGGAAACTATGGCGAAAGCAGTGGAGATGGCTTCACGCAGTGCTCATCCAGGAGACGTCATCCTCCTTTCTCCGGGTGCGACGAGTTTTGGGATTTTCAGGAATGAATTCGATCGTGGTGAGCAATTCCGTAAGGCGGTAGAAGGGTTGTGATGTATTTTCTTCGGTAGAAGCTGTTTTTCTTGAATCATTGACATCTTGGGAGAGACGATGTAATATACCAGTGTAGGGTATATTTTTTCATTCTATCGGTATGACAGCCACCAAAAAAGCAGGAAAGGCATCGCCTATTCTTTCGCGTATCGCGCGTATCGAGGGACAGTTGAGAGGTGTGCGTCATATGATAGAAGAGAAGAAAGATTGTCTTTCGGTCATCACTCAGATCACAGCCATCCGTGAAGCGGTCGCAATGCTCGGAGTGGAACTCTTGAAAGATGATATCGCCTGCAAGTGGGATGGCAAGAAGAAAATTGATGAGGCGTACCTCAAATCGCTTTTTAAAATGCAGTAGTTCTTTCGTCAACATAAATCAATTGGAGAAAATAGTATGAACAAGTCACAGTACCTTATCAAAATGCGACCAGGGAATCACATCCTCGTTTTGGGCGGGAGTGGCGGTATCGGATCAGAAGTTGTGAGAGCGCTCGCCGTCAATGGTGCCGAAATCATTACTATCGGTTACGGTGGGAATCGGGCCTCAGCCGAAGCGCTCAAACAAGAAATCGAAGGCTTGGGTATTCAGACCTTCATCGCTCAAGTTGATCGATCAAGTCTGTCAGCTATGGAAGCGACAGTTGAAGCTATTGTCGTTCAGGCCGGCCGGGAAATTACCGGTGTCGTCGATGCTATTGGTGTTTCACCAAATACTCCTTTTCAGAATCTGACACTTGAAGAAGTAGACCGCGTTTATTCGGTCAATGTTCGCGGGTGTGTCGCTTCAACCAAGGTGATTGCCGAACGTATGATAACCAAAGGCATTCATGATGCAATTTTTGTTATCATCTCATCGACAAATGGTGATAATTCCTTTTCGGCTCAATCACTCGCCTATGATATGTCGAAAAGTTCATTGGATAACTTGGTGGTGAGTTTGGCAGAAGAATATGCTTCTTTTGGGATTCGCTTCATTGGCATCGCTCCGGGTTGGATCAATACTGGTATGAACGATACATTGCCAGAAGGTATGTTGGATCGTGAAGTAGGTTTCATCTATATGTCTCGGCAAGGAGAACCAATTGAGGTGGCTAAGTTCATAACAGGTGTGATGACAGATGCCTGTTCATACGTTACTGGAACGACGTTTAAGATCGATGGGGGCTATCCGAGGCGCAATCCGTCACGGAAGTAAGAGGAATATTTTTTTGGGTCTTCATAAGAGGACCCACCTTTTTTAAATGATAATTATTTTTAAAATAGAAAGAATATGTACGATGTAATCATAATCGGTGGGGGGCCAGGAGGTGTGGCAGCAGGAGTGTATTCAGTTCGCAAGCAGATGAAGACACTTTTTTTGACAGAAAATTTTCAGAGTCAGTCAGCTGTGTCGGCGAGTATCGAGAATTGGATCGGTACAGTGACGATACCGGGTTTCGAATTTTCCCAGTCGCTCGAAAAACATTTACGCGCGCAAGAGGGGATCGAAATCATTACTGGAGTGAAAGCAACGAAGGTCGTCGAACAGGATAATCATTACATCGTGACTGTTTCCGATGGGAAGCAATATGAAACAAAAACCATCATCATCGCTACAGGCGGACGGCATCGTCATTTGGATATTCCAGGCGAAGAGAAGTTCATCGGCAAGGGAGTTGTCTTCTGTTCGACGTGCGATGCCCCGTTTTTCCGCAACAAAAATGTTGCTGTGGTAGGTGGGGGCAATGCCGGGCTGGAAGCGGTGGAAGATCTGCTCCCGTACGCATCTCATATCACACTTATGATCCGTTCGGAAATCTTGAAAGGTGATCCAATAACACAGAAGAAAGTTCTCGCTTCAGAAAAAGTGAGTGTTCTGTATAATGCCGTGCCACAATTGATCCTCGGTGAAACGAATGTTACCGGAGTTGTTTACACGGACAAAGTGACAAGCGAGGAAAAAACACTGGAAGTCAACGGAGTTTTTGTAGAAATCGGAATGGTACCGAACACGGAATTTGTGAAAGGACTGATTGAGTTGAATGAACGAGGGGAGATTATCCTCGATCATCGGACCAAGGCGACATCGAGAGCTGGTATTTTTGCGACGGGGGATGCCACAGATGCTCCTTACAAACAGAACAACATCTCTGCCGGTGATGGAGTGGTCGCCGCTCTTTCAGCGTATGACTATATTCGTAAAGGAAATTAAACTGTGTGGAGTCGATGTAATTGATTACCGTCGCTCGTAAGTGCCTTCACTCTCTCTTGAAACAGAGTCTCAACCATTCAGATTTCACAACCAAAAGAATTTTTTGG
>PFVP01000017.1 GCA_002790675.1 Candidatus Moranbacteria bacterium CG_4_9_14_3_um_filter_45_14 | reverse complement strand
TTCAGATCGAGCGGATCAGATACTGCGACTCGTGGTACTTCGACGTTGTCTCCGCGTGCAACGGTGTCGAGAGTGAGCCAGCCATCGAAAAGGAGATGTGAACCGTTGACTGAAAAATCGGGGAGCGCTCGATCGGTTGTGTTGGCAATGATTTTCGTACGGAGTATTTCCGCATCACTCATCTGTGAAGCGAGCGTTCTGGTACGGATGAGCGCATAGAGCTTCTTCTCATCTTCCGTGGATCCGGCAGTTTTCTTGGACGTATCCGTCGGTCGGACGGCTTCGTGAGCTTCTTGAGCATTTTTACCCTTGGTCTTGTAGCGACGGACAGAGAGATATTTTTCCCCGAATTCTTTTTTCACGACGGCAATGATTTCCGGCAGGGCGGTCTCAGAAAGAGAGATACTGTCAGTACGCATATAGGTGATGAATCCTTTCTCATAAAGTTTTTGGGCGGCACGCATCGTACGGGAGGGAGACATCCCGAGTCGTGAACTGCCTGCTTGTTGAAGCGTTGATGTCGTGAACGGCGCATACGGACGACGGAGCGCCTCTGTCATTTTTACCTCAACTATTTCCCATTGTTTTTTCTTGGCAAGATCAAGAATATTTTCTGTGGTTTTTTTGTCTTTCGGTTGTTCAGTGCAAGTGAAAACTATCTTTTCTTTCTTTTCCGTTACGCATTCCGCCGTAATGACGAAATATGCCTCAGGGATGAAACTTTTGATTTCTTTTTCTCGGAGAGTGAGGATGTGGAGTGCCGGGGATTGTACTCGTCCGGCAGAGAGTCCGTAGCGAACTTTCTTCCAGATGAGTCCGGAAAGATCATATCCGACCAGACGGTCGAGAACACGCCTGGCTTCTTGGGCTTTGCGGAGATTAATGTCGAGATCACCCGGATGAGCGACAGCCTTTTTGACGGACTTTTCGGTGATTTCGTAGAAGAGAACACGCTTGGGTTTCTTGATACCGCAAGTTTCAGCCACATGCCAAGCGATGGCCTCACCTTCACGGTCAGGGTCGCTTGCAAGGAGAACGGTATCGCTTTTTTTGACGAGGGATTTGATATCTCTGACGACGGATTCTTTACCGGGAGAAATGATATAGCGCGGAATGAAACCACTCTCGATGTCGATAGCGTCTTTGTTCGATTTGGGGAGATCTCGGACGTGACCGACAGAAGCGATGACCTTGTACTCACCTCCGAGATATTTTTCTATGGTTTTGGCTTTGGAGGGAGATTCGACGATGAGGAGTTTCATAGTGTAGAAGTAGAAAGTAGTATGTAGAAAAGTAGTAAGGGAAAAGAATGCTTTGAGGCTTCGTCCTTGCTACTTGCTTCTTACTGCTTGTTGCTAGAGTTTAATATAATACATTCCGCCGACGTTTCGTATCGATCCTTTTATCTCAAGGAGAGCAAGAGAAGAACTGACAGACGATGTTTCCAGTTTAGTCGCTTTGATAATCTTGTCAACGTGAACGGGTTCGTGCGAGAGAAATGAGAGTATTTTTTCTTCTTCCTGTGTCAGCGTGTTATTTTTCTGGAAAAGAATGTTTTGAGAGGAAGAGGTACTCTTTTCTGGGAGAGGGAATTCCTCGAGAATATCCTGTACGGATGTGACTATTTTCGCTCCGGCTTTGATGAGGTTATTGGTGCCGAATGAGAGGGGAGAGAAGATGGATCCTGGTACAGCGAAGACTTCCCGATTGTCATCGAGAGCCAAGCGTGCCGTGATGAGGGCACCGCTTCTTTCGGGGGCTTCGATGACCAATGTTCCGAGACACATACCTGCCACGATGCGGTTTCTGGCAGGAAACGTCCCTTCCTGTACCTTTGTGCCAGGACGATATTCTGATACGAGCGTACCGGAACGCATTACATTTCGAGCGAGCGGGAGATGTGTCTGAGGGGCGATGGACATATCATCCACACCGCCGGCGAGCACGGCCAGCGTCTCAGAGTGAGCATCGAGAGCTGCTTTATGGGCGATGGAATCGATACCAAATGCGAGACCGGAAACGACGACGTATCCGGCGGAAGCGAGATCGGTTGCGAGATGATAAGCAGCTTGTTCGCCGTAATTGGTGAATTTGCGCGATCCGACGATAGCGATAAGCGGTTTTTCTTCCCACACATAATTCCCTCGTGTGAAAAGAATCATTGGAGCATCGGGAATTTCTTTCAACAGACGTGGATACGAAGTATCGGTGAAGGCGAGAATATCGATACCCTGACTGATGACTTCCTCCCATTTTTGGTCAGGGTGAATGGTCTGTCTCCCTTGTATGAGAGTGGAGACCATTTTTGGGCGAAGACAGTTCGTGCCCAGGAGGCTTTTTTCATCGGCTTCCCATATCGCTTCGGCGTTTCCGAAATGTTCGAGCAGTACACGGAGGGTTCTATTCCCGATGCCAGGGATGAGACTGAGTGCGTAAAGGAGAGCGGATGGATGCATAGAGCGTATTTTTTTTGTTGATTTTTTGGTGGTGATACTTATTGTTTCCCATTGTAACGAGATTCTTCTCTGTCAGCAACCCTATTTGAAAAATAAAAATACACCTATAATGGGTGTATTTTAATCTTGGCGGGAGCGACCGGACTCGAACCGGCGACCTACTGCGTGACAGGCAGTCGCTCTAACCAGCTGAGCTACGCCCCCGTTTTTCCTCAAATTATCAACGCTGTTCCTATGTAGCAGGGGCGAGATTCGGACTCGCGACCCCAGCCTTATGAAGGCTATGCTCTAACCAACTGAGCTACCCTGCCTTACTTTTAAAAAACAAAAAAGCATGCGGGCTTTTTGGACACCTTGTTATGAGAAATATCTGTCTTTGCTATCACTTGTTGCGGGGGTGGATTCGTCCGGGGAGCCTGGGATTTTTCTTTTTAGAAAAAAATCCCTTCTCATCCACTCGTAAGTGAAGCCGTTCACTTACTCCCTCCTCTTTTCGCTATCACTTGTTGCGGGGGGTGGATTCGAACCACCGACCTTCTGGTTATGAGCCAGACGAGCTGCCAGACTGCTCTACCCCGCTATATTTCTTCAACTTTTCTCTCCCTTGCCCTGACCTCCAATATTTCTCTCGTGCTCTAGCAGATATACTATCAGAACATTTCTCAATTTTCAATACTTTTGTTATCTTTCTCCCTTTTGTTGACTTATTTTTTCCTCTTCTATGCTCACGTACCCTACACTGTAGATTCATCGTCATACCAACATATATTCTATTGTCATCAAATTGTAATGCGTAAATCATATACATATTTGTAACAAGCAGACGAGCCCACCTACGGCGGGTAAACTGCCAGCTTGTCCGCTGTGGCGGAACTGCTCTACCCCGCTATATGCTGAATTGTATCACATACTTCCTTTTTTTATCATAAGTGGTGGGTGATCCAAGATTCGAACTTGGGACCTCTACATTATCAGTGTAGCGCTCTAACCAACTGAGCTAATCACCCATATTTCTCTTTCGTTCGCTCTATCAGATATCTCTCACTCACAAAAGAGCATTTCGAATACTAACATAAATGTGGAAAAAATTCAAGAGGAGGAATAGAGTGGTGTTATTTTAGCATTTGCGCGAACCTTTTTCGAGCGGAAACTGAACGAATGAATCGCCCCGCCACCGCCTCGCAGAGCCTCG